>NZ_JAGQBL010000001.1:0-308943 GCF_024345615.1 Cyanobium sp. Maggiore-St4-Cus
TCGATGCCAGGTAAAACATTCATCCTAAAAAATTGTTCCATCTTCTTGATAGAGGATAGAGCAGTTTACTCAAAAGCCACCCGAAGGGGTGGCTTTTTTGTTGGTTAAGCTTCTTGGTGGGGTTTGGTGACTAAACATGATTTTCAGGAACGATGCACGTGGACATGTTTCCAGGTGCCATCTATTCTCTGCCAAACACGGGTCTCGCAGCAGCTAGCCGTAACCGCTGCTCCGTCGACCATCTTCTGAGTGAGACGGGTGTAGCTCAATACGGCAGCGTCGGGACTGATCCAGCGAATGTGTGGTCTTGCCATGCTCACTTGTATTGGAGCTGGAGGGCTGTTTAGTGGTGCTGCTGGTAGGTCGAAATAGAATTGATGGAAGGCAAGTCCCTCTGCGAGGATTCCATTTGTCTCTGCTTCGAAACAGGTGAGATCCAAGCTGCAATGGCTCGAATAGGTCAGCCAATCACCGCTTACTACGCTTTCAAGCAGGTTTTGGTTGAGGCAGATCAACTGTTGCTCGTTTGTCTGCGGTGCCCCAGCTTTGGCATCAATTTCCTTATCGTCTTGGTTCATGGGTTTAGCTCCAGGTCTTGGAATGAGCTGATCCTCTCAAATCGACTCACCGCTTGTGCCGGATTGCCTGGGCGGATGCTTAGCAGCACCTGCATGCCGCTCGCAGCCGCCGCCTCGCATTCGGCCAGGGCGTCGCTTATGAACAATATTTGGTGGCTGGCAACATCAAGCGACTCGGCAATCTTTCTGTAGCTGCTTTGATCACGCTTGCTGCCCACGCGGGTGTCAAACCAGTTCCCAAACAACTCCCTTAGATCTCCACCACTGCTGTATCTGTAAATCAGCTGTTGGGCTCCAACTGATCCAGATGAATAGACCGCCAATTGCAGTCCTGCTGCATGCCACTGCCGCAGGGCGCCTGGTACATCTTCAAACAGCGGGCCCTGCAGTTTGCCGCTCTGATAGCCAATTTCCCAGATCATCCCCTGCAGCTCTTTGAGTGGCGCGAGCTTGCGATCCATCTTGATCAGCCAACGCAGGTAATTCAAAACACCGTCCTTCCCCTCTGATTGGCCCTGTTGCCGCATTGACTGAGCTTCGGGGTCTGGATCTTCCGCCCAGGCTTTTTCTACTTCTTCTAGCAACTCTTGAACCTGCGGTTCCTTTTGTTGCTCGTTCAAAAAGCTGCCGAGATGCTCAGCCGCATAGGGGAAAAGGGTGTCCGATACAAAGCTCACCGGACAGGTAGTGCCCTCAATGTCAAGCAACACATGGCTCACGCCATGCCGTTGCACAACTGCCCTGCCGTGCTGCCTGCCGCTTAGCCCCTGAAGCAATAGTTGGCGCCAGTGTTGCTCCAGCAGAAACTCCAGAATCTCGAGATGTCTTCGAGCTGTTGTCAGATCTTTGCCCCAGGCATAGAGGCCATGGCCCGCTATCAGTAGCCCATAGGGCGCTGCCGCAAGGTGCGGTTCCGCGTTGCCGCGCAGTCGTTCCAGATCCTGATCGTTACCCAGTACTGGAATTGAGACGTTGGTGGCATGGGTGGCGACTCCTTCAAGTCCTTTAAGCATCTCCAGGTCTTGCAGCACAAGGAAGGCAGCCCCTGCTTTGGTGGGTGCGTAGTGCTGGGACAGCAGGGTGCCGGCTTGAGAATGGGTGTGCAGCACCGCACCGGCTCCACAGGTCTCCACAAGGGCTAGGTGCAGGGCGGTTTCGGCGCTGGCCCGCCCGGTGCCTTTCAGCACCGCCCCAGCAGCATCCACCACGATCAGCTGCTCCGGGGCAACGCTGCCCTTATCCACCCCACTAGGAGCCATCAGCAGCTCCAGCGGCTGCCACCGCAGAACGCAGCTGAAGTTGCCTCCTGTGCCATCGCACCAACCGCGGCGATGAATTGCGGCCATCGTTGCGCTGAGCTGTTGCGCTAACTCGGCAGTTTGTGATGCGGCGGTTTCCACGCAAGCTTGCGGTTGGTTCAATGCTGGCAGCTCGGGCACCAGTGGCTGCTCCGCCCGCCGAGTTTCTCGCGTTGAATGGGGGTGTGGCAGCGGCGGCAGGGTTCGCCACCACGCCTGTAGACCCAGGCCACGCCCCCGTAATTGCCGTTGTTGCCCTTGAGGTCGCGGAAGTCACTGAAGGTTGTGCCGCCGGCGCCGATGCTGGTTTCAAGCACCTCCACCAGCGCCTGGCGGAGGCGCTCCAGCTGCGAGACGCCAAGGCTGCCGCTGCTGGTGGCGGGTCGAATACCTGCAGCAAACAGGGACTCATCGGCGTAGATGTTGCCCACCCCCGCGACAAGCGCCTGATCCAGCAGGGCATTTTTGATTGGCCGCCTCGAGCCCCGCAGCCGCTCGGCAAGGTAGGCCGCGTTGAAGGCTGGGCTGAAGGGCTCGGGGCCCAGCCGCCCCAGGCCCGTTATTACCGAGTCCAACGGTTCGCCGGGAGGAACCCACCACATCTGGCCGAAGCTGCGGGTGTCTACGAACCGCAGTTCCTGATTGCCGGCAGCAAATAGTTGCACTCGGGTGTGGGAGCAGGCCGGTTTCGGGGTTTCCAGCCAAAGGAATTGGCCCGTCATGCGCAAATGCACGCCCCAGCTGCCAGCCTCCTCCCCCCCTCGACTGAGCTCGCTCATCAGATATTTGCCACGTCGAGACCAGGTGCCAACTCGGCAACCGCACAAAGCCGCAGCGAATGCAGCAGGGTTGACCGGGCTGGCTATGGCCCTAGCCCGGTGTACCTCAACCCTGCTGATCTCAAAGCCTTGGGTCTGCTGCTCGAGACCCCTCCGCACGGTTTCAACTTCAGGTAATTCCGGCATTGCCTTAGGCCCTTGCCCAGCAAAATGCCCGTGCAACCAAAAGTTGTACGGGCTTTAGAGAGGCCTGGGAATCGTCCTGCAACTTTGATCCCAAGAGGCTGATGCGGTTCAGGCCTTTTGGAGTTCGCTCTCGGCGAAGTTGTTGGTGTTGATGCCGCCTTCAGAGCCGCTGTAGCCGTTGTAGTTCACCTTCTCAAAGCGAACCACCACGGGGTAGCGGATGCCGGAAGTGTCGATCGAAGCGACGGTGCCGACTTCGTTGAACCAGTAAGACTCGGGGCGCTTGATGCGCACTTTGTCGCCGCGGGAGATTGCCATCGCTGCGCTTTAGATCGGTTGGCTGCCAAAGCGAAGATACCCGTGCAGGAGGTGGGCTTCACCAAGGGCGTCACGATTCGTCGCCCTTGGTGAGACGTTGGCTGCCCATGGCACCATCGACAGCACAGCAGCCCGTCCTTTCCCATGGCCATGGACCCGATGGAGGTCCCGGCGCCGCCGGTGCTCAACCTCGAGCTGCCCGACCCCGAAAGCGACACCATCAGCACGATGGAATTTCTGGCCAGGCTTGAAGAAGCCTGGGCCGTGTGCGACCGCTTTGACCTGCAGACCGAAATCTGGCGCGGGCGGATTTTGGCGGCGGTGCGGGACCGGGAGAAGCGCGGCGGCGAAGGGCGAGGCACGGGCTTTCTGCAGTGGCTGCGGGAGCGGGAAATCAGCAAGACCCGGGCCTACACCTTGATCCAGCTGGCTGAGTCGGCTGAAAGCTTGGTTGGTGGCGGCCTGCTTGAGGAAACCAGCGTCAACAACTTTTCGAAGCGGGCCTTTCTGGAGACTGCCCAGGCCGACCCGGAGGTGCAGCAGATGATCAGCGAGGCGGCCAATGAGGGTCAGCAGATCACCCGCAAGCAAGTGCGCCGTCTTAGTGATGAGTTCACAGCCGCCACCAGCCCCCTTTTGCCCGAGGAGATCCGCCAGCGCACAGCTGACAATCTCCTGCCACCGCGGGCTGTGGCTCCCCTGGTGAAGGAGCTGGCCAAGTTGCCAGAAGACCAGCAGGAGGACCTGCGCAAGGTGTTGCGCGAGGAGCCGGAGCTGGAGCGAGTCAAGGAGGTGACCTGCACGGCCCGCTGGTTGAGCAAGGCGGCGGAGGCAGCTCTGGCGGTGCGGGCTTTTCAGCAGGGGGAGCTGGATTTCGAGAAGGCGCTGCAGGAGGCTCAACGACTCGATGCCCTGGGCTTGCTGGCCGATGCGGTGGGCCAGGCCCAGGCCCTGGAGAGTGCCGTGCTGAAGCTGCACACCAGCTGGCGGCGGCTCGGGGGCCTGCAGGAGCGCCTCTGGGTGGAGAGCGGCAGCAGCACGCCCCACCTGCGCGAACTGCTCACTGCCTTGCAGTCGCTCAGCGGCAGCACCCTGCGGGTGTCCCTGGGGGAGTTGGCGGGGGGCAAGCGGGTGCGCTTGCAACTAGTGGAGGAGTCACCGGAGCAGCTACCGCCACCACCCCTGCCATGACCACCTCTGCCATGACCGGCCCGGCCATGACCACCCCTGCCAAGACCGGCCCGTAGCACCGCATCTGGTGGTCGCTATGGTCAGTGAGCACTACGGGTAGGGCCCAATTGCCTTCTGGCCCCGCTGATCCCCTGGCGCTGGCCCTGGAGCGCCATTTCGGCTGGTCCGAGTTCCGTCCCGGTCAGAGGCCGGTGGTGGAGGCCCTGCTGGCCGGCCAGGACTGCCTGGCGGTGCTACCCACTGGCGGTGGCAAGTCGCTTTGCTATCAGCTGCCCGCCTTGGTGCGTGGTGGGCTGGTGCTGGTGATTTCCCCCCTGGTTGCCCTGATGCAGGACCAGGTAAGCCAGTTGCAACGCCGAGGCATCCCTGCCGCCTGCCTGCATGGCGGCCTGGCCTTGCCGGAGCGGCGCCAGCTGCTGCAGCGGCTGCGCGATCACAGGCTGCGGCTGCTTTATCTGGCCCCGGAGCGGCTGCAGGGGGAAGCCACCCGCCAGCTGCTCGACGACGTTCTGGAGAGCGGCCAGCTGGTGGCGCTTGCGGTTGACGAGGCCCACTGCATCAGCGCCTGGGGCCATGATTTCCGCCCCGACTACCGCCGCCTAGGTCAATTGCGGGCTCAGTGCCCCGGGGTGCCCCTAGTGGCGCTCAGCGCCACCGCAGCCCCCCAGGTGCGGGCCGACATCATTCGCCTGCTGCAGCTGCGGCGACCGCTGATCCAGGTGCGTTCGGCCCGCCGCACCAACCTGGTGTACGGCATGCAGGTGCGCCCGCCCGATCCCCTGCCCCTGGTGCTGGCGGAGCTGGGGGCATCCCGGGGCGCCGTTCTGATTTATGCGCGCACCCGCCGCTCGGTGGAGCAATGGGCGGCTCGCTTGACAGGGGTCGGGGTGGAGGCGATCGCCTATCACGCCGGCATGGACCCCGAAAGCCGCCAGCTGGCCCTGGAGCATTTCCAGCTGCAGCCGCGGCCGGTGCTGGTGGCCACCGTGGCCTTCGGCATGGGAGTGGACCGATCGGATGTGGGACTAGTGCTGCACCTGGACCTGCCGGCCAGTCCGGAGGGTTATCTGCAGGAATCGGGCCGGGCCGGCCGGGATGGGGAACTGGCGCGCTGTCTGGTGCTCTACGACCCGGCTGATCGCACCAGCTTGGGCTGGGCAATTCGGGGCGTGGGGGCCCAGCGCCAGCAGGACCAGCAACGGCTGGAGCTGGCCCAGCAACAATTGCGGCGGATGGAAGCGGTGGCGGAGGGCGAGGGCTGCCGGGAGCAGGCGCTGCTGCTGGCCGTAGGGGAACTGGCGGCTGCCTGCGGCCGTTGCGATAACTGCCGTAGTCCCCGTGAAAGCCGGGATTGGTCTGTTGAGGCGCACCAGGCGCTGGAGGTGCTGGAGCTTCGTCCCGGCCGCGATCTACGCAACCTGGCTGAGGAGCTCGCATCCGGAGTGTCGGTTGAGCAGCGACAGCAGCAAGAAGCGAGCTGGGGGTGGCTGCTGCGGCGGCTGGCCCAGGAGGAATTGCTCAGCGAAAGCGATGACGGCGCCCAGCGTCTCTATCTGCGCGCTTCGGGCCGGCGCTACGTGCGCCAGCCCTGGCCACTTCACTGGGCTGCCTGAGTGGGCAGCCTGATTGGTGGTGCTTGGCTAGCCGGTTGGATTAGCTGGCCCGGGCTTTGCAGATATCGCTGATTAGCTGCTCCTCAAAGTCGCTCTGGGGTGCATCCCAGCTTTTCCATTGGCCTGATTGGCTGGTGGCATTGAGCTTGCGGGCTCCGCAGTTGACCGCCAAATAAACGGGCTTGCCATCGCTATTGAGGGTTGGGGCTACAAAACTGCCCCCCATGGGCTGCCAGTTGGCCCAGTCCACTTGCAGTGGGCCATAGCTGCGCCAGTCGGGACCCTGAGGCTTGCTGCTGCTGGGCTTGCTGCCAGTGCTCGGCCGGCTGGCGGGGGAGGTGGTTGCGGTAGTCGAAGTGGTTGAGGCTTTGGCGATCGGCGTGGCAACGACTGGGGAGGGCTTCGGAGTGGGTTGGATTTTCGGCTGGACCGCCGCTTGTACGACTGGTTGTACTGCGGGTTGTACAGCCCTCTCAGCAGCCTTTTGCATTGGCTGTTGAACAGCTTGTTGAACAGGTTTTTGTATGGCCTGTTGTATGGGCTGCTGAACGGTGGGTGTGGGCCGGGGAGTGGATGTGGGTGCTTGCGTTTTCACTGCCACTGGTGTTGTTACTGGCGTTGCCGTTGCCACTGCAGTTGGAGTTGCAGTTGCAGTTGCCACCGGCTTGGGATTGGGTTTGGTCTGCGGTTTGGCTTGGGCGGCGGCGGGCTTTGGAGTGGCTGGCTTTGGAGTGGCCTTCACCGGAGGCGGGGCCTGCAGTTTCAGGCGGGCGCCGGACATCACCAGATCGGGGTCATCGATTTTGTTGATGGCAACCAGCCGCTCAACCGGCAGCCCATAGCTGTCGGCGATGGTGGAGAGACTCTCACCGCTGCGCACCACGTGTTCCTTGGCGTTGCGCGGGGCCGCTGTGCTGCGGGGGGCGGCCGATGAGGACGGACGCCCAGGGATAGCCAGGCGTGTTCCCGCCACCACCAGATTTGGATTGCTGATCCCGTTTAACTGAATCAGGCGCTCAGTGCTCGTGCCAAAGCGATCGGCGATTTCTGAGATGGTTTCACCGCTTTTCACCGTGTAAGGGGCGGTGGGCAGCTCGCGGGGAGCGGCGGCCGCAGTTGCCCGGCGAGATCCAGGTAGCACCAGCTTTTGGCCTGCTACCACCATGTCGGGGTTGGTGATGCCGTTGGCCTGCATCAACTGGTTGAGGCTGATCCCCTGGCGATCGGCGATGTCGGAGAGGGTATCTCCGGGCTGGACGGTGACACTGGCGCCGCTGGAGCTCCCAGCGCCAGCGGCGCTACTGCCTGGCAGCCGCAAGCTCTGGCCCGCCACCACAAGGTTGGGGTTGGTGATGCCATTGGCCTGCATCAGTCGGGTGAGGCTGACGCCGTGGCGGTCGGCAATTTCCGAGAGGGTTTCGCCTGGCTTTACCACCACGTTTGCCAGGGCTGCCGCAGGGGCCAGACCCGGGAAGGGCAACACCATCGCTAGGGCCAGGGCGGCAAGGGAGCGACGCATCGGCACCACGTGTAGGTACGGGAACGTTAAGGGCGTTGCCTCGTCCCATCCAGTCCCCGGATCGCTTTCGGGGCATCAAAGCTTCTGATCGCCCTGCCTTCGCCCCCCCCCGTCGCCGTGCCCCAGTTAGCCCAGCAGCCGCTTCACCAGGGCCAACTTGCCCGCATAGGGGGGGTAGCGGAAGGGCAGATCCAGCCAGAAGGGGCGCCTCAGCACCGTGCGCCGGTGCGAAAAGGTTAGAAAGCCAGCCTCGCCGTGGTAGCTGCCCATGCCGCTTTCGCCGACGCCGCCTAAGGGCAGGGCCGCCGCACCCGCCTGCATCACTACATCGTTGAAGCAGACGCCACCCGAGCTGGTGGTGTCCAGGGTGCGCTGCTGGGCGGCTCGATCGTGGCTAAATAAATAGAGAGCAAGGGGCTTGGGCCTTGCTCTCACCTCGGCCAGGGCCGCTTCCAGGTTGGCTACTGCCAGCACGGGCAGGATTGGGCCAAACAGCTCCTCCTGCATCAGCGGATCGTCGCCGGATTCGATCGCTACCAAGGTGGGTTCGATGCGCCGGCGACTGGGATCGTTGCGCCCCCCAGCCAGCACCTGGCCGCGGCTGCGGGCTCCCGCCAGCAGGGCCTCCAGTCGCTGGAACTGGGCTTCATTGACGATGGAGCCCATGTCCTCGCTGGCGAGGGGATCGCTGCCGTAGAAGCGCTGCCATTCGGCAGCGATAGCTGCAACTAGCGCTTCCCGCACGGCTGGTTGCACCAGCAGGTGGTCGGGCGCGATGCAGGTTTGACCAGCATTGAGACCCTTGCCCCAGGCCAGGCGCTTTGCGCTGGTGGCGATGTTGGCATCGGCAAGCACGATCGCCGGACTCTTGCCGCCCAGCTCCAGGGTCACGGGGGTGAGATGGCGGGCGGCGGCGGCCATCACCAGCCGGCCGACCCGGCCGCCCCCGGTGAAAAGGATGTGGTCAAACTTCTGCTCCAGCAGCTCGGCTGCCACGGCCCCATCGCCAGTGACCACCTGCACCACTTCGGCAGGAAAGGCCAGGGGTAGGCAGCGGGCCAGGAGTGCGGAGATGTGGGGCGCATGCTCTGAGGGTTTGATCACGGCCGTGTTGCCAGCCGCAAGGGCGCTCACCAGCGGGCGCAGGCAGAGATGGAATGGGTAGTTCCAGGGGCCGATGATCAACACGCAGCCCAGAGGTTCGGTTTGCACCCAGGCCTGGCCGGGCCGCAGGGCCAGATCCAGCCCAATCGGCCGCGGTGCCATCCAGCGCTTCAGCTGACGCCGGGTGAGGGTCAGCTCCTGACGCACCGCTATCAGCTCAAAGGTGGCCTCGAGGGGCGGTTTGCCTAGGTCGGCCGCCAAGGCTTCGAGCACTGCCGCCTCCTGATCGTGCAGCAGGCCTTCCAGGCGATCTAGCTGCTCCAGCCGCCAGGCCAGGCTGCGGGTGAGCCCCGTGCTGACGGCTGCCCGCATTGCCGTGATCGGCGTGGCCAGGAGCGGGGTGGCGCTTGGGGCGGAGGTCAAGGGGCAGGCCGCGTGTCAGCCCAAGCTGGCAAATTGCTTGAGGCTTCGGTTGCTCAGAGCCAGGCCAGCGCCTGCAGCATCTTGCAAAGCAGCTGCAGGACCATGACCTGGTCTTCCACGATCAGGCAGCGAAGGGTCACCCAAATGGTGCCGGTATACCACTGTGCTTGAGGGGCGGTGCCAGCCCCTCTTTTTGTAAGCCCTTGACGAGATTTGAACTCGTGACCTCTCCCTTACCAAGGGAGTGCTCTACCACTGAGCTACAAGGGCATGTGGAAGGTGGGCCGGGTTGGATTTGAACCAACGTAGGCAGAGCCAGCGGATTTACAGTCCGCCCCCATTAACCACTCGGGCACCGACCCGAACCACACCCGAAGAACTTACCAGCCGACCTTCTCCATGCAGCTGCTCGCTCTCCACGGTCCCAATCTCAACCTGCTGGGCACCCGCGAGCCGGGTGTTTATGGCAGTCAGACCCTTGATCAGGTCAACGCTGAGCTCGAGAGTCGCGCCCAGGCCCTGGGGGCGGCTATCAGCTGCTTTCAAAGCAACCATGAAGGCGCCCTGGTGGATCGCATCCACGAGGGCCGCGGCAGCGTGGATGGCATTTTGATCAATGCCGGCGCTTACACCCACAGCTCAATTGCCCTGCGTGATGCCCTGCTGGGGGTGGCGATTCCCTTCGTGGAATTGCACTTGAGCAACACCCACGCCCGCGAGCCGTTTCGGCACCATTCCACCCTGGCCGATAAGGCCCTGGGCGTGATCTGTGGCTTCGGGCCGCTCAGTTACACCCTGGCCCTGGAGGGCCTGGTGGCCCACCTGCGAGCCCAGCCTTGATGGCCCGGGTGAAGTGGTTGGCGGCCCCCTCCAGCCCCGCCTGGCTGGA
Organism: Cyanobium sp. Maggiore-St4-Cus; assembly: GCF_024345615.1. Lineage (NCBI taxonomy): Bacteria > Bacillati > Cyanobacteriota > Cyanophyceae > Synechococcales > Prochlorococcaceae > Cyanobium > Cyanobium sp. Maggiore-St4-Cus. The sequence continues at coordinate 9,899 of NZ_JAGQBL010000001.1, forward strand.
GCAGGCAATTGCCCAGCCAGAGCTGCTGTTGATTGACCACGCCCACTGCGAGCGCAAGGCTGCCGGCGTAGCCCTGCAGCTGATGTTTCGTTATCCCAGCGAGGTCGGCTTGGCGGCCGCCCTTAGCCCCCTGGCACGGGAGGAGTTGGAGCATTTCGAGCAGGTGCTGCAATTGCTGCAACGGCGCGGCGCATCCCTGCGCTCCCTGCCGGCCCCGGCCTACGGCTCGGCCCTCACGGCCCAGGTGCGCAAGGGCGAACCCCAGCGCATGCTCGATTCCTTTTTGGTGGCTGGCTTGATTGAGGCCCGCAGCCATGAGCGCATGGCCCTGCTGGCGGCCCATAGCCCCGATGCCGAGCTGCGAGAGCTGTATGGAGAGCTGCTGGCCAGCGAAGCGCGCCATTTCGGCCTCTACTGGCTGCTCTGCGAAGAGCGCTTCGGCCGTGGGGCCACGGTGGAGCGGCTGCAGGAGCTGGCGGCGGCGGAAGTCGCAGCCCTCACAGGCGATCTCGCCGCCGCAGATCAGGTGCGCATGCACTCGGTGGGGATTGATTTGGTGAGCTGACTTCGGCAGACAGCACCGCCCACCCGATCTACAAACGGTTTATGAGCCATCCAGCGGTGGGCCGCCAGCGGCTGCCACGCCACATCCAGCACGAACACAGAGATGGCAATCCGGCGGCCTTTCGCTGGAGTGTGCTGCTCAATAGCGGCCTCTCCGCTTTGCAGCTGGCCATTGGCATCGGCTTTGGCTCTTTGGCCCTGATCGGCGATGCCCTGCACAACCTCGGCGATGTGGCGGGGTTGCTGCTGGGCTGGGGGGCCGAGCGCCTCAGCGCCCTGCCCGCCAACAGGCAATTCACCTACGGATTTGGCCGCAGCACCCAGCTGGCTTCGATGATCAACGCGGCCTTGATCTTGATGGCATCCGCCGTTGTGATCGTTGAGGGCGTGCAAAGACTGGCCAAGCCGGTGGAGCTAACCCCTGGCCCGGTGGCGGTGGCGGCCCTGTTGGGCATTGCGGTGAACCTGGGCTCGGCCCGTTTGTTTGGCCACAACCACAGCCACGATCTCAACCGCCGAGCTGCGGTGGTGCACCTGCTCACCGATGCTGCGGTGAGTGCTGCGGTGCTGGTCAGCGCCCTGTTGATTCAGTTCACCGGCATCCACTGGCTTGATCCCTTCACCGGTATTGGCGTGGGCTTGGCCGTGGCCTGGTCCGGCTGGACCCTGCTGCGTCAGTCGGTGCTGGTGAGCCTCGACGGGATCCCGCCAGGCATCGATCGAGATGCCGTGGAACGCACCTTGGCCGAGCTACCAGGGGTTGCGGCGGTGCATCACATTCATATTTGGGGCATGAGCACCTCCCAAACGGCCCTGACGGCGCACCTCCTGCGCGATCCCCAGCAGGTGGACGACATGGCCCTGCTGCATAGAGCAAAAGCTGAGTTGGCCCAGCTGGGCATCGATCATTCGACCCTGCAGTTAGAGCCCCTGCCGCAAGAGCCTCTCCAGCTTGATTAAGTCTGGAGCATTAGCTCAGCTGTCTTTGAACCGGTCGCGGATTATGTTGACCTCCGGGAGATGACACTTCAGGGCTTGAACGCAATCGCCATCGAGATTGCCAACGTCATGCAATGGCGCAAATAAATAAAGGTGCTCAATGTATTCATCGCTTAAGTCGTGGCTGATTGCCGGTTTCAAGGCCGCGAAGGTTGGCAAATTCGCGAGCAACCTGAGCAGATGTGGTGATCGAGCGAACTAAATTTAATTCGTTTGAGATTGTCAGGCTGATAAGGGTGTTGTAAGCTTCAATGCTGCGCTAAACTTTGGGTTCGTAGAGAGCGCAGGCGATGCGATCTACGTCAGGAACCTGCTCTAACAATTGCTCGTGCAGCTGGCGCAGCCTGAAATTGAGGTCATCGCCAACTTGACGGATCAGGCTGGCAGCTTCCTTGTTCCTCTCGGGCTCAGTAGGGCGAGATGGCTGGCCGGAAATGTCATTTCGAGAGAAAATCCTAACTTTTTCTTTTCAGCTTCAATTCAAACTTTAAGCGCCTAATTCGTCGAGGCGGGGGTAGTTGTCGGCGATTTGATCGCCGGTAAATTCGGCTACCCAGCCTGCGGGGTTGTCGAAGAAGCGCAGGGCGCAGAAATGCGGTTCTGGACCCATGTCAAACCAGTGCTTCGTGCCAGCGGGCACGGAAATCCAGTCGCCCGCTTCACAAAGCAGCTGCAGCACCACATCGCCGATGTGCAGGCAGAAAAGGCCGCGGCCCTCTACGAAAAAGCGCACCTCATCTTCACTGTGGGTGTGCTCGGCCAGAAACTTCTGGCGCAGGGCCTGGCGGTCGGGATGGTTTGGTGTGAGGCGAATCGCATCCACCGTGGGGTACGACCCACCGGCCTGCACTCGAGCGATTTCGCTGGCGTAACTAGCCAGGATCGCGGCTGGATCGGCCTCCGGGGCCAAGCAGCCCTGGACTTGCCAGCGCTCAAAGCCAATGCCCATTGGTGCCAGGGTGGCGGCGATTGCGGCCGGATCACTGCTGCTGAGGTTTGGCGAGGCTGATGCGGCTGGGCCGGTGCCAAATACCTGCAGAAGAGTCATCGGGCTAGATCACGGGCTCCTCCCAGCCTAGAAAGGCTGCAGCAGCAGGCCACTCGTGTTTTCGGCAAAATTTCCGGAAGCCCTGGCGCCGGTGGCAGGGCTCACCGTGGTAGGCGTTGGCCCCGGTGATCCCCAGCTGCTTACCGTGGCGGCGGTGCGGGCAATTGGGGCCGCGGCGGTGGTCGCCTACCCGGTGGCCCGGCTCGAGGCGGAGGGAATGGCGGCCCAGATCGCCGCCCCCTGGATGGGCCCCGAGCAACGGCGCCTACCGCTGCTGTTTCCGATGGTGAGCGAGGCGGAGCCGCGCCGCCAGGCCTGGCATGCCGCCGCCGCTGCCCTGGCCGCAGAAGTGGCTGCTGGCCAGGCCGTGGTGTTGCTGTGCGAGGGGGACGCCTCCCTCTATGCCAGCGCCTCCTACGCCCTATTGGCCCTAGCGGAGCGCCATCCCAGCTGTCCGGTGGCGGTGATCCCCGGCATCACGGCGGTGGCCGCCGCCGCCGCCGCTGCCTCCTCCCAGGGGTTGCCCTGGCCGCTGGCCCTGCAGCAGGACGCCCTGCTGATTCGCCCCACGCCCGACGATCCCGCCCAGCTCGAGGCGCTGCTGGCTGAGGCGGCGGCATCGGCCACGGTGCTGGCCCTGCTCAAGCTCGGCCACCGCTGGGCCTGGGTGCGGCCCCTGCTGGAGCAGCGCAACCTGTTGGCAGGGGCCTTGTTTGCCCAGCGGGTGGGCTGGCCCGACCAGCTACTGGCGCCGGCGGCCGAGGTGCCCGCCGATGAACAGCCCTACTTTTCGCTACTGCTTATTCGTCAGAGCTGGCCAGAGGTGCTGCCTTGAGGTTGCTCCGGCGCGGTTGTCGAGCGTTTCAAGGCTGAGGACGGCCGTGGATCGGCGAGCGCACCCTGGCCCCTGCGGGAACCGCACCTTGACTCTGGTGCACGGCGACCTGAGGGCCCACAACCTCTCTTTGGCGACCCGGCGACCGCTATGGGGCCTTGCTCCTCAACGGGCAGAAGGTCAACCGCGATCTGCTAGCACGGTGATGCCCGAGCCGAGGGTATCTGTTCAGCGTGATTGTTGGGTAGGTTTCATGGCATGGTGATCTGAAATTCCTCAGCTTGTTTTGCCTAGGTCCATCCCGTTTCGGTTGATGGGGTTTTCCCTGGCCAGCCTGCTCTCGGTTGCGCTTGGTGGCTGCCAGGCACCTTGGCGACCGTGGGAAACGGCCCTGTTCGATGGACCGGGTGTTCCCTTGGCAGGGACGGCTAAGTCGTCTCGGAACAGCCCAACGCTGATTCATACGGAAATCATTCTCGGCTCAACCCAGGCCTCTTCCATGATCGGCGTGGCGGCCCTTAAAATGATGGATTTGGCCAAGGAGAATAACAACTCGTCCTGGCTTGGTGAGAATTGGTCTTTAACTATTTTCCCGGTCACAAGCCGTCGATCAATCGAGACCTATTGCAAGGAATATTGGCGTGGCATTTACAGCATGGTTGTCAGCACCCAGCCCGTTCCCAAAGATCTTCTGGCCCTCTGTGCGCGCCATGGGGTTCCACCGTTGATCGAGATTCCCATGGCCAACAGTGCCATCGCTTTTGTGGTGGCGGATAACAATCCTTATGCCCAAAGCCTTCAGCTGGAGCGATTGGCCCAAATCCTTCCCAAGGCTGGCAGTCAACTTCTTTGGAGCGATCTTGATCCTCGCTGGCCTCGAACCAGTCTGCGGATTGGTTGGAATGGAGCCTCGATTGGCGATATCTTGTTTGGTGCGTGGACAACCAATCGACCTTCACACTTTTTAGGCATTGATGATCCTCTGAAGCTGTTGGATCGCATTGGTGCCGATCCAACACTTTTGGGCGTTGTTACCTACAATACGTTTCTAGAAGCCCGGGATCGGGGCATTCCCGTACGCGCCCTTGCCGTGGGCGAAGTTCAGGGTAAGCCTGTTCCCTTATCCGAGGCCACGGTGATGGATGGAACCTACCCAACACGGCTTCGTCTTTCGGTGCGTGGTTTGGCAACTCGCGAGGTCATGATGAAATCTTGTTTTAGTGCTTCTGCGGTGGCAGTTATTCTGAATCCAGCTTACAGTGTGCCTACGTTGACTAATTATTTGCCGCTTCGGCCCGATGAATACGCCAAAGCCTTGGCTGTTCTGCACGCCGCTGAGCCCAAGCATCACTGCATTGGCAAGCCCTGAGATCATCCGATGAAGCGCCTCTCCCTGTTGATCAGTCTGCTGCTATCGAGCGGCGCCGTTGCCGCGCCGCTCGGTATGCCGGCGTTTGATGACGCCCGCGCTGAATCGCAGGCCAAGGTGAGTGCGATGCGCCAAGAGCGTCTAAGGCAGGAGATTGATTGCGCGTTGGAAATTTACTCCATTACTGATGATATCAACCGCCCTAATGAGTTTCAGGTCAGTGGAGCCTTGCTCATGAGTTGGTCCCCAGAAGCTCGTCCCAACTTTGATCCCAACCGCCTCAAGGTGCTCAATCGTGAGCACTATGAACCCGTCCGCTTTGGTCAGCAGAGTGTGGTGACTCTCAGCAACGGCCGAAAGCTTTGGCAGGGAAGGTTTGAGCAGAATGTAACCGTTGTCTCCACCAAGTATCAGTTTTTTCCTTTTGACACCCATGTGGTGCCGATGATTTTTCAGGTTTCGGACCTGCTTGGCAACGAAGGCGATCGTTTTCTGTCCAAGGGTTGGCTGCGAACGCGACTGTTTGATGTGAATTATGTGCCAGCCCTGGGCAATCCGCAATCAACCCTGGAATTGCGGGCTGTCGGATATGGCACATCCCAACGCGAGATGTTCTGGGACACCATAATGAATCAAACTATTTACCGACCCGGCGGCCTCAAGCAGGGATCGCCGCAGGGCTATCAGATTTTAAATCATTATACTTTTTATACCCGCCGGCGCCTGTTGTTGAGCGTGCTTTTAATGCTGCTGATTCCGATGGGCGTGATTGTGGTGAATACCTGGCTTGGCTTTTTCTGGCGGGAGTCGAGCCCGGCCACCCGATTTGGCACGTCGGGGATCCTCTCGGCGATCAGTCTTTACTTCGCCTCCAGGGTCTTTCGCCCTTCAGTGAGCTACCTGGTGCTCACTGATGTCTGGTTTTTGGCGCTTTTTGGTCTGATAACGATCAACAATTTTGCTGTGACCTGGTTGTATCGGAATGCCAAATCCCTCGGCGCCCTCGACGGTCTGCCTCGACGTCGACTGGAGTTGCGTGTGGCGCTTGCCTCGTTTGGCTTCACGCTGTTGTTCCCTTCTTTGATCGCGATTGGTGTGGTTGTGCGCGACCGGTCCAGCGTTCAGAAATTGGTCAGCCCTGATCCCTGGCCTTCGGCCATTCAATTGAATGTGATTGTGCCCACGGAACTCCTTCGCGCCGAGACCACACCTGTCTGGATGGAATCGGAGAAGGCCCGTCCCTGAGTCTGCTCCTGCCGGACCGGTGCTTGCATGGAGTTCTTTCCACAACGGGTTTCCGGCCGGATGCGATGACCCCCCTCGACTGGCTGGCCCTGCTCCATCCGGTGCTGATGATCCTGTTCGTGTATCCCGTGGTGGGGGCCACGGTCAGGCTGGGGATACTGGTGCGGGAGCGGCGGCTCCAGATCAATCCCTTGCCCCCCACCGTGCCGGTGGAGCACACCGACCACGGCCGCTGGGTCACCACCGGTTCCGTGATAGCCGTGCTGATCGCCCTGCTGTGGTCGTTTCTGCACCAAGTAGAAGCTGGCACCCCCTTCCCATGGGGAGAGGGGCGCTTGCTGCGCCTCCTGCTTCTGGGGGGCATGGCCTTGGCAGGATGTGGGGCCCTGTGGCGGCTGCGACGCCCGGGTCGCCGGGCCGCCGCGGCCCTCCTGAGCTGGGGCGCCCTGCTGCTGGTGGGGCTGCAGCCTGAGGTCTGGCGCTTGGCCGACAGTCCCCTGCAGCCGGCCTTCTGGCAGTCGCATTTCTGGTCGGGCTGGCTGCTTTGCGGCCTGCTCCTCTTCGCCATGGCGGCGGCCCCGGAGATCGCCCATCGCCCCGCCCTGCGCCGGCTGCATGTGGCGGCCGCCTTCCTGATGGCGGTGCTGCTGGCGGTCCAGGCGATCACCGGCTGCCGCGATCTGGTGGGCCTGGCCCAGCGCTAGGGGGACGCGCCGATCCCCGCAGCACCCGAGGGCCGATCAGGGGCCGTTCGCCCGGATCCTTTCCGATGCCCTCGCCAGCAGCTCCAGGGCTGCGCCAGGGGTGGGCGCCCGCATCAGGGCATGGCGTAGCTGGGGGGCGCCGACGAAGCCCTGGCAGGTCCAGCCCATGTGCTTGCGGGCGATCAGCAGGCCATGGTCGCCCTTGGCCGCCACCAGGGACTGAAGCTGCTCCGCCGCCAGGGCGAGGCGCTCGAGGGCGCCGGGGGTGGCTGGGATGGGCCGGCCGCTGAGGGCCGCATCGATCTGGCCCACCAGCCAGGGGGAGCCCATGGTGCCCCGGCCCACCATCACCCCATCCGCGCCCGTCTGCGCCAGGCAGCGCACCGCATCCTCGGGGCTGTTGATGTCGCCATTGGCGATCACCGGGATCGTTAGCGCCGCCTTAACCGCAGCGATGGCGGCCCAGTCGGCCTGACCCTTGAAGCCCTGTTCGCGGCTGCGGCCGTGCAGGGTGAGCAGCTGGGCACCGGCATTTTCGAGCCGCTGGCACCAGCTCACCGCATCGCTGCCATCGCACCAGCCCAGCCGCGTTTTCACCGTCACCGGGAGCGCCACGGCCGCGGCCACGCTTTCCACCAGGCGGGCCGCCAGCTCGGGATCGCGGATCAGGCCGCTACCGCCGCCTTTCTTGGCGATCTTCTTCACCGGGCAGCCCATATTGATGTCGATCAGAAAGGCGCCGGCGGCCTCGGCGCGCTTGGCCGCCTCGGCCATGGCGGCGGGCCGGAAATCAAACAGCTGCACACCGATCGGGCCGGCCTCGCTGCCCAGCTCCTCCACCTTCTGTAGCCCGAAGCCCAGCTCCAGGCTGGTGGCGTTCACCATCTCGGTGAACAGCAGGGCATCGGGCGCCCAGCGCCGCACCAGGCCGCGAAAAATCCGATCGCTCACCCCCGCCAGCGGCGACTGCAAGACGCGGCAGCGCAGGGCGCGGGGCGTGCCGTTGCCAGAGAGCTGCAGGGGCAGAGCGGTGATCGGTGAACCAGTGATCATGGTGAATCGATTGTGATGCTTCAGGCCGATGGCTTCCGCTCAGGCCGCCCCCGCTGCCGTGCCCTACCCCTTAAACCGAGAGTTGCTGGAGGCGGTGCTCGCCGACCGCACCAGCGATCGCTTCGTGTGTGAGCTGATCTGGCCGCGCCTGGGATACGAGCTGAATGGCTCCGGCACCTGGAGCGCCGGCCCGGCCACCAGCGCTGCCTGGCGGGAGTCCTTCCCGATCGAACCCCAGTTCATCGCTGAGCGGCCCGCCTCGGTGGCCCTCACCCGCTCGATCGCCAAGGTGCACAAGCAACTGCTCAAGCAGCAGTTGGGTTTTGCGGGCTACACGATCGGCGAGCTCTACCCGCGCCGCACCCGCCGCGCTACAGCCGTGAACTGGTTGCTGGCCTATCTGGCCGAGCGAGATAAAGCCCTGCCGGAGAGCGGGCCACTGCCGCTGCTGTTGGTGGCGCCGGCCGATCCGGTGCTGGGGCATCCAGGTGACCTGCCCATTAGCTAATTGCTGGGGTTTAGGTCTCTCTGTAGGGTCAATACAGGACAGACGTAGGAATACCTCCCTTGGCCTTACCGGTCGTTGCAATTATCGGACGCCCCAACGTGGGCAAATCCACCCTGGTGAACCGGCTCTGCCGCAGCCGCGAAGCGATCGTGCACGACACGCCCGGCGTGACTCGGGATCGCACCTATCAAGAGGGTTACTGGGCTGATCGCACCTTCCGGGTGGTCGACACCGGCGGCTTGGTGTTTGACGACGACAGCGAGTTTCTGCCGGAGATTCGCGAGCAGGCAAACCTGGCCCTGGCCGAGGCGGCCGTGGCCCTGGTTGTTGTTGATGGTCAGCAGGGTTGCACCGCCGCCGACCAGTCGATTGCCGAGTGGCTGCGGGGCCAGGGGGTTCCCACCATGCTCGCAGTGAATAAGTGCGAGTCGCCCGATGCGGGCCTGGCCATGGCGGCCGAGTTTTGGGGCCTGGGCCTGGGCGAGCCCTTCCCGATTTCGGCGATTCACGGTGCCGGCACCGGCGACCTGCTCGACAAGGTGGTGAGCTATCTGCCCCCTACCGAAGAAGACGAGGGCGAAGAGCCGATTCAGCTGGCGATCATCGGCAGGCCCAACGTGGGTAAATCCAGCCTGCTCAATGCGGTGTGCGGTGAAAACCGGGCGATCGTCAGCCCGATTCGTGGCACCACCCGCGACACGATCGACACCACGATCGAGCGGGAGGGCAAAACCTGGAAGCTGCTCGATACGGCCGGCATCCGCCGCCGCCGTTCGGTGAGCTACGGCCCCGAATACTTCGGCATCAGTCGCAGCTTCAAGGCGATCGAGCGCTCCGATGTGTGCGTACTGGTAATTGACGCCCTCGATGGCGTCACCGAGCAAGATCAGCGCCTGGCTGGCCGCATCGAAGAGGACGGCCGAGCCTGCGTGGTGGTGGTGAATAAGTGGGATGCCATTGAAAAAGACAGCCACACCATGCCGGCGATGGAGAAGGAGCTCCGCGCCAAGCTCTATTTCCTCGACTGGGCGCCGATGCTGTTCACCTCTGCCCTCAGCGGCCAGCGGGTGCAGGCGATCTTCCCCCTGGCCCTGCTGGCGGTGGAGCAGCACCGCCGCCGTGTCACCACTTCGGTGGTGAACGAGGTGCTCACCGAGGCGCTCAGCTGGCGCACACCGCCCACCAGCCGTGGTGGCCGCCAGGGCCGCCTTTACTACGGCACCCAGGTGGCGGTGCGGCCCCCCAGCTTCACGTTGTTTGTCAATGAGCCGAGGCTGTTCGGTGAAACCTATCGCCGCTATGTGGAGCGTCAGATCCGCGAGGGGCTGGGCTTTGAGGGCACGCCGATCAAGCTTTTCTGGCGCGGCAAGCAGCAGCGAGATGCTGAGAAGGAGCTGGCCCGCAGCCAGACTCGTGGGCGCTAGGGCCTGCGCTTAGGTGGATTTCTTACGCCAGATCCCCATCGGCCAATTTGCCGCCCCGGATCCGGCGGAGGCGGCCACAGGCGGCAGCTGGTTGCGCCGGCTTGATCCGCGCCTGAAGCTGGCCTGGAGCCTGATTTTTCTAGTAACGCCGATCCTGGCAGGACCGCTCTGGCGTCTCAGCCTGGTGGGCTTGTTGCTGCTGATCACCGCCGCTAGCGGGCTCAGCTGGCGGCTATGGCGCCGCAGCGTGCCGCTGCTACTGGCCCTTGCCCTATTGGTGGGTGCCCTGGCGGCCCTGCTGCCGGCGGGCACGGCGGCACCCGCAGCCCTGCAGCGGCCGCCGGCGGAGTTGCGCATCCAGCCCGGCCCCCCTGGCAGCCCGCCGCCAGAGCGCTCTGGCGCCCCCTGGGTGCTGCTGCGCGCTGGCCCCCTGGTGGTCACCCGCCGTTCAGCTGAGCTGGGCCTCAACGGCGCCACGCTGCTATTCACCCTGGTGCACAGCGCCAACCTGCTGCTGCTCAGCACCTCCCCCGAACAGTTGGTGTGGGCGATCAGCTGGCTGCTGGCGCCCTTGGCCCGGCTGGGCCTGCCGGTGGAGCGGCTTGGCTTCACCCTGCTGCTTTCCCTGCGCTTCCTGCCCCTGGTGCAGGAGGAGCTGCAAAACCTGTTGCGATCTATTGCAACCCGGGCGGTGAATTTCAAGCGGCTGGGCTGGAAGGGGGGCTTGGCCTTGGTGCTGGCCCTGGGAGAGCGGCTGCTGGCCAACGTGTTGCTGCGCGCCGAGCAGGGAGCTGAGGCGCTGCTGGCCCGCGGCGGGGTCTGGCTGCCGCCCGACCAGCTGCTGCGACCAGCGGTTGCGGGGCGGGGCTTGGGCCTGGGCCTGCTCAACGCCACGGCGGCGGGATTGTTGCTGCTGATGCTCCTGCTGCGTTGGAAAGTCGGTGACCTTTAATGGCCAAGTTCGACCGCATCGGTGAGCAGCGCATTGACGAGCAGCGCATTTGTGAGTCCGGAGCGCTACCTAAACCATCCCACCTTCGGGATGCTCTATCGGGTGGCGGCGGTGTCCGAAGGCCGGGATCTGTTCGCCACCCTCTACGCCCAGCGCATTTTTTTCGTCGTCACCCTGCAGCCCCGTGGCGCCACCTTTGAGGTAGTGCCGCTGATGGATGCTCGCCACTTTGCTGAGCAAAATCTGGTGCGCTCCCGCCGCGACGGTCCCGAGGCCCACGCCCATTGGCGTCAGTTGTTTGACCAGACCTTCATCTGAATCCTTGGCCGGGCGACTGGCCGTCCTCCAGGCCGAGCTGCCGCCAGGCTGTCGCCTGCTGGCGGTGAGCAAGGGTCAGCCCGCTGATCGGATCCGCGAAGCGGTGGCCGCCGGCCAACGCAGCTTTGGTGAAAGTCGCCTGCAGGAGGCGGTGCTCAAGCAGGCCGAGCTGGCCGATCTGGCGCCCCTCGACTGGCATTTCATCGGCCGGCTGCAGGCCAATAAGGCCCGGGGTGTGGTGCGCCACTTCGGCACGATCCACTCCCTCGACAGCCTTGAGCTGGCTAGGCGCCTGGCCCGCATCGCCGCCGAGGAGCAGCGCCAGCCAGCGGTGTTTTTTCAGGTGAAATTTCGCCCCGATCCCGCCAAGACCGGCTTTGAGCCCGCTGAGCTCTGCCAGCACTGGCCTGAGTTGGGTGGCCTGGCGCCCCTGCGGCCCCTGGGCCTGATGACCCTGGCCCCCCTGGGCCTGGGCGAGGCCGAGCGCCGGGCCCTGTTTGGCGAGTGCGACGCCCTGGCGACGCAGCTGGGCCTGCCGGAGCGCTCGATGGGCATGAGTGGCGACTGGCCCGAGGCGGCTGCGGCCGGCAGCACCTGGGTGCGTATTGGTAGCGGCCTGTTTGGGCCGCGTCAAATTCAATAATTCCGCCACAAGGTGCCAATCTCCGCTTCAAAGCCTTGCCGCGATTGGTGTGGGACGCTATTCAGGTGGAAAGCAACCTGTGAGGTTCAGTTCGTGTCGTTGTTTTCCCGCCTGCGTGCCGTTGTCTCAGGAGACGACTATCTCGATGGCGACTACGACGATGAGCTCGATTACGACGGCGGCGAGCAGCCTGAGCCGAGCTACACCAGTCGCTCCAGCGCCCTAGCCCTGAGTTCCGATTTCGGTGCTGAGGATCCTTTTGCCGGCACCAACGTGATCGGCATGCCCGGCCTTTCCACGGCCACTGCCGAGGTGACCCTGATGGAGCCGCGCAGTTTCGATGAAATGCCCCGCGCCATCCAGGCCTTGCGCGAGCGCAAGACCGTGATCCTCAACCTCACGATGATGGAGCCGGATCAGGCCCAGCGCGCCGTGGATTTTGTGGCAGGTGGCACCTTTGCTATCGACGGCCACCAGGAGCGGGTGGGTGAAAGCATTTTCCTGTTTGCGCCTAGCTGCGTCACGGTGACCACCGCCGCCAGCGACGAGGCCTCTTCGCCCACGATCGTGAGCCGCGAGATCAGCGAGCCCCAGCAGGACGCGGCCCCCAGCCCGGCCTGGGGCCGGCATGACGCCGTCATTTAGGCCGGCTGTGACGCCAACCTTCGGCGTAGTGGGCCTGGGCCGTATGGCCCAGGCTTTGCTGTTTCCCCTGCTGGAAGCAGGCCTGGTGCAGCGCGAGGGTGTGCGGGCCGTTGTTGCCAGCGAAGCCTCCGCCACCGGCCTGGCCCAAACCCACGGTTTGACTGTGGCTACTGATGCAGCTGCAGCCTGGTCTGCGCCGGTGGTTTTGCTGGCGGTTAAGCCCCAGCAGCTCGAGGCCGTAGCACCGGCGGCGGCGGCTGGTTCGGGCGGGCTGCTGATCTCCGTGCTCGCCGGTGTCACCTTGGCGCGGCTGCAGCGTTTGTTTCCTGGCTGGCAGTGTGTGCGCGCCGTGCCAAATACCCCGGCCCTGGTGCGGGCGGGGCTCACGGGCCTGGCCTTTGGCGTCGACGTGCCCCCAGACCAACGCCGCTGGGTGCAGCAGCTCTTCGCCCAGGTGGGAGAGGTGCACGAGCTGCCTGAAGCCCAGCTCGATGCCTTTCTGGCCCTCACTTCATCTGGGCCCGCCTTTGTGGCGGTGGTGTCGGAGGCGATGGCCGATGGTGCCGTGGCGGCCGGCCTGCCGCGGGCCCTGGCCCAGCGCCTGGCCCACCGCACCCTGGCGGGCACCGCCGCTCTGCTACACGAGCAGGATCTGCATCCCGGCCAGCTCAAGGACATGGTGAGCAGTCCCGGCGGAACCACCATCGCTGGCCTGCGGCGCCTTGAGGCTGGTGGTGTGCGTTCGGCTCTGCTGGAGGCGGTGCTGGCGGCCGCCGAACGGAGCCGACAGCTTGCCTGAGCCCCAGGCGGGACTAAGTTCCATCGCTTGTTCTCGGCCGTTGCACCAGTCCCAGCAGTTCGTGCACGAGCTCCCTGGAGGGCACCGGCAGGCGACCATCGCCGCTCTCCTTCATCAGCTTGGCGAAGGCCTGTTCCAACTCTGGGTCGCCTTGGGGGCCGGCGGTCTTGAGTAGGTGGTGGAGCAGGGTCCTGAGTCGCTGCCGGTCCTCCAGCTTGAAGGGATTGCGTAGCAAATCCTCGAGGGTCTGCTGCAGGGCCGTCCAGGTTGGAAGCTCTGCCGCGGTCGGATCGATGGTGGTGTTAGCTGATCCGTCAGCCGGTGCGCTGGCTTGCTGAGCTGTGGCGAGCAGGCCAGCGGTGGGCTGGGCGGTGGAGCCCTGGCTTAGCTGGACGAGGGCCCCGTGAAGTGCTTCGACGCCGGGCGCTAGGGCAAGCAGCTGTTGGATCACCACCGCCAGCTCCGTGCTGGGGGATCCGGGGCCTGGGGGCTGAATGGTTGGCCCCAGAGATGATGAGACCGCATTGGGCGATGCGGTGGTTGGGGCCGTGACGTCGTTGACAGCTGCTGATCGCCCTCCGAGATCTGCTACATCTTTGCTTGGTGGGGCTGGCGCTCCTGGCTGGGTTGGGGCAGCCGTCGGTTCCGTGGAAGCTCCCGCCAGGCGGCCGGGCGCTTCATGGTCCGCCTTTCGTGTCGGCTGGGCGTTGGCGTCGCTGCCGTTGGTGGCGGCAGAGGATGTAGTGGTGGTCTTCTGCAGAAGTAGTCCCCCGCCTGCCAGCAGAAGAAGCAGGGCTATCAGGCCAGAGGACTGGCTGGTGCTCAGGTCGGCGTTGACACTGGCCAGGGTCATTTGTTGGCTGTTGTGCTCTTCTTCCTGGGCTCGCTTCAGGGCCTCCGCCACTGTCCACTGGGCTTGTAGGCGGCCTTGGGCCAGGCGTTGCATGGCCTGAAAGGCGGGCAGGCTGATTCGCGCCTGGGGGGTTAGGGGCCCACCCGTGTTCAGCAAGGGTGCCTGGGTTTTGAGCAGAGCGTGATGGCCCCGGTCCCATTGCTGGAGGGCCTGCTCCAGTTGGGCATACGACAAGGGCTGATGGGCGACGCCGGCGGGTTTTTCCGTCGTGTCGGCTCGCAGCAGGTCGCGGAGGGCCTGATCGCGGGCACGCTGCCCCTGGACCATCTGGGAAATCAGACCCCTTCGGACTTTCTCATTGGCCAGAGGGTTGCCCAGGAGGCGCTCTGCAAGGGCAAGGTGGTTCTGCTCATCCTGGAGTTGGTCGAGGGCGTCTGATCTACCTCGCTCGCGGGCCAGCTGGGCTTGGCTGTTGAGGGCCCTGTGGCCAGTCCACAGGCTGGTGGCCTGGGTCAAGAGGCTCGCAAGCAGCAGAACCATTGCCAGGGAGCGCGGGGTCAGCCTGGCTTGTGAAACGTTGGCTGAGGAGAGGGTCGACAGGGAGGAAGCCAGGGGCGGATTGGGTTGTTTGGGGCAGGGTATTGGTCAGGATTCCGGCTTTGCATGGCCCAGGCGCGGTTCGGTGCCCGCGCGAAGGCGTTGGATGTTGCTGCGATGCCGCAATACCACCACAAGGGTAGTGAGCACGGCAAGGGCTAGATAAGCAGGCCGCATGCCATGGGCCCCCATCATCAGAAGTGGCAGGCTGATTGCCGCCACCACGCTGGCGAGAGACACCAGCCGGGTGGCACTCAACACGGTGAGGAAGATGCCAAAACAGGCCATGCCCACCGTCGGTACCAGGCCTAGCAATACCCCCAGCCCGGTGGCCACGGCCTTGCCCCCCTTCCAGTTGAGCCAGATGGGCCAAATGTGGCCGGCCAGGGCCGCTAAGCCCGCCGCGACCACACCTGTGTCAGTCACACTCGTGCCGGTGCCCAATAGCGGTGCTCCAGGGGGCTGCAGCAGCGCCTTGGCCAGCAGCACGGCGGCGGCTCCTTTGAGCACATCCACCAGGAACACCGCTAGGGCCGGCCCCTTGCCGACCACCCGCAGCACGTTGGTGGCACCGGTGGAGCCGGAACCTTCGCGGCGGATGTCGAGGCCAGCCAGCCAGCGCCCTGCCAGGTAACCGCTGGGGATTGAGCCGAGCAGGTAGCCGGCGATCAGCATGGCAAGGGTGAGCAGGGGCACGGCTGTTGGCAGGGTCACGGTGGTTGGGCTTAATAGGTTTCGTCGGCCATAAGTTCGCCGGGGCCGGCCGCGAAAACCAGCCAGAGCGGAAACTGCAGGATCGGGATCTCGATCACCGGCTCGCCCGCATCCACCACGATGAAGGGCAGCTCGCCCCGCTCTTCGAGGCGGTCGGCCCGCTCCACCAGGGCATCGGCCCGCTCAAACAGCACGATGCCGCTGCTGGGTCCGAAATCCTCGCGGGAAAGGCCCAGGCAGTCCTGCAGGCCGCGGCGCCATTCCCCCAGTCGTTCCGGTTGGCTGGCCAGCACCAGGGTTTGGAAGCGTTCGCCATAGAGCTCGCCGAGGATGGCGATGGCGGCGGCGGCCACCAGGGCATTGCGGCTGCGGCTACCGCAGCTGGGCTGGGCACCCCGGCCGCCCTGGCCCAGGAACCAGTCGTCGAGCAGGGCGGCTCCGCTGGCATCCAGGGTGCGGCGCAGCTGCCAGGGATCGGCGTAGAAGTCGGGCTGGCCGCCAAAGCCGGCCAGACGCTCGCGAATCAGGACTTCGTCAGGGCCGAACAGCCCTGCGGCCGCTACAGCCGCTAAGGGTTGGCTCGCTTCTGCTGTGCTGCTGATCTGGTCGAGGGGGGAGGGCTGCACCAGCACCTGCTGGGGCACCAGCTCCACCTGCTCGGCGGCCACGGCGAGGTCCTGCAGGGCTCCAACCAGGTAGTCCTGGAAGCCCTTGAGCCGCCTGGCCACCCCATCAGCCTGGCCAGCAAAGCTCGCTTCGATCTCCTTTTGGATCTGGCCGCGGCGAGCTTCCAGCTGGCGGATCTCCTCAAGCAGGGCTGTGCGCTGCTGCTGCAGCTCCGTAAGGGCCAGCTCCTGCCAGGGGGCTGGTGAAGGGATCTCAGGGGTGTCAGGGGTAGGGGAAGCCTGGCTGGGGTCGTCAGACATCGCTTGGGGAATCGGGAGGTGCTGCGGGGGGGAGCTGGCTCAGGTGCTGCTCCAGTTGCTGGCGCAGGCTGGTTGCATCAAAGAGCACTGGCAGGAAGTGGATGCTGGCCTGTTCACGGAAATAAAACAGCACTGGCAGCCCCGGCCAAAAGATTGTCCAGCTCAGCCACTCCTGGTATGGGAAGCGGCGCAGCAGGGTCTGCTGACGCCATACCAGCAGGGCATCGCCGCCAAATTCCAGCCGCAGCAGGCGGGTTTGCAGCAGCAGAAACAAACCGAACACCGCTACGACCAGGCTGAGCCAGATGGCCCCAGCCCACAGTGGTGATAGGGCCAGTGCTGCCAGTCCCAGGCCAATCACGCCAAGGGATACGCCGTAGGCGGGGTCGAGCACCACGCCGCTAGTTCCGGGAGCAGGGGAGGTCATCAGGTGAACAGCAGCGAGGTGAGCAGGGCGTCCATCAGGGCGACTGTGACCAGAATCATGACCACGGCACCGGTGGTGCTGGTGCCCACCTCCTTGGGCCCCCCCCGGGTGGTGAGTCCCCAGCCGCAGGCGATCACGGCGATCTGCAGCCCGAATACCAGAGCTTTGAGCAGCATCGAGGGCAGGTCGTCGGGCTCCATCCAGGTGCGCACCGAGTTCCAGAACACCGCCGGGGGGATGTTGTAAAGCAACGTGCTGCTCACCTGGCCCGACCAGATCCCAACCCAGAAGAAAAGCAGGCATTGCACCGGCGCCATGATCACCATGGCTATTACCCGGGGCACCACCAAGTACTCCACCGGATCGGTGCGCAGCATCGTGATCGCGTCGATCTGCTCGGTCACCTTCATGGTGCCGATCTGGGCTGCATAGGCCGTGGCCACCTTGCCGGTGAGCAGGGTGGCGGTGAGCAGGGGCGCGATCTCCCGTGACAGCCCCAGGGCCAGTAGACCGCCCACCGTGGCGCTGGCGCCCTGTTTGGAGAGTTCCGCTGCCACCTGGATGTTGAACACGGTGCCCGCAGCCAAGGCCGTGATCAGCACGATCAGGAAGCTGCCGGGGCCGGCTTCCATCAGCTCTTGCATCAGATCGTTGAAGCCGATGCGCCCCTTGGCGATGGCGCTCACCGCCTGGCCGCCAACAAGCAGGCTGGCTCCTAGGCGCCGAAGCCAGCGCGGTGTTGTCAGCCAGGCGGGGCGCTTCATGGCTGGCGGTGCAGGCCTTTCTCCGGCCAGCGTCGCATCACCAGAAGGCCAGCGGCGATCAGCACGGCCGGAATCAGGCCCATGCATAGGCGGATTGTGTTGAGGGCAGTAGTCGGCTGGGCCAGTTCCAGGGAGGCCTGGTAGCCGCTGAGGCTCAGCCCGTTACCAAGGGCAAACACGGCCACACCGATGCCCAGCTTCTGAGTCACCACCATCCAGGCGGTGTAGAGCCCGGCCGGTTTGTCGGGGTCGGCATCGATCGCGTCGGGCAAAAGGGCCCAGGGGATCAGGTAGGCGGTGGAGGCTCCCAGACCCGTAACCATGATCGTGAGCACCAGTAGGCCCAGGGAGATGCCATTGCTGAAGCTGCCCATGGGAGCAGTGCTGCCATCGAGGGGCACCAGCAGGCTTGCCCCCAGGCAGCCGGCAATCCATAGCCCGGTGCCCCAGCGCAGGGCGCAGACGCGGCCGTGGCGCCCTGCCACCCGGCTCCATAGCTGCAGCCCCGCCAGGGCACTGAGCTGGAAGGGAATCAGGATCCAGGTGCTCCAGCTCTCCGGCAGTTGCATCACCACGGCCAGGAAAATCAGCGACACCGGCTGCATCAGCTGCAGGGCACACCAGAGCAGCAGGTAAAGCCCCAGCACCTTGAGAAAGCGAGGGTTGGCGGAGATGCGCTGTAGTTGGCGCCGGATTGGTTCCGGGTGGCCCGTAGGGCGCTGGCAGTTGCGGGCGAAGGGGGCTAGTCCCCAGCAGCACAGCAGGGTGAACACCGTGAGGGTTAGTCCTGACACCCAGCCCATACGTAGGTAGCCCTCCGCGCCCTGGCCCACCAGCAGGGCCCCCAGCACCAAGCCGGCCAATCCAGCCAGGATCGATCCGGTGAAGCGGCTGGCATTCAGCTGGGTGCGCAGCTGGGTGGAGCTGGTGAGCTCGGCGGCTAGGGCCGAGTAGGGCAGGTTGACGCAGGTGTACAGCGCCATAGCCACCAGCTGGATCACCACCAAAATTGCGAACTTCTGCCAGTCCCCCCCCGGAGGCACCCACCACATCGCTACGAGCGCCAGGCCTAGGGGAATGGCGCTGCCAGCCATCCAGGGCAGCCGCGGGCCCCAGGGGTGCTTGGTGTGGTCGCTGAGCCAGCCCACTAGGGGGTCGTTGATGCCATCCCACACCTTCAGCACCATCAGCACCAGGCCCGCCATCCAGGCCGGCAGCCCGGCCACACCGGTGTAAAAAACAAATAGGTAGAAGCCCAGCTGGGTAGCAGCCATGCCGGTGCCGATGTCGCCGAGGCCGTAGCTCCACAGCAGGCGACGCCGGGCTGCCCGCCCCAAGCTTGGTTCTTCAGCTGTAATCATCGGGGCCGCTTACTACTTGGGGTGGGCAGGCCATAATGTTTGAGCTGGGTTACTTCGGTAACAGCAACAGGCATGTGACTCGTACGCATGTACTGCCGCGGGCGTAGTTTAGTGGTAAAACCTCAGCCTTCCAAGCTGATGATGCGGGTTCGATTCCCGCCGCCCGCTCTTTAAAGCTTTCGGCCTTCCAGCAGGGGGGCATTGGGGAGCCACCCATCCGTTCCTTTTTCTGACGTGGCCGATCGCTCCAGGCACTGGTCTGGGAGTGCTCAATTCAGAAGCTAGCCCTGCTCTTAGGTACTGGCTTCATCGGCACCACATGAAACTCGTGCTTGAAACGATGGCGGCATCTTTGCCGCTTCAGAACGGGAAGGAGTTGATGGAACAACTCGCCCGGATCTGGGCGGAGGTGCGCTATTGCTCAGAACACTGCCGCCCCACGCGCAGCTTCATGGACCAGCTGCAATCGGTTTGCTGAACGTGAGAATCCGGTAGCGCATCCAGCCCCAGCGGCTCAGCTGCTCGATTTGGGCTGTGTCACGCACTGCACGATCCGCACCCATGGCCCTAAACAGCTCGCGCACCACCGCGTAGGTGGGCAGGGTATGGACCGTGATGTCCACATCGTTGCTGAGTTCCAGGCCAAGGCTCTTGGATTGGCTCGCATATCGGCGTTGATCCCAGCTGCAATCGATCGGTCCGTAGGTGTCGTTGCTGAAGGGAGCACCGTGCAGGCTCTGCAGCGCACGCAGCAGGATCGCCAGGGGACGACAGGGCACAAAATCACTCAGCACAAGGCGCCCTCCTGGGCGAAGCACCCGCTGAGCTTCCTGCAGAAAGGCCTGCCGGCTTGGGAAGTGAAAGATGCACTCCACAGCGAGCACCACATCCAGACTGTCTGCGGCCAGGGGCAGGGCACAGGCGTCAGCCACGATCCACTCAATTGTGTTGGCGGCTCGCGGTTGCACAAGCTGGCGGGCCCGCTCGATCTGGCGAGCATCCAAATTGAGTCCCGTAAGGGCAAGGCCATCCCAGTGCTGGTTGAGGCTGGCGATGGTTCCACCAAACCCACAACCGACATCGAGCACACTCTGGCCGGCCTGGATGGGGGCCTGGTCCAGCATCAATCGGGTCAGGGCTTCAGCGGCTTGCGGAAACTCTTGAAGGGCAGACCGCTTGGAGGGGTTGGGATCCTTCCAGTAACCCCAGTGCACATGGTTGCCAAAGCAGCGCTCAAGCTGGGGATCTCCCGCCGCAAGTCGCTGCAGAACCTGGTCGAAATAGGGGAGGGCAGGGGCTGGCATGGGCGATGGAAAAGATATTTCGCAGGGAGAGTGGCCCTCCATCGGGCATCAGCTGTTTGGGTGGGGTTCGGAGCTTCCGATCCATCTTTCCCAGGCTGCTCGATGTCAACTACATAGGTGGGGGCAACCCTGCGCCCATTCTTCCTAATGTGCCCGGTGGCGCTGCTTTCATTCCCTCACGGGTACGAGGGTTCCCAGAGCTGGTATGACGCCACGGGGAAAACCGATCCGCCGGTAAGGTCCAGCCCCTCCTGTGTGGCAGGGAGGACTGTCCTGGCGATTGCGGTGGACTGAGCCGCTTCGGCCAGTTCAGAAGATTTGTTGGACCGGGACCCCAGGGCATAGCCCGTGCCCAGAGGGGGTGATCGAGAAGAACACAACTCTCGCTGATGGCTGGCTCACTGAGGGGCCCGCACGCCAAGCGATCATCCTGGTCAGGGAGTTGACTCCTCGACGATGTCGACAACGAGGGCCCGCGCCGGCTGGCTGGTTTCGTTGCGCCATCAGTGGGTGACACCTGTGGTTTCAAAGGCCGCTTCCCCGGTCTTCAGCACCACCGGGCTGTAGGAAGCTCCCCGGCGTTCGGTCAGGCTTCCCTCCAGCAGATAGGCCACCCCGGGCCGGCTGTCATGGCGGTGCAGGCCGATGTGGCCGCCGGGGGCGATGGTGATCTCCCGCAGGCGCAGCACCCGTCCCTTCAGGGCACTGAAATCTCCACCGAGGGGCTGGCTGCCGAGGCTGCGCACCGCCAAGACCCCAGCGTTGCTGGTGGGGGCATCGACGACCCCAGCCGAAGGAATTTTTAACCGCTCGGCCTCCGGCACCACCGCCACTGGATGGGCCAAGGCCGAAGCAACGCTGCTGATCGCAGCGGTGGTGAAAGCCATGGCGGCCATCAGGGGCTTGGACATGGCTTTGATCAGGCGGGGGGAACGCTTGGGGACATGGTCACGATCATCGGCTGGAGCCTGGGTCGGTTGTGGGTGATCAGCGGCCGGTGTCAGGCGAGCCCTTCAGGGAGGTTCAGGGAGGTTCGCAGCACTTCGAAAACCTCGGCGTGGGTGCTGGAGAAGCTCATAACACCGCGGTAGCGGGCCAGCCCGAGGGAGGCTTCGTCATAGTGAGTCGACTCGATCTGAGACTGATGGCAGCGGAGGGCGGCCAGCTTCCGCTCCACGGTGGTGGTGATGTCCACCGAGAGCTGAAAGGTGTTGAGGGGATGCCATACCTCGTAGCCAAGAATGGTGCCGGCTAGGTGCGGCTCGCCTATGGATTCCTGGTACCAGGGGCCGGCGGCTCCTGCCACGGAGCTCATCACCAGCTCATGGATCAACTTGTGATCCGGGAATTGGTCACTGCTCGAATGCACAAACAGGATCTCCGGCCGCACCTCCCGGATGAGGTTGATCACGGCGATCTTGTGATCCCGCGAGTAGTGCGTCAGCCCATCAGCTGCGCGAAGGAAATGCACACGCTCGGACCCCAGCACCTCAGCCGCCCGAAGTGCTTCCTGCTCACGGGTGGCGGCCAGCGTTGCCCGATCGATCGTGCTGCTGCCCGCTTCTCCTGAGGTCACGCACACATGGACAGCACTCCAACCCTTCTCAATTAGCTTGCGCAAGGTGCCGCCGCAGCCGAACTCAATGTCATCGGGATGGGCTCCGAAGGCGAGGATGGCCGCCATAGTCGAACTCGCTGCTGCACAAGTTCTGCTTTAACCGATCTCTGACGCTGGCGGAAGAATCGGGAGGCCTCAAGTCGACTTGCCTCTACAAAGGTTCAGGTGGACCCCATAGTTGGGACGTCTTCGACCCTTGCTCCATGGCCGAGCTCAACCGCTCGATCACGCCCTTGATGCTGTGGGCGATGGGGGTTGGCTGTGCCTTCGCTGGGTTGTTTTTCGGCTGGAATCTGGGGTTGGCCAGGGGGGGCACATTGGGGCTTGGCCTGGCCCTGGTGGTGGTGTCGCTTCTCTACCTAACCTTCACCTTGAGCTATGCCGAGCTGTCCTGCGCGATCCCGCGGGCGGGCGGAGTCATGTCCTACGCCGACCGCGCCCTCGGCAGGAGCTGGGGTTTTTGCGCCGGTATGGCTCAAAATGTGGAGTTTATTTTTGCACCACCAGCGATCGCCTTTGCCATCGGTGACTACCTTCATCTGTTTGCCCCAAGATTACCCCTTCTGTCCATTGCTTTTGCTGCCTATGTCTTATTTACTTGGTTAAATATCCGTGGGGTCAAGGCTGCCGCTATGGCTGAGCTTGTTATAACTGCGGTTGCAGTGGCATCGCTAATTATTTTTTGTATTGTTT
Organism: Cyanobium sp. Maggiore-St4-Cus; assembly: GCF_024345615.1. NCBI lineage: Bacteria > Bacillati > Cyanobacteriota > Cyanophyceae > Synechococcales > Prochlorococcaceae > Cyanobium > Cyanobium sp. Maggiore-St4-Cus. Next base: position 32,262 of record NZ_JAGQBL010000001.1, read on the forward strand.
CACTGCCGCACCTGCAGCTGGAAAACCTGACAACAGATGCCCTGCCCCATGGCTGGCAGGGGGCAGTGGCTGCCATTCCATTCGCAGTGTGGTGCTTTCTGGGGGTCGAGGCCATTGCGAATATGGCAGAAGAAACAGTGAATCCGCAGCGCACATTGCCAAAAGCTTTTATCGCAGCGTTTCTCACTCTGGCCGTATTGGCCCTCCTGACGTTCATTGGGGCTACAGGGGTGGATGGCTGGCAGACAATTGTGTTCAAGCTTGATGGCAGTGTTTCGGATTCTCCTATTCCCATGGCCCTTGCCAAGGTGATGGGCACCCACCATCCCCTCTACCAATTGCTTTATGTGGCCGGATTGTTTGGCTTGGTTGGGTCCTTTCACGGGCTGATCTTGGCCTCGGGTCGATCCACACTTGAGTTCGGACGTATGCGCCATGCACCTGCATTTCTTGCCAAGCTTGATCCGCGCCAACAAACACCTGCCAATGCCCTCAAGCTCAACTGCGCCATTGGCTTGCTGGCTCTTGCGTCTGGACGTACAAGCGATTTGATCCTGCTCTCGGTTTTTGGAGCGCTAACTTTATACTTTTTAGCGATGATTTCCCTGTTGGTTCTCAGGGTAAAGGAGCCATCTCTGCCGCGTCCATTCCTTACCCCTTGCTATCCCTTCTTCCCATGGATTGCCCTGCTGCTCTCGCTGATGACGTTCCTTGCAATTCTGCTTAGCCATCGCACGCTGGGATTTTTGTACCTGGCGTTGATGTTCGTCAGTTTCGTGATTCACCGACGGACTGCATCTTTGGCGGCACCGTTGTAGGCAAGCATTCACTGCCTCCGGTGAGCAGCAGCGGTTGCACGGGCTTGGTGGTTTGCGCCACGGTGTGGACCAGCCCTGCGGCTAGAGCATCTTCTTCTCCCGCTGAGTCAGTTGTTTGGCCTTCTAGGTCTTCATCCCGCCGCCCGCTCTTTAAAGCTTTCGGCCTTCCAGCAGGGGGGCAGCCACCAGCAGCATCAGGCTGCGGCTTTGCAGGGGTGCGCCGGTGGGCAGCCAGGCCTCAGGCTTGGAAGGCAGGTCTTCGCCGGGGGGTAGGGCCGTGTCAATTACCCGTAGCCAGCCCTGGCGGCAGCTGGGCAGCTCAAAGTGCATCGCTTTGCTGGAGGCGTTCATGCCGCACCAAACCAAGGGCCCCTGGTGACTGTCATTGAGGCTCCAGGCCAGGGTGTGGGACCAGCTCGCCCAGTCCGGGCTGGCTAATTCGACACCGTGCCACTGGCGCCAGAGGTGGCCCCGATCGCCGCTGCGCCGCTGGGGTTTGTCATCAAGGGGCAGCTCGGGGTTGAACAGCCCGGCCAGATGGGCCCGTAATTGCAGCAGGCGTTGCAGAAACAGCCGCAGGGCCAGGTCGCCCGTATCGGGTTGCCAGTGCATCCAGCCGAGGGGGTTGTCCTGGCACCAGGTGTTGTTGTTGCCGCCCTGGCTGCGGCGCACCTCATCACCCATCAACAGCATCGGCACTCCCGGTGCGAGTAGCAGGCTTGTGAGCAGATTGCGCAGCTGGCGCTCGCGCAGGGCCGTGATGGCTGGATCGGAGCTGGGGCCCTCTACACCGTGGTTCCAGGTGTTGTTGTGATTATCGCCGTCGCGGTTGTCCTCACCGTTGGCCAGGTTGTGCTTGCCGTTGAAGCTCACCAGATCGGCCATGGTGAAGCCGTCGTGGGCGGTCAAGAAGGTGATGCACTGACCCGGATGCACCGGTGTGTTGGTGAAAAGGTCTGGGCTGCCGCTCAGGCGCTGGGCCATGGTCCAGCAGGTTTTTTCATCACCCTTCCAAAAGCGACGCAGGTCGTCGCGGAAGCGGCCATTCCAGGTGGCCACCCGGCGGGCTGGGAAGTCGGCGAGGCGATAGAGGCCGCCGCAATCCCAGGGTTCGCTGATCAGTTTCAGGTCGCCGAGATCTGGATCGGCTTCCATCTCCTCAAATAGGGGCGGCGCGTCTAAGGGGGCCAGGTTGTCGCCGCGGCTGAGGGCGATGCCCAGGTCGAAGCGGAAGCCATCAATTCCCAGCTCCGTGGCCCAGCAGCGCAGCGATTCCAGGATCAGCCGCCGTACCAGCGGCCGATTGGCCGCAATGGTGTTGCCGCAGCCGCTCACATCTTGGTAATCGCCTTTGGCGCTCTGTTGGTAGTAGAGGCGGTCGCAGAATCCGCGCCAGCTGAGGGTGGGCCCATCCTGATTGCCCTCAGTGGTGTGGTTGTAGACCACATCCAGTAGTACTTCGATGCCGGCCCGGTGGCAGGCGGTCACCAGTTGACGCACCTGGTCGCGGGCGCTGAGCGGGTCATCGCCCACCAGATAGTCGGGATGGGGCGCCATCCAGCTCAAGGGGCTGTAGCCCCAATAGTTGTGGCGTCCGGCCGGGGCGTCGTTGGGATCGAAGGCCATCACCGGCAGCAGCTCGATGGTGGTGATGCCCAGATCCTTCAGGTAGGGAATGGTGGGAATCAGCCCAAGCAAGCTGCCGTGCAGCTGCGCTGGCACAGGACAGCCCGGTCCCTGGGTGAAGCCACCCACGTGCAGTTCATAGATGACGCTCTTCTGCCAGCTGTGGCGCGGCCGGGGGGCGTGGCTGAAATCAAAGCGGTCGCGCTCAGTTACCACTCCCTTGAGGCAGTGGCCGGTGTTGGGTGCCGCCCCAACGGCGCCGCCACGCTGATAGCTCTGCCAGCCGGCGATCGCTCGGGCGCAAGGGTCGAGCAGCACCTTGGACGGATTAAAGCCATGGCCACCCGGCTGCAGCGGCCCAAATGCCCGGTAGCCGTAACAGCTGCCCAGGCCCAGACCCTCCACCTCCACATGCCAGTGATCAGCAGAGCGGTGCCGCTGGTCCAGTTCCACCACCCGAGCTGGCTCGCTCGCCTCACCGTCGGCGAACAGCAGCAGCTCAATCCGGGTGGCCAGAGGGGCCACCACCGAAAAGTTGACACCCCGGCTGGTGAGGCTTGCCCCCAGCGGCCAGGGGTGGCCGATGTGAATCCCTTGGTGGTGATTCGGGGGTGGAGCTAGCTCAGGACTGTTGAATTGGACCGTCAAGGGGCCGAGCCTGCTGCGGTGACGCTAGGCGCGAATCTTGGCCGGGGCAGCAGGCAGTCGCCTGAGGTGCCCGTCTCCGGACGGATCGCGCTCCACTCCTTGCCCTGTTTTTGCCCGCTCCCGCTGCATAAACAAGTTGACCCAGTTGACCCAACCCCCCGAATCCGGCCGGCCGCCCCAGCAGGTGCGCCCTGGTCTGTGGCTGTTCGCCCCCAGCCGCGATAGCCAGGGGGGAAGCAGCTGGCTGCTGGAGGCCGCTGCTTATGGAGGTGGCGGAGATCTGCTGGTGGATTGTCCGGGATTCACTGAGGCAAATTTGGCCATGTTGCGCCAGCGCACTGAGCTGGTGGGGCCAGGCAGGCTTGTGCTCACTAGCCGCGAGGGCCACGGCCGCTGCCGGCGCTGGCAGGAGGCCCTGGGCTGGTCTGTGCTGGTGCAGGAGCAGGAGGCCTACCTGCTGCCGGGTGTGCAGGGGTGCACCAGCTTTGGCGAGCAGCTGACCCTGGCGCCTGGGGTCCAACTGCTCTGGACCCCAGGGCCCACGCCGGGCTCCTGCGTGCTGCTGGTGCGTGCTGGAGCAGTCGATGGCCTGTTTTGTGGGCGATTGCTGTTGCCAACCGGACCAGCGGCTTTGGCGCCCTTGCGCACGGCGCGCACCTTCCATTGGCCCCGCCAGCTGGCCAGTTTGGAGCGGCTGCGCAGCTGGTTGCCGGCCGGCTCTCCCGACTGGATCGCCAGTGGTGGTGGGCTTGGTGCCCTGCGCGGCGACAAACTCGTCAATGGGGGTGCGGAGCTGCTGTCTGGGCTCGTCTTTTGAGCCATTTGGAGCCTCCTTGGACCCCCCATGTGGGGAAATTGTCACGAAAACCGTTGCGCCGGAGCACTTCTGTGTTGCAGCAGCGGCCAGAGCCCCATACCATTGGCGCGCTCATCTCAGGGCCGGTCGGGGTTTTCCGACTCGCCACCTTTCGTCGCAACACGACCGCCACCCCCGAGGCTTCCTATTCCCATGAACAAAGCTGATCTCGTCAACCTCGTTGCCGCCCGCACCGAGCTCACCAAGACCGACGTCTCCCAAGTCGTCGACGCCGCCATCGAAACCATCATCGACTCGGTCGTAGAAGGCAAGAAGGTGTCAATCCTGGGCTTCGGCTCCTTTGAGCCCCGTGAGCGCTCTGCCCGCCAGGGTCTGAACCCCAAGACCGGCGAGAAGATCAAGATCCCCGCCAAGCGGGTGCCTGCCTTCACCGCCGGCAAGATGTTCAAAGACCGCGTCCAGGGCTGATCTGGTTGCAAGTAATTCCTGCCACGGCGGCCCCTAGGGGCCGCTTTTTTTGTGCCCAGGGCAAAGTGGGCCCCTCACTGATGCTTCCCCCTGCTGGCTGCTGCGCCGCTGCCATCCCACCTGCAGGCCCTGGTTGAGGCCGGTCTGGCCCAGCGCCAGCTGGGGTATCGCGGCCGTTTCGCCCCATCCCCCACCGGCGCTCTGCACCGCGGCAACCTGCGCACGGCCCTGCTGAGTTGGTTGCACGCCCGGCTGCGGGGGGGCGCCTGGTTGCTGCGCCTCGACGACCTCGACACGCCCCGCAATCGGGCCGGTGCTGAGACTTCGATCCTGACCGATCTGGCCTGGCTGGGCCTCAATTGGGACGGCCCGGTGCTGCGTCAGAGCGAGCGGCGCGGGCTCTACGCCACGGCCCTGTCAGCCCTGCGGCGCCATGGCTTGCTCTATCCCTGCCGCTGCAGTCGTCGCCTGCTGGCTGATATCTCCGCACCCCACGGCGCTGCTGCTGTGTATCCGGGCACCTGCCGGGCAGCCAGTGGCGGCTGGGGGCCGGGGCAGGGGCGACTGCCCAGCTGGCGCTTGCGGCTGGAGCCCGGGAGCCTGCATTGGCTGGAGAGCTATGGCGCTCCTGGGGAGCTCGATGGGCCAGCTGCTGTTGGTGATGTGGTGTTGCGCCGGGCTGATGGTTACCTCGCGTACCACCTGGCAACAGCGGTGGATGAGCTGGTTTTGGGAATTAGCGATGTGGTGCGCGGTGACGATCTCTGGGGAGCCACGGGTGCCCAGGTGGCAGTGATGGCGGCCCTGGGCGCGCCCCCGCCCCGCTACGGCCATGTGCCGCTCTGGTGCGATGGGGGCGGGCGGAGGCTCAGCAAGCGAGAGGGCGCCGAGGGGCTAGCGGGCTACCACCAGCTCGGCATGGACGCAGCGGCAGTGGTGGGCCAGCTAGCTGCCAGTGCGGCTTTGGTGCCAGCTGGCAGCCGCCTTTCAGCCGCTGAATTACTGCAGCAACTCAGCTCAGAGCGGCTGGACCAAGTGCTCCGGGGCGCCCAGGCTTAAGGAAGGTTTCGGGATCAAGTGGGGAAAAGCAGATCACACTGGTGGATAGCTCTAAGTCCTCGAATGGGGACATTTCGATGACCTACTCCGATGGGCCCCTGCAGCGGGCAAGCCACGCAAATTCCTGCCGCTGTCAGCAATGCGGAGGCAGCGGCATGCTGCGGCTGGACGATCAGCGCTACCGCACCTGCCTTGATTGCTTAGGGCAGGGCAAGGTGCTGCAGGCCATTGGTGCTACCACCGTCGGCGCCCTTCTTCAAGGACGGGCCGGGCTTCAGGTCAGCCTTTCTGCTTCTTCTTCCGCCAAATGAAGAAGGCTGCGGTAGCCACCACCACGGCTAGGGGCGCCGCAGTTAACAGCAGCAAAATCACGGCAGTCCAGTCCGTGTACATCGCTCAGAGGCCAAACCGGAGCCATCATCCCAGTAAGCCGTTCTGGTTGACGATCCCCATGGCACGGATATTTCCCATGGCTCTGATATTTCGATCAGCCCTTGCAGTGGGGGTCATCAGCACTGGTTTGCTCGTGGGGCAGCCAGGCCGGGCTGGGGTGGAGTTTGACAACTGCCAGCCCACCGCCGATGGCGGCATCAGCTGCGACACCCGTCCCACCGGCAATACCCAGATGGATGACGAGGCGGCCCGTTATGGACTCTTTAACGACGCCAGCCCCGGCTGGAGCGAGTTTGATCCCGATCAGGGCTTTGAGGACGACCTTGGTGGCAACGACACCTGATCGCCCCGGCTGCCATGCCCTGGATGCCTCGCTGATCGAACGCCTGCATGTTGTGCAGCAGCGGCATGGCTATCTGCCGCGAGCTGAGCTGCAGCAGCTGGCGGTTGCCATGCAGCGACCCCTTAGCGATGTGATGGGGGTGGCCAGTTTTTATCACCTGTTTCGGCTTGTTCCTCCGCCATTGCACCGTTGTGTGGTGTGTCGTGGTACCTCCTGCTTTGTGCGGGGGGCGGAGCGGCTGGAGGTGGGCCTGCGGCAAAGCTTGGTGGCCCAGCACGGGGTGGAGCGAGGCACCGCTGGCCGAGGGCGCCGAAATTCCTGAGTCCCTACTCAACCGGCTGCAGGCCGAATCCGCTGCTTTGACCCCTGCCTCTCCTGCTCCACCCACGCGGCGGGCCAGACGCCGCTGCGTATTGAGCTGGTGGTCTCCACCGGCCGGCCAGATGGATCCATTGAGGCGCTTGGCGCGTTGCCTGCGAACGTGCGAGCGGCTGGTTATATCCCTTACGGGTTCCTGCTAATCAAGGTGGCCCTGATGATCGCCAACGGCGGCTATCGGGGCGTGCAGGCCGCCTTGAGCTTCGGGGTGCCCCTTAGTGACGGCCGGTGCCGGCGAGGACAAGCCGGAGGTATGTGCTCGTCTCCGACGCACCGGAGATTCCTTGGATCTCGGCACGGCTCACCCCCAGCCCACCGCTATTCGTGCTGCGGTGCAGGAGGTGCTCACCGACCCGTCCTATCGGGCCGCAGCCCAGGCGCTGGCGGCGCAAATGGTCGCTGCTGGAGGGGCTGCGGAAGCTGCTCGCAGGATTAACTAGGTCCTGGCTAAGCAACGCCTTGCTGCGGATCAGGTCATCGCCGCCAACAATTAGGAGCTCGCCTCCCCCCTCTTTTGGTTTGCCATGGAGCAGCACCTCCTGCAGCCTGCCTGCTCCTCCTCCAGGCCCATGCTTTTGAGCACGGCAACACTCTGTCGGTTGAGATCCAGGCAGCCCTGCCTCGTGCCCAGGCGCTCATGCAGGGCTGGCTGAGGCGCCATGCATGAGCTGAGCCCCATACCTGCGCTCTTTGGAGTGGAAGTGGCTCCTTAATTTGTTTTCTTCAATACGGAAAGATGGCCTGGTGGGCTCAGCTTCCTAAATTTTTTCCTGCTTTATTTGCGCTTTTAGTGTTGTCTGAGGGGTGTTGATTAACGTGCCAGCAGCTGGCCAGGTCTTATGGGGATGAACCGGCGCGATCTCCTGGCGGGCACGGCGTTCAGTGTGGCAACGGCAGCCTGGTCCATGATCGGGGCCCAGCGTGCCTGGGCCTCCGATCCGATCGATGCCCAGTTGCTGGCCAGCCTTCAGGTGTGCACCCCAAAGGATGCTTTGGATCGCCTGATGAGCGGCAATGGGCGCTTCGCCAAGGCTTGGGCAGCGGCCAGTGACATCGCCACACCGGTCGAGCGCATGCAGGTGCTCAACAGGATCTGGCAAAACGAATGTCAGATTGATCCTGCGGCGCTTGCCCAGGGGCAGAAGCCGTTTGCGGCCACATTGTCTTGTGCGGATTCCCGGGTAGATCCCAGCTGGTTGTTTGCCTGTGGTTCCGGTGAGCTCTTCGAAGTGCGATCTGCAGGAAACACAGCTTTTGATGAGGCCATTGCTTCCTTGGAATATGCCGTGTCCGTTCTCGGTACTCCATTGATACTGGTTATGGGTCACAGTGGCTGTGGCGCGGTTAAGGCGGCCATGGACACGGCACCGCTGACGCCCTTGCTCGAGCAGCTAGTGGCACCGATCAAGGCAAGTCTTCAAAGTGGTGATGATCTGAGCAAAGCTGTTCAGGCCAACGCTCGCCATTCAGCAACCGAGCTCACCAGACGCAGCGATGTGCTGAAATTCGCAGAAGCAGAAGGGAAGCTGGCTATACATAGTTCCTATTGTGATATTGGCACTGGAGTTGTGAGCTTGCTGCCTAGTTAATTCCAGGGGTCTGGTTAAATTCCATTAATAGCTATTGCAAAGATCAGCTCCCTCCTCGCCTGTCAAAAACATTATGATCTATTGGACTGCAATCACTTATTCCTGGTAGGCCCCCGAAAGCGGTGTAATTATTTGCTCGATTGAGAAGGAGGTTGGCTTTGGCATGGGTCTGGTGACTGGGCCCTGTTGCGATATTAAGCATCGCAGATATCGCCAATGCGGCTATTAATACAAAAGCAAAGGGGCTTGTAAAAATTGTAGATTTTGCCTGCTACAAGGCTAATGGTTCTTTATTCCATTATCGCGGCTAATGCTGATGCCTCGGCTCTCGATGGTTCAGGTCATCGGCCCAATCCTGTGGCTATCCATGCCACTCAAGACCTTGAGATGATCTTGATCATCTCTGAAGCGGCTAAGGAGTTGGTGGATCGCCGCCCCAGTATTGCCAGGGAGCTGGGCCTCAAGATATAAGCGCGGACACGTATGGTTGATGAATTGAGGCAGACTTTCACGCTGGAGTTTTGGTAGTCAAGCTGCGCCCCCGTGCCCCCGTGCCCCCGTGCGCCCGCGCCCCCACGCAGGCCCTGACCCTGCTGCGCCATGCATGAACTCAGTCTGATGGAGGCTGTGCGCGATCAGCCTGCGCATCGGCAGCCTGGCCGGTGTGGAACCGGAGGCGTTGCGCTTCGCGCACACGGTGTTGATGGCCGGCACGATCGCATCGGGCGCCGAGCTGCGCATTGAGGTTGTGATCGCCAGCTTTTTTTGTGAGTCCTGTCAGCAGGGCTTTGATAGCGAACAGGGCGATTGTCTTTGTTTCCGCTGCGGTAGCTTCAGCCGCCGGCTGCTGCAAGGCCGCGAGTTGGAGCTGACCTCGCTGGAGCTCAGCTGAAAGCAGCATTGGCATTTTTTCAGCTTCAAACCTCATCGATGCCAAGTTGGATGACAGCACCAAGTAACAAGCCCAATTGGCGGAGCAATTAGATTGCTGGTAGTTCGTTTCATCGGAATTTTTGCCTGATGAATCCAATTCAGAGCTTGTAATGCCAGCCCCAACCGTTCTTGTAACCGGAGCCTCCAGCGGAATTGGTGCGGAGACAGCCCGCCTTTTGCTAGAGCGCGGCTGGCGTGTGTTTGCCGCTGCTCGGCGGCTGGAAGCAATGGAGCCCTTGGCAGCCTTGGGTGCCGAGGTGATGGCGTTGGATCTCAGCGATGAGCACTCACGCCGCGAGCTCGCTGAGCAGCTCACCGCCAAGGTGGGTGCGCTCGATGCGCTGGTCAATAACGCCGGCTTCGGTGAAGTGGGTCCGCTCGAGACATTGCCCCTGGATCGAGCCCGGGCGATTTTCGAAGTCAACGTCTTTGGGCTGATGGGGCTCACCCAGCAGTTGTTACCTGCCATGCGCGAGCGAGGTCGTGGTCGCATCGTCAATATCTCCTCTATTGCCGGTCGCTGGGTTTCACCCGGATCGGGGTGGTATGGGGCCAGCAAGTTTGCGCTGGAGGCCCTGAGTGATGCCTTGCGACTCGAGCTCAAGGCCTTTGGCGTCAACGTGGTGGTGGTTGAGCCGGGCGTGATAGCTACCGACTTTGCCAATGTGGCTGCCCCCTCGATCGAGGGGGCTTTGTCTTGCAGCACCTACGGCAACATGATGCGTGCCGTTCGCAAGAGCTGGGATGCGGTCTACCGGGGTGCCTCCCAGCCGCTAGAGGTGGCACTAACAATCGAGCGAGCCCTCACCGACCCCAGCCCATCAGCTCGTTACCTCTGCGGTCACCAGTCGGCCTCAGTGATCGCCAGCCGGATCCTGCCAACGCGACTGTGGGACAGCCTGATTCGCATTCAGATGACCTGATCACCGTCTGCACTCGTGGTGCTCTGAACCTTGCAGGCACGGAGCCCCATGACCCTCATTCCGGAAGGGTTCACGTGGTGCCTAGCCTGGAACTGGCCTCTGCCGATTACCGACATGTGCAGCGACTGCTCCTGCGGACAGCCGGCGCCTCAGCCGCTCCCATAACCAACCCGCCAGCTACCCCTGCACACGGCCCTGCTGCAGCGCAACGATGCCCAGGCCGCCGGCCTGCGCCAGCGCTTCGAAGCCGCAGGCGTCACGGTGGTGAATCTGCTCTCCTCGCCCGGCTCGGGCAAAACCGCCCTGCTCGAAGCCCTGGCCCAGCGCCTCGATCCCACCGGCTTGGCAGTGATCGTGGGCGATCTGGCCACCGACAACGACTCCCGCCGCCTGCAGGCTGCCGGGCTTACGGCGGTGCAGATCACCACCGGCCAGGCCTGCCACCTGGAGGCGCCAATGGTGGCTGAGGGTCTGCATCGCCTCCAGCACCAGGGCACCAGCCTTGAGCAGCTTGAACTGCTGGTGATCGAGAACGTCGGCAACCTGGTGTGTCCCGGCGCCTACGACCTCGGCGAGAGCCTGCGGGTGGTGCTGCTCTCCACCACCGAGGGAGAAGACAAGCCGCTCAAATACGCGCCGATCTTCCACGGCGCCGATCTGGTGCTGATCACCAAGATCGACCTGGCCGAGGTGGTGGGCTTTGATCGCGCCGCCGCCCACGCCGCCATCGCCCGGGTCGCCCCCCACGCCCGCGTGCTGGAAACCTCGGCCCGCAGCGGCGCCGGCCTCGACGCCCTGATCAACGCCCTGGCGCGATGAGCGCGGCCCGGCTGCGCCTGTGGTGCCGCGGCGTGGTGCAGGGGGTGGGTTTTCGGCCCCTGGTGCACCGCCTGGCCGCCGAGCTGGAGCTGGTGGGCGTGGTGGAGAACGTCGCTGGCGCCGTAAGGCTCGAGTTGCAGGGGGAGCGCCGGTTGCTGGAGCTGCTGGTGCGGCGGTTGCCCCAGGCGTTGCAGCCCCCCGGCGCTCTTGAGCCACTGGCGCCCAAGTGGCTCCCGCCCCTCGTTCCGGCGCCGCCTGGCCTGCTTGCCCCGTCTCTCGTCGCCGATCTGGCCCCCTGTCCCACCTGTCTGGCGGAGCTCCAGGACCCCGCCAACCGCCGCTACCGCTACCCGTTCATCAGCTGCAGCCAGTGCGGGCCGCGCTATTCGATCGCCAGCGCCGAGCCCTACGCCCGCGCCCACACCAGCCTGGCGGGCTTTCCGCTGTGTGCTCAGTGCCAGCGGGAGTTTGACGACCCCACAGATCGCCGCTTCCACGCCGAAACGATCGGCTGCCCCACCTGTGGGCCCCAGTTGCAGTGGCAGGGGGCAGGGGACTGGGGTGCGGCTGACGGCGGGGCGGCCTGCACCCCGGAGCGGCCGCTGGGGGCACCGATGGTGTCGAGCGAAGGGGCCTGCGCCGCTTATCACCGCTACCGGCGGCCGGCCCCATGAGCGACTGCATCCAGCTGGCCCATGGCGGCGGCGGCACCCTGATGCAGCAGCTGATCAACCAGGAGCTGCGGGCCCTCTACGCCGATCCGGCCCAGGTGCTGCACGATGCGGCCCGACTCGAATTGCCGCCCGGCCCGCTCGCTTTCAGCACCGACGGCTACGTGGTGCAGCCGCTGGAATTTCCCGGTGGGGATATCGGCAGCCTGGCGGTGATCGGCACCGCCAATGATTTAGCGATGGCGGGCGCCCGGCCCCTGCATCTGAGTGTGGCGCTGCTGCTGGAGGAGGGCTTGCCGCTGCCGCTGCTGCGGCGCCTGGTGGCCTCGATGGCTGCTGCGGCCCGAGCCTGCGAGCTCACGATCGTTACCGGCGACACGAAGGTGGTGGAACGGGGCAAGGCCGACGGCATATTCATCACCACCAGTGGCATCGGGGCGGTGCAGGCGCCGACGCTGATCCACCCCACGGCGATTCGCCCGGGCGATCAGCTGCTGCTGAGCGGCGACCTGGGCCGCCATGGCGTGGCCATCCTGGCCGCCCGCCATGGCTTGGCCCTAGTGCCGCCCGTGCTCAGCGACTGCGCGCCGCTCTGGCCCCAAGTGCGGGCCCTGCTGGAGGCCGGGGTTCGCATTCACTGCCTGCGCGACCTCACCCGCGGCGGCCTGGCCAGTGCCCTGCATGAGCTAGCGGAGGCGGCCGCGGTGGAGCTGGCGATTGAAGAGGCACGCCTGCCGGTGCTGGAGCCTGTGGCGCGCACCTGTGAGCTGCTGGGCTTTGAGCCCTTGCACCTGGCCAATGAGGGTCGCTTTTTGGTGGTGGTGCCGCCCCAGGCCCGCGATCAGGCCCAGACCCTGCTGGCGGCCAGTGGCGGAGCCTGGATAGCCAGCGTGCGGCCAGCCAGCAAGGGAGCGCGGGTGCTGCTCACCACCTCTTTTGGTACCGAGCGCCTGCTGCTGCCCCTCAGCGGCGAGCTGCTGCCCCGCATTTGCTGAACCCGCCAGGGGTCTTAGGGTAATTAGACGCCCCTGCCAAGAGTTGTGGGTCGATGGATCTCACCCCTTTTCTGAGCAGCCTGGAGGGCACCACCCTCGACCAGGTGCTGTTGTCGATTGCGATCAGCGGCAAGGTGGCGATCGCCATGAAGGGTCGCTTTCTGTTGCGATCAGTGTGCGAGAGCTTTCAAGACCGTACCCGCATCGGCTGTGCCGTGACCGATGAGGCCACCTGCCTGGCCTACCTGGCGCGGGAGCCCTACGAGCTGCTGATCTGCACCGACTACCTGGAGGACGGCAATGGCTTCGAGCTCACCCGCAAGGCGCGCAGTGCCCATCAGGGCTTGCGGGTGGTAGTGCTGGCCCTGGGGGATGTGATTCCGGCCCAATACGTTGAGGCTTCCTGGCTGGAGGCCGTAGTGGCGGAAGCCGATTTCATCGGCGATCAGCGGCCCCTCCAGGCAGCGGTGCTGGCGGTGATGGGGCAGCACTCCTACCGCAGCCCCTCGCTGCGTTCCGGCACCCTGCCCTACCTGAGCTGCCCGCGGCTCACTAAGCGCGAATACGAAGTGCTGGATCTGCTGGCCAGCGGCCTCACCGATCGGGAGATTGCTGAGCGACTGGTGGTGAGCGAGGAAACTGCCAAGACCTACACCAAGCGACTGCTTAAGACCCTCGACGTCACTAACAGGTTGCAGGCCGTGCTCAAGGGCATGCGTTGCGGCATGGTGCAGCTCTAACGCATTACAGATTGTCCCCGTATGGGGGGCTCGGTAATCCTGTCCAGAAGCGCACACTCGAGCTAGGCCCGATCGGGTTCTTTGCGGCCGCCCAGCCGGAGTGCCATGACCACATCCCTCCCCGCACCAGGTCTCACCATTGGTGAATTGGAAGCGAACTATCCGCTTTATTGCAAGGCCATGCGCCTGTTGATTCGCGAGGGTAAGACGATCGCCAAGGTGCGCCGCACCGTTTGCTGGCAGCGGCTGGAGATCCTGCACAATTGCCTGCCGACTCAATACCGCGAGCCCGATTATTTGTTCGCCTTGCTGCAGCGGGAGTTGAGCGCTTGCCTCTAGGCGTCGCTTGCTTTTTCCAGCTGGGGATCGAGAACCCACAGGGCTAATCCGCCGCCCCGCCCCCTGGCGAGCAGCCAGCCGTTATTGGCGGCGCCGGAGCGAGCGATCAGGGCGAAAAATGGGCGCCGGCGTGGCTCCGGCTGCCGGCTGATCGCTTGGCGCCAGAGGCTTTGGCGACCGAGCCGCAATTCCAGTTGGTCAAACCAAAACTCCAATAACGGCCTGCGGCCCCGCAGATTGCCGCTGCCGCTGAAGCGCAGCTGCAACGCCCCGAGCTGAACGCTGTTCACCACCTTGAGATCACCCCTTTCCAGAGAAGGGGCATCCGGAGTGGCGATGCTCAGACTTGCCTGCAGGCCCCGCAGCAGGGCTGCCGTGGCGGGGTTGGGTTGGGCCTTGCCCTTGCCCCAGAGCAGCTGGAGCCGCCAGCGGCCACACAGCTGCTCTGCCGTAATCGCGGAGCCCTGGCGACGGCTGAGCCGCTCAAGTGCCAGCGCCTGTTCGCCACTGGGAATTTCGCTAGTAGGCATTTTGCTACTGGGCATCAGAGTCGGTAAAGCCTTTCATGGCTCAGATCTGGCTTAAATTCGATTGTCAGTTTTCGCGGAATTGGTTGATCTTGATGCGCTTACGGCGCTCGATGCCCTGCAGTGGCTGCGTACGAGTGAAGAGGTCTCTAAGCGCTTCGGCCTAAGTCAGGCCACCGTCAGCAGGCAATCGCGGAAATGTCTGGATCTTTTTGGTCTTGATCTCCAGCGCATAGAGGGCGAGTGGAACACCGTTGGCGATGCGACGATCTTGGCGCTTGAGCGCTGCGTTCATCAAGTGGCGAGGTGGCAGGGGCGTAGGCCCCTGCGCCTGGAGGCGACCTATTGGTCAGGCCCCTTGTTGTGTACTCCTGTGCCGGACAATTGGATTCTTGGCCTTGCCAATATTGTTGGAGTGCCGCGAAATTTTCAGCTAGTTAGGGAGAGGATTGTTGATGTCTGCCTCACCGGCTTGCCTGATTGCCCCCCTGCCGATGACCCCGAGCTGACTTCGATTGCCCTGTCGAAGATGCCGGTATTTTTTGTTGTTAGGCCGGGTCATCCTTTGATTAATCAAGCCCAGCTATCTTTTGATGATATTGCCCAATATCCAACCCTTGGTTTGCCGCCAGGCTCCTATCCCAGGGTTGAGGCTTGCTTAAAGAAGCTCGGCTTCTGGAACGATCATGTGCGAATGTTTCGCTAAAAGCGCGAAAATTGGGAGGGCAAAACGGAGGCGGAGCTCACTATCGGCTATGCCACTTCGCTCAGCATGGAAGTTTCTGGGGGTGATTTAGTCCAGCTGCCCCTGGAGTTGCCATTTGCCTCTGGGGAGGTGCTTGTATGTCGCCGAGATTTTATTGATCATCCTCGTTTGCTTTCCTTGCAGGCTTTGCTGCTTTCCCGTCTCGCTGGTTTAGCTGAGCGACACGGCGATATTCAGCTGCTCGACAATTACTAGTTTTTATAAGTTTGTGGTTGGTGCAATCGCTGACACGCTGAGTTGCCGCCGGCTGCAGAAGGAGGCCGCAAATAATTAATTATGCGGAAACTGAAAGATTTTGTATGATTTACTACTTTCGATCTGGTGTTTTTCTTTTTTGCGTTAGAATTGGTTGAGCTTGTTTTTTTTTGGGGGGGGGGTAGGTGGTGGTCGAGCTCGATTGGCTGGCTGCCCTAGACGGTCTGATTTGGCTGCGCACTGGCCATCAGGTGGAGGCCAGGCTTCAGATCGGTCAGTCCAGCGTGAGTCGCTTGAGTCGCAGGTGCGCCAATGTTTTTGGCCTCTCCCTGGCCAGGCGAGGCTCCGAGTGGCAGCTCGATGGTGATACGACACTCCTAAATCTTGAGCGCCGCGTTCACCAGGCTGTGCGGTGGACCCGTGGCGGGCCTTTGCGTCTGGAGGGGCAGCATTGGTCGGGCCCCTTGCTCTGTGAGCCGGTTCCAGCAGGTTGGATTGCTGGATGTTTTCACTTTCATGAATACGAAAAGCCGCTGCAGCTGCTGAGGGAAGGTGTGATTGACGCCTGGGTTGCTTCCTACCCCGATGTGCCAGCTGCCACTGACCCCACCATTGCCTGCATTGGCTTGAGCCGAATGCCGATTTGGCTGGTGGTCGATCAATCTCACCCGTTGCTGGAGCTTGGTGAGCAGGTGACGTTTGCTGATGTGGCTGCCTATCCCTGTATGCCCATGCCTGATGGCGCCTTTCCTAGATTTCAGGCTGTTCTGGAAGCCTGTGGCTTGTGGAATGGCGGCACAACCCCTAAACCGATTCGAAATTCTTCGGAATCTCAGCAGGTTAATTCTGAAGATCTCATTGTTGGTTTCGCCACTCCCCTCTCCTTGCTTCTAAGTGACGATTCCTGCAGGGTGCTGCCTCTAGAGCTGCCTTTAGAGGTTGGCGATGCCCTCCTAGTGCCAAGGCAATACGAGCGTGCTCCCCAAGTGCTGCAGTTGCTGGCGGAACTTCGTTTGCGTTTGGAGAGCCTCGCTGGCGCCGCTCCAGGCTTGGTGGTGTTAGACGGGTTCGAGCACCCAAGTGCTGCCCCAAGCGACCAGCCCTTTAAGGAGCAATGGCTGCCAAGCGCACCCTCAATGCCAAAAACCTCGAAGGCCTAGGCGCGGCCGTCCTCGCCGAATTGCTGATTGAGGTGAGCGCTGGTAGTGCGGTGATGCAGCGCCGTTTGCGGCTGGCGCTAGCTGCGGCTGAGGGTGCCGGCGGAGCGGCCCAGGAGGTGCGCAAGCGCTTGGCAGCCCTGGCCCGCGCCACCACCTATGTCGATTCGCGCAAGCGCAAAGCCTTGGTGGTTGATCTGGAGGCCCAGCACCAGGCCATCGCTGGACCGGTGGCGGCAGTGGATCCGCCGCTGGCTCTGGAGTTGCTGCTGCGTTTTCTCGAGCTGGCAGATGGTGTGCTCGATCGCTGCTCCGACAGCACGGGCATCGTGATTGGCCTGTTTCAGAGGGCCGTGCTTGACCTCGGGCCGCTGGCCAGCGCGGCCGCCATGCCCGCCGAAGCGCTGGCTGAGCAGCTGCTGGAGCTGGTGTTTGAAAACGGCTACGGCCAATTTGACGACTTGATCCCGGCGGTGGCTGATGCCCTTGGCGATCCGGGCCTGCGACTTCTCGAGCAAGGCTGCCGCGACCGGGGTGCCTGCGCTGGTCACCCAGCCCTGCTGCAGATCGCTGAATGCCTGGGTGATGTGGATGGCTATGTGGCCCAGTTTGATGCCAAGCAATTGGCCTGGCCCCCTACCGCCGCGGATGTGGCAGGCCATTTGCTGCAGGCGGGCCGCAGCCACCAGGCCCTGGCCGTGCTGGATGGCGCCGCCAGTGCTGCTGCTACCTGGCATTCCCCCGAGTGGCACGACACCCGCATCGCCGTGTTTGAGGCCCTGGGCCGCAACGACGAGGCCCAGCAGTTGCGTTGGGCTTGTTTTGCCAAAACCCTCTCGGCTTGCCATTTGCGCGACCACCTCAAACGGCTTGCTGCCTTCGAGGACGTAGAGGTGGAGGAGCGGGCCTTTGCGGTGGCAGAGGACCATCCCATGCGGCTGCTGGCCCTCGACTTCCTTGTGCGCTGGCCCGCGGTAGCGCGGGCTGGGCGCCTAGTGCTCGCCCATGGGACCGACTGGGATGGTGAGTCCTTCGAAATCCTTGCCCCAGCGGCTGAGCGGCTCAGCGCTGAGCAGCCGCTGGCCGCCACTGTGCTGCTGCGGGCGATGTTGCTTTTTGCCCTGTCGACGGGCCGCACCAAGCGCTACCGGCACGCCGCCGAGCACCTGGGCAGCTGTGAGCTGCTGGCCGCCCGCATCGACGACTGGCAGGCCGTGGAGCGCCACGAGAGCTTCGTTGGTCGCATTCGGGAGACCTTTGGCGGCCGCTGGAGCTTCTGGTCTCTGGTGGAGCGCTGAGGCTCTGGCAGGCTTGCCCAATGCCCTGGACTCCTTACGCAGATTGGATTTTCACTGCCGTTAGCATCACTGGCCTGCTGCTGGTGATTTGGCTGGTGCTGCGTCCCCGCAGCTGATCGAAACGCCCCCTGTTGGATTCGAACCAACGACCGGCTGCTTAGAAGGCTCAGCGTGTGATCCCCAAAAATCACTGCGATGGTTGGCGTCTGTGGCTCTAGTGCCTTGGGTGTGAGAAGGTTTGTGAGAAGGTTTGGGGGTTTCGCGCCCTCTGGAGCTTCTCAAGAAAGTCCTGGGATCGAGCAGCTGCTTCGTAGGCAGCTGCTCGATTGACGGTATTCAAGGGTTGGGATCATGCAGTTCCGATGCCGCGGGCTGAGCGATGAGGGCTTCGTGGCCAGGGCCTCTTATTCAAGGGAAAGGGAGCTGCCTTTAATTGGGCGCGGACCAAATCAAGGTTCGAGCAGAAGCCCACATCCACGCTGGGTGCCAGGAGCACCGATCGGCTCTGATTGTTCTGCTTCATGGGCTCTGACTTGGTAGCGGCCACGCCGCAAGGCTCTGCAGACACCGAAGAGCTCCGTTCGGCAGCGGCCGTCCTTCAGCGTGCCACGGCTGGGCCGTGGCCTGCATCGGCCAGCCGCCGCCGCCCTCCGCTCTGGGGCCGGTGATTTGGGGGTGGAAGGCAGGGCCACTTCCCCGCGGCTGCGGTGGCCGGGCATTCGCCCGCGTTGATGGGGAAGGGGAAGGTTCCAAGTCTCCTCGCGCAGCTGCGCGGCAGGTTGGGTATTAAGAGCTAAATCTGGTGGGCCTGCTTATCAATTGCAGATCCCTCCGAGCATGGCCAGGTTTTACATAGATCCATTGCTCCGCAGCGGCTCTGCCGTCTCATAAGTGCACTTGTACTGCTAGAATAAGGGCTGCGCCAAAGGCCCCAAGCCCATCGCCTGCGGTAATCCAATCCCCTGATCTCGCCAGCACAGCCGCTCTTTTATTTGCGGTGTGTTGCCCCGATTAGTTGTCACCTCTGGCAGCTGATTCATGGATCTTTATCTCTCATCTAGCCCTGCAATAGCCCCATCCCGTTCTTTAGTGATCGTGGCCGGCGGTGGCCGCGATCTGCTCTGGTTGCCTGCGCAGATCGCTGCTGTCCTGCTGGCCCGCACCAGCGGTCAACTCGTGCATGGGCTGCTCCATGGCGGGGCCCGCGGCGCTGATCGCACCATCGGTCGCGCCGCTTTTCAGCTGGGCTGGTCGGTTGAGGTGCTCCCCGCCGATTGGCACCGCCATGGCCGCGCTGCCGGGCCAATCCGCAATCGGGAGCTACTCGAGCTGGCAATTAGCCGGGCCGAGGCCCTCGGCTCCGCTGCTGCACCGGTCTCGGTGCTGGTGGTGGCGTTCCCCGGTGGCGCTGGCACCGCCTCGCTGGTGAGAGAAGCCCGCCGTTTGGCAGCCCGTGCGCCAGTGCCGCTCTCTGTGGCGCAGATCAGCCACGCCCCCACCCTCCCTTGATACCTGACCTGGGCATTGCCCCCTTTTCCCCAATTCCCCTTTCTCCTCATTCGTGCCATGGCTGTTCTCACTCCTATCCCCGGCGCTGCCTTTACACCGCTAGCTGCTCCTACCGCTGCAGGCCCTGCCTGCTCGCTGCAGCGTTCCGGTTCCCTTTGGCAGCTGGGCAGCGAGGCCCAGGAGCTCACCACCGCTATCGGCCAGCTAGCCGAGCAACTGGAAGCTGATGATCCCGAGCAGCGGGCACTGGCCCTGGCCGAGCTGGAGGCAGCCCTACTGGCAGAAGAAGGCAATAAGCAGGCTCTCGCCGCTAAGGCCGATGCCACCTGCTGGGTGATTGAGCACCTGCGCGGTCAGGCCACTTACCGGAGTCAGCAGGCCAAGCGGCTCGCCGATTTGGCCCGCTCTGATGCCGGCAGGGCTGATGCCCTGGAGGAATCGCTGATCTTTGTCCTCACCCAGCTGCAGCCAGCGGCGACACGCTTCTCCTTCCCCGATCACGAGCTCAGCAGCCGCAAGTCCCAGGCCGTGGTGATCGACGACGAGCAGGCCCTCGATCCCGAGTGGCTCACCTTCTCCACCACAAGCAAGCCCGACAAGAACGCCATCAAGGAAGCCCTCAAAGCCGGCCGCCAGATCAATGGCGCTCAGCTGCTCTCTCGCCGCTCCTGGCGCATCCACTGACCGGAGGGGGGCAGAGGCCTCCTCGATATGGCCCGCTGCAGGAGCGGGCCCGTATCCCTCAATCCCAATCTCCACACCTTTTCACCCGGAGCATGTCCATGAACACCATCGTTTTCTCCCCTGAGCAGATCGCTGCTCTATCAGCACCGCTCGATCGCGCCAAGGTCAAGCAGCGCGAGCAGGGCCGCACCAAAGTTTCTTACCTAGAAGGCTGGCAAGCGATCGCAGAAGCCAACCGCATCTTTGGCTTTGACGGCTGGCAGCGCGAAACCGTCGCCCTCCGCTGCGTCAACCAGAGCGAACGCACCATCGGCCGCGACAACCGCCCTGGCTGGGGTGTCACCTACACCGCCCGCGTACGCATCAGCATCAGCACCGCCGGCCAGCCGGCCCTGATCCGAGAAGGCAGTGGGGCTGGCCATGGCATCGATGTGGACCTGGGCCAGGCCCATGAATCGGCCCTCAAGGAGGCCGAAACCGATGCCATGAAGCGCGCCCTGATGACCTTTGGCAATCCCTTCGGGCTGGCGCTTTACGACAAGCAGCAGCGAGAGGTCACCAGCTCGGCAGGGGAAAGCAGCACTCCTCCCCCGACCAGCGCCAGCAACGGCACGCGATTAATCCATCGCCGCCCCTCGCTAGCAGCTCCTACCCCCACCAACGACCCAAGCCTGACACCCCTCGACCCGGCCACCACCCGCCAGATCCTCGCCATCTTGCGCGGTCTGCCCCGGCCGGTGCTGGAGGGGTTCACCAAAGCCTTCCGCAAGCGGTTTCAGGTGCCGGAGGAGGCCACATCAATCGCCGATCGGATCCTGCAGAAGCAGCATCACGACTGGATCGAGTCCTACCTGGTGCAACACCAGCAGGTGGTGGCTACATAGCCCGGAGTGGTCTTGGTCGCGTCAGGGCGCGAAGTGTCTGGAATGGGGGGTGGTTGTGCGCCGTGGAGCAACGGTGCAGCTCAGGGAATGATGCTCCTGTCGACCAGGTAGGTGTAACCAGATGACGGTGGGCAGGTTCAGATCCCGAGCCAAGTTGGCCACAGTTGTGGCGACCTCCTGCACCGTTCGAGTTGTGCTGCAGCCCTGACTGAGGGCGGATTCTTCGGCGACCGGCTCGGGCGGGAAGAAGGGTGACTCTGAATCCATCACGGAACCTTCTGATGCCCAGCCGTGGTGATGGCCGGAAACGGCAGACGGCTCCAGACCTGGCGTGGCCTGCTCTGCAATGGGCCCAAGCTGAAGACCTGTGGGTGACAACTGCACGCTCACCTCAGCACCTTCGTAGGCATGCAGCTCATTTAGATCGCCGAAGCATCTGCTGAAGGCCTTGGCCTTGCAGGTGCCGCCCTGTGGATGGATCAGCAATACGTCGGCAAAGGGGTCACCCGTTGCGGAGACCCCGTATGCCTCGACCCTGTTCAGCAGATAGCGTTCTGGCTGGGGCGCAGGCATCACCGCCACCCCATTACTGAAGCGACCAAGCGCTGCTCAGAAGAGCAGGAGCTGCCCCCCGAACAAGCCACGGAAGGCGTCAAGCTCGTTGCGGGAACCGTCAAGGCGCCATGAGCCACTGACAAGTTGTGTACGCCGGACTCGCCGTCCGGCTTCTGATGAGTCACCATTAAGCAGCTCTTGTTAGGGAGCACCCTTCAAGGGGAGGCTCAGGGAGGTAGAAGCCCCTGGGCCTTTCCTTTTGGAAAGACCCAGGGCTCCCTGCCCGGAAGACCGAGCGAAGCCAGTCCCTGTCGGGTGTCAAATCAGTTTGGCAGCACCGGTGGGGTGTGCAACGCGTGACTAACACCAGCGACAGTGCCAGCGGGCGTAGGGTTGCGAAATGTTGCTAAATTTTGGTGTTTGTGCATAGACTCGCGCGTTGTGATGGCGTGCAAACGAGTTTTTCAGGGCTGCGCACTACGGGCCCGTGTATCTCGAAATATCGCCAATCCCCGAGATCCCTTGCAGCGCAAGGGGGCTTAAAATGCTCTCATTAGACTATCTTTGGGATAATGTGACAATTGAGGAAGCGTCCTCGCGGGTGCGGCGAGGGCCTGGGCCTGCCTATCTGCCTCGTCGTTTTTATGCGGCGACTGCATAAATCGGTCCACTTGGCGCAGTACGTCAGGCAGGCCAAGTCTTTAGCTAGCGGCTATCCATTGGATGGTTTGTGAGCCCATGGCGCTGGCGATCACGCCACACGGTCTGCCCCGGCTTGCGCGCCCCGCAAGGGCTGTCGCGAGTCGCTGCGTGCCCTTGAGCTGCCAAGGCGCGACGGCTGTGTCGTTCGCCAGCCCAGCCATTACCGCCACCCTTCTTTCCCTCCCTCCGGGCTTTCCTGCGATAGCTCTCTGGTGGTCATTGCCCAGCAGGCCAAGCTGGTGGTTGGTTATAGGCAGCCATGGCCCAGCAGAACAATGGTTGCGGTATCGGTTGCGGTGGCCTGCTGGCTTTGCTTGGCCTGGGTTTTGTGCTGGCCTACTGGCATTTCTTTCTGATTGCGGCTGTGCTGGTGGCAGCCATCTCAGCGGTGGTCTATACCGCTCTGCTCTACAACCAGCAACAGCTCAAGCTGCTCATGCAACAGGTGGAACAACGTTTTCGCCATGACCCCTGCATGGTTCAACAGCGGTTTGGGGCAATCGACTCTCTCAACGTGGCCGGCGATCTCTACACCCCCAGGATCAATGTGGTGTGCCGCACGGTTGACTCAGATAGCAACGAACGCCATTCCAGCGTTATCTCCACCAGCATCAGCCCGCCGGTGGACCGCAGCCGGTTGCGGGCCGCCAGCGGTGTTACCACCTGGCTGCAGAGCGCTGGGATCAGCCTGCTCGATGACCTCTCGGTGGAGGCCAAGGCGGTGCGCGCTGCCATGGCTTGCCTCAAGGAGCGCCATTGGACCGCCGATGCTCTCACCAAGCTGGCGGGGCTGACGTCAGCGCTGGTGGAAACACTGGAGAAAGCCGAGGGCAATGAATTGCTCGAATCGGCGATTCCCCAGTTGCAGCAGGCGCTGACTGCCTTTGAGGCGGAGGAGTACAAGCTGCAGCAGGCCCACGCCAGCGCTGCCGAGATGCTGCGCAAGCTCAATGACTTCCTCAGCGTTCCGGCCAGCATCCGGCCGATTCTCAACTTCGATCTCGATCAGCTGTTTGACCCCCAGCGCTTCTCTGACCTCGAGCAGTCGTTCTCCGAGGTGGTGTTGTTGAACGATGCCTTCCGCCAGCTCTCAGAAGAGCGCCTGGCCTGAGCAGTCAGCACAACCAGCCCCTGGCCGTCGCCAGACGAGAGGCTTCCTGCACCGCCTCGATACAGCGCTGGGCGCGGCGTTTGGCATCGTCCTGCCCCTGGGCTCTCAGCAGGTAGCCCTCCATCGCCTCCGGCGTTTCGATCAGAGCCAGCAGACCAGCGGTTCGTGCAGCTAAGGAGCCAGCAGCAAGCAGGCGGCTCACCAGGCCGTGCTCCCACAGCTGCTCCCCAGTGGAGCTGGGTGCAAACAGCTCCTGCCGCAGCACTTCCAACAACTGCTGCTTAAGGGCATCAAGCTGACCGGGCCGCAGCCGGCGGCTGTTGGGCAGCCCTTCCGCTCTCCCCGCAGGGATCACGGCTGGACGATCCGGCGCATGTTCCACGCTCCAGCTCAGACCGGTGCCGGGCAAGCCCACCGTGGTGCGCGCACCACCGCTGCGGGCGACGGGGATGTTGAACGAGGCGCCCCGCCCGCCAACGGTGATCGAGCTGAGCCCGCCCTTGCTGAAGTTGAAGCGCAGCGGGCCCAGGCGGGTGGAGCGGCGAAAGCGGAAACCCATGGCTCAGCGGCTCTTGGCGCAGTAGTTGCCTGAGAAATACCAGCCCAGCGGGCAGGACTTGCCGGTCTTCTGAATCGCCTCGCGCTCGTTACTGGGGCTGCTGAGGCAGTAGTTGCCAGAGGAATAAAAACCCAGCGGGCAGCCAGCACCACTTTTCTCGATGGCGCCGCGGGTGTTGCCCCCGGAGCTGGGCACGCAGTAGCCGCCAGAGCTGTAGTAGCCGAGCGGACAGCCTCCCACCTTGGGCAGGGGTTGCACCGGCTGCTGGGCTAGGGCACTTCCTGCCGCCAAAGCTGCAATCGCGCAGGCAAGCAGCAGCAGATTGCGGACCATCGTCCTTGGAGTCATAGATACAGATTGGCGCAGATCAGCCAGCTACATCCAGGTCATGCAGGAACAGCATGAAAAGGCTGCCGGTGCAAACTCCGGCAATGGCTAGAAAGTTTCTGCTGGGTGTGGTGGCATTGGCTGCCATGGCCTGGCCAGCGGGCGGACTAGCTCAGGGCATCAAGGCCACCGTGCTCTCGATCGGCGATGGCGACACGATCAGGGTGCGTCAGGCCGGCCGCGCGGTGACCGTACGGCTGGCCTGCATCGATGCCCCGGAGACCGCCCAGAGCCCCCACGGGCAGCAGGCTCGCAGCTACCTGCAGCAGCGGCTCCCTGTCGGGCGCGAGGTGAGCCTCGAGGTCAAGACCACCGATCGCTATGGCCGTTCGGTTGCCGAGGTGATCTCGGACGTCAACATCAACCTGGCGCTGGTGGAGGACGGTCAGGCATTCGCGTATCGGCAGTACCTGAGCGGCTGCGATGCCAAGGAGTATCTGGACGCGGAATACCGAGCCAGCCGGCGGCGTTTTGGCGTCTGGCAGGTAGAGGGCGGCATCACCCGCCCATGGGACTTCCGCCGCGGACGGCGTTCAGCGGCCATCCCTGATGGCACCACTCACGACGGACGCCGCTACCGCTGCTCAGAGATCGGCTCTTACGCCAAGGCCCAGCAGTTGCTGCGGCAAGGGCACAGCTATCTAGATGGAAATGGCGATGGAGAAGCCTGCGAAGCACTCCGCTGACAGTCATCGTTTGCCATATCGCGTAGCAGCATTATTGGTTTTTGTAGAAGCCTGTGGCAGCAAAGGTTTGCCTACTGATGTAGTGGATTGACACAGCATCTGAGTTTGGTACCTTCTGAAGACCAGGCAAATATCATCATGCTCACCGGATCCGAACTGCTCGCCAAGGTCAAGGAGCTAGGCGATGTCTCCAAGTCCGAGCTCGTGCGTGAGTGCGGCTATGTGAGCACCAAAAAAGATGGCAGTGAGCGCCTCAACTTCACCGCCTTCTATGAGGCCCTGCTCGGTGCCAAGGGTGTAAGCCTCGGCACCGATAGCGCCGGCCGGGGCAAGGGTGGCCGCAGCCTTAGCTATATCGCAACTGTTCAGGGCAACGGCAACCTGCTAGTGGGTAAGGCCTACACAGCCGTGCTCGACCTCCTACCCGGCGATGAATTTGAGATCAAGCTGGGACGCAAGCAGATCAAGCTGATTCCCCTGGGCAGCGCAGATGAGGAGTGAGCAGCTGCTAGGCGTCTGCTAGTGAGCATTTGTTGCGCGCATGCACCCACCAACTGTGATCTCTTGCACAGTGAACGCAGGCGCCATGAGTTAGGTGTCGGCATGAGCGCCTGCACTCCCTTGCCCGGCTGCTCCAGATAATCCCCCGCTCACCCCGGGGGTTTCTGTTGTCAGCTCTCAAGCAAAAGCTGGTTAGGCCTTGTAGCTCAGCGCGGCAGCGGACAGAGCAAGGGCCCCGGCATGCGGCAGGTGCGCCAGTCGCCATTGATGCTGCTTACCTCCACCCCAATCCAGCTGGTGGGATGGTCGGGCTCACTAAAGAGACCAATCCATTCGATGGCATCGGCGATGGCGTTATCGAGGGAGCAGTACTGACTGACGAGCTGAAGGTGGTGGTGCGGGGGATACTGGATGTGATGCCGTTGGAGCCGCTTTTTGACTTGCAGAAATAGACTTGAGATAAAGAGGAGGCTCAACTTCGATGATGAAGAACGGACACTTCAGGTCAATGAGGATTCACCGATAAAAAAGTCGTCCTCCCGTCCATTCAGGGTTAGACCGTCGGCCTGGGTTAATCCGATGCAATGACCAGTTGCCTGGCATCTGATCAGATATCGGCGGGCATTGGAGAAGCAAACAACTTCATAGCCCTTGTTCTGCCAGTGTACCCGGAGCCCTTCATCGACGGCCCTGTGGATCTCAGCAAGCTTCATAGCTATGCAAGCCTTAGCTCAGATGCACGCAGTGCTGAAACCATTCTTGCAAGTTGGCCGTACAACGGGATAAACAAGAGCAATGCTCCCATGTCAAGCAGTTTCAAAATACAATACGCTGTTGGCTAATATGCTTATATCATCAACTGAAGCGGCTTTGTGGCAGTGGTCACACTCAGTGAATTTCGAGCAACGCTCAGGGTTACCTGGGTTGATGCAGATGGACGGGGTGAGAAGGTCTTTAGCTATTGGAACAACGAGTTAGTAACGAGCAAGTTGTGCGCCAGGGAGGAGGTGTTGCACCTCATTCGCAATGCCGATGGCTCTTTCTATCTTGAGATCGCAAATATCACCAAGGAAGGTTCACTTGAGGAGCTTGAAGAGGCTTTATATGAGTGGGCCGCTGACGAGGGCTGGCTGGACTGAAGCATTGGTAAATCCATTTTGATTTTAATGGAGTTTTCTCCTATGAAAAAGCCAATCCAGTGATCATGCCGAAAAGTGGTGGAACAGCGTCACCTATTAGCTTGGCCATGGAATTACGGCCAATGCTCTCGCCATTAAACAGAAAGGTATCGGGAAAGCCTTGGATTCGCGCGGCTTCGTGCGGCGTTACGGTTCGCCTTTCTGTGGGATGAATATATCTGCCACGACCGGGTGAATTGAGACCGGTCGTAATAGTTCCGGCTGGCTGGTCGGGATGCAGACGACCATAGACAGAAGGATAACTATGCCCATCCTTATGGCAATCCGGGCGTTGCTCGTTCACTAGATTGTAAGCGTTATTTTCAAATAGCCAGTCAATGCGCTCCATATTCGTTCTGGAGAGCTTTGGTGCGCTGTCAAAGATTGTGTTGGTTGACTGGCCTTCAAGATCCCCGATCGCATCCATTACGGTGCGAACTTTTGCCACCTCAAACTGACGTTGTATAAGCAATGATCGGGGGCGATCGCCAAGCGAAGCCATCAGAAAGAAGCGCTTACGCGTCTGTGGTAAGCCAGTTCTGGGACCATCAAGGACGATTGAGTCCACCTGATAACCACTCGTCTCTAGGAGTTCATGGGCTCGCTGTACGACCATGAAATGGTCGTTCTGGACATCAAGTACATTTTCTATCAGTACGTTTTTAGCTCTGAGAGCAACAGCTAATGCAACTGTGGTCAGATAGAGCATATTGCGGGGATCCTTGCGGCGAGTGTAGTTATTCAGATTCGAATGACCTTGGCATGGGGGGCCCGCAATGACGAAGTCTGTACGACCAACTTCTGCAATTAGAGTCTCGGCATCAACAAGAATCTCGGGTGGGTAGGCAAATTTTGCCCTGCTGTCTACTAGGCGCAGACTGTAGTCCACTTGCATCGCCACGCTGTCCTGCGATGTGACCAGTGGGGAGAAATTGTTGGCGTAGACATTTAGGGCTTTCTCGTCGACGTCAAAGGCGTGGGTGAAGATTGTACGAATTCCTTGATGAAGCAAGGCATTTCGAATTCCCCAGGCGAATCCACCGCAGCCACAGAAAAGATCAACGATCCTCGCGGTGCCAATTGGCTTTGGATAACTGATTGGTGTCCCCCGAAGTTCAGCAATGTCCCAAGCCGTGCGTGCATCGTCAAGATGTCGCAAGTCCTGCGGAATTTCCAGGCTGACGACAAAGCGTTCACCGCCTCGCAGGAGGATCCGCTCAATGCGCGGCCTATCAGAGGGACCAACAAAGTGGTGTATTAATCGGAGACCAGCTCCTGACTCAAGCGAAGTAGTCGCAACCATGGTCATCAGTCCAGGCCCTCTGAAAGAGTCTCAAGCTCTAATCTGCAATCTGCCTCATTCAATAGCTCAAAGGCAACCACGGCGTGCCGGAGTTTGATTCGCTTGGCCAATGCTCTCATTCCACACTCGCTGCTGCCTGATGGCTTCAACCGCGGTCTACATTCGTTCTCCGCTGGGAACTGGAACCGGAGCAATGCTCTCAGAAGTTGCCGGCAGGCAGAGTAATCAGCTCGCAGCACATGGCTTCTCCAGAAATCGAGATCTCCGAGTCCAGAAAGGGCGTATGGGTCCTCATCGTAGAGGTCTACCGAAAGGTCGGCTCGGAACCAAAGTCGGCTCAAGAGCGCATCCCAGGGGCTACCTAGTCCCACATGTTCTGGTCGTAGAGACTCATATCGAAGCTCAATGATGGGTAGCAAGGGGCCGAGGGACAGCCAACGCCAGAAGCCAGCATCGGCGGCAGCATCCGCAGTTGGAGATAGATTGTTATGAAGCACCACGCAGGCTCGTGATTCAAAAGTTGCATTGGCCTGAAGTCCATAGGCAGCGTGCAAGTCGGTCAACTCTCCTAGTAGGTCATCCAGCTCAATCTTCGGTGCCCAATCTGGAGATTGTATTTGCACTACCGCTGGTTCTATGAGGACCTGTTCGCCACTTTGAAGGGCATCAAAAGCTGCAGCTGCATTCAATGCAGGAAGAGATGGATGGCTCATGCCGCCGACTCTCTTCGCCGTATTGCTCGCCACTCGTCGGTAGCGGCAACAATGTTCTGAGCTTCCGCTCGAATGCGCCCAGGTTCCTGTCGATGCCATCTACGAATATCCTCAAGCACTTCAACTGGATCCTGAGCGGGGCGTGCGAATGCCTTAGCCAGATGACCAAGAAGTCCATGGGGATCCTCTGGAAAAGGGGCATCATCCTGGAGCTCCATAACTACACGCACCAGTTCAACTAAGATGTCGGAAGCCAAGTAATCAGCATAGGAGCGTGCAACCGGGTTGCCACGTTCCAACCCGTTGATCACGGCGCGAAGGTTTTCAGACAACGTGATTCGTATGGCCGCGGCAGGCTCCGTTTCCGGAGTAGCACCCTCCAACAACTCCAGCCACCAAAGAGTTCCATTGGGCAAACCGCGATCCAGGAACCAGGCAGTTCCAGAGTAGTGAATAGGAAAGGGTGCATCCCTTTCAGGGCAACGGAATTCGACCACACTGCGGGCTATAACAGTACCTTTAGCCTTTGGTCGACCTGATACTGACGGCAATGACTCTGAAAGGGCTATCAGCAGCTCTAGGCGGAGTCCCCTTGCTCCCACTAAATCGCGACTGGCGTAGGGATCAAGCAGTGTCGTGATCGTTCCTCCATTAGGTTGGAAATCTGACTCTTCCATAACAGCAAGTCGACGAAGTTGAGGATCTTTTGCCACAAGAGCCCACTTGAGTTGGTGCGCTTCCACGCCAAGGCGCTCAGTTGCTTCTTCCAGATTAAACTCAAAACGAAGGCAAGTGCGGCATTTTGCTATATGTTGACCGCCTAGATTTACCGCGCCGCCACCGTCTACCGCGGGGATCTCGCTGTCTATATCAGGATCAATCGTTAGCTGTAATAAATCGTCGCATGCCTGGAAAGGTAGCGCGTCGTGGAATGTGCGGAAAATCATTGACGAGGTCATGGCTCTATCTCCTCGCCGCCTGTAAATAGTCGTAAGCGAACTCCATCCGGATGCGGGCCGATTCGAACCATGATTGACTTGGTGATGCCAGCACTTAGCGTTGTA
The DNA here is from genome assembly GCF_024345615.1 of Cyanobium sp. Maggiore-St4-Cus. Classification (NCBI taxonomy): domain Bacteria; kingdom Bacillati; phylum Cyanobacteriota; class Cyanophyceae; order Synechococcales; family Prochlorococcaceae; genus Cyanobium; species Cyanobium sp. Maggiore-St4-Cus. The sequence goes on from NZ_JAGQBL010000001.1 coordinate 61,600, forward strand.
TCAAGCACCGAAGCCAGTAAGTTATTTGAATTTTTGCAGCATTTATCTTGCGGAACTGTAACGGCGATACTATCCATGCGAACCAGTCGGTCATTGCCGATACTGGCCGCTTGCAGCGTGAGCCTCACGTCCTTCCTGGCGCCGGCAGTTCCCATCCAGTCGATTAAAAGTACTCCGTCGGTTACGAGGCTGCCATCTGGCAAGGTTATTGGGTTGCTTGGCTGGAAGTGAATGTGAATTGGAAGTGCTTTGGTTGTTTTGACGCTCGCCTTTGCCTGAGATGGCAAGCTATCACTGGAGCTTCCCCCGCCACCCAACAGAAAGCTGAGGGAATTCTCTAGAGCAATAGCGCGATCAGGTAGATTGTCTACTAATGGAATAAGAGATGTCTGATATCGGCGAACATGACGATCCAATCTCTTCAGAAGGGATGAAACAGATTCCCGTCCAACATCCGATAGCCGCGCAGAAGAAGAATCCCAATCGTGGTGAGTAATCGGCTCGGACAGCATCAACGTGTGATCTAGGGCCTCGCTGGCAACGTACGTGGCAGCCACAGGAAGTCCGCGCGAACCAAGATGGCGGTAGGCAACCACCATGCGGCTCCCACGTATCAAGGCCATTGCATCAATGAAACGATCACTCCGTTCTTCCACATCACGTATATTCGGAGCAAGTTGAGTCATGACAAGGCGGCCAGCAGGTACTGGGTGGGTTTTTATACTTGATATTTCATCCAGACCCGGCCTGGTATGGATAATCGGCTTAAGCTCAGGTGAGCTCAATTCCTTAGAGTTTCGGAAGAAATCACCACTTGCCGCATCAAAGCATCGAATAAAAGGAACAATCTCTGCACGGCTAAGGGGCCTTGGGTGGGTTATGAGATTTTTGTCTACGTCTTCGTCAATCAGCTCTACTTCAAGAGTGTGCTGAAAAAGGCGTGGCCACCACCAGTCTTCTACCGCACGCTTCAGCTCGCCTGTAGACGCGGTGCATCCGAGGATTGCAATAGTGGTTCCACGGTCAACGTCATTCCTGTCCGGAAAGGCGAAATGCTCAGCCATCAACTGAGCTGCCTCGTTGGCAAGGGGATCTGCCCGATCGGCTTCAGCATGGCCGAAGAAACCGCGTCCAGTCCAGATCTGGCCTTCGGTCTCGTGGAGAGGAAAATGACATACACCCTGAAATCGAGACCACTGGTTCTCGCCGATGTGGTCGTTGAGTGGCAGTTCCCCCTGCCGCCCAAATGGTTTGATAACGGTATGGATCAAAAAACAACGCAATAGCGAGGCTCTGGCATGAGCGCCTTTGCCCAGCCCATATGATCCGCCTCCGGTCTCTTTAGCGCGTGCTTTTCCTTGAAATCCGAAGTCGTAAACGAACTTGGCGAAGTCAGAATCTTCGTCAGGTCGATCCAGACGACCACCCAGTCCAGTGGTTCCATAGTCCTCAATGAAAAGGACGGGGAGCTCTCGTAGATCGTCGAGCCAGCGGTCATAGGCCTCCGAGAGGGCTCCGTCAATGCTCCATGCGCGTCGCTGTAGCTCGTCCAGCTGAAGGTCCTCAACCAGCCGATCCAGGGCACCTGCCCGGAGAGTTCGCTTGCGGAAAACAATCCGAACCTCTTCCCGCTCCCCCCCATCGCCAGCGACGGGAGCCGCAGCGTCGCAGGAGTTCTGAATTGCCTCGCGTACCAACAAATCCTCTATGCCCAGACCCGAAGCTGCAACGGCATTAGGAACGGTTTCACCAGAGGCTCCTCCCAATCGTCCCCTTTTTTCGAAGAACCATCGCGGGGTGTCTTCCGATACACCGTTCGGTTGAGACGCACGATCGCTCGCAGGTGGGGAAGGCAATGCGGAGCTTTGACGGGACTTTATTTTTGCAGAGGAGACCTGGTGCGACGCCTTATCTGGTGTAAATGGCGATGGAGTACGTGCTGGGACACCATCGCTGGCGGTAGCTGTGATGTTTCCTCCTTGGAGGGATCGGGCCTTTCCGCTCATGGCCCCCAAGGAACCAATGGCAAAAGTTCCTCAGTACGCAGTGCGGCGGCGGTTGGTGGATCCAGAACATATCGATAGGTGTGACTGGATCGATCGACCAGGTTCGGACCAGGCATTTCGTTACCTAGCAATGCCGCTGCCCTCCCGATCGGTAGCGGTAGGTAGGCATCGCAGTCAAAAACCCGTTCAATCCTGGTGTTCTCCACGATGCCGAAGGGCCAGAGACCGTTCCCTGCTTTGGCTGCGGCTGCGAGGCAGACCCGGTTCCGAATTGTGGAGACGAACGCCTGCCGCCCTTCAGTGCGCCAACGGCGGCGACCGAAGCCCTGCTCCTCGCAAACGATCGCTGTGGAGTTGTTCGGGCGTTGGCCAGGTGCGACGTTGCGGGCGATATGTGCACCTTGGCGGGAACCGCAAATCGCTTGGAGCTGGGTCTTCGGATCGTGAGGAGACGGTGGCCATTCGGGCCCATCGCACTCCAATGGTTCCACCTTCCAAGGATCGGAGGTCACATCGGCGACCCAATCTGCAGGCTCGACAAGGGCAAGGCCTGTGTTAACTGCCAACGTCTTGAGATCACCGGCAAACTCCCAACCCCGCGGCAGTCGCGGATTTGCCGGCCTGATCGCTCTCGGCGGCTCCGCACCCAAGGCAATCGCCCAGGCCACGACGACGATCAGATCGGAGCTTGAGATCAGACCCACCAGACGGGCCTTACCGTCCGGTCGGCGGACGAGGCGTGGATCGATTGGGTGGATCCGCCAGAGGAAGCGGCGTTCCTCAAGGCCCTCCTCCAACCAGCCCCCCTCACACCAAGCACGCAGGAAACCCTCCATTAACAGTGGCCATTCCCTCCGCGACCCTGTGTTCGGGTCTAGGCGGCGATATAGATCGTAGAACTCGTGGCGTGAGATCCAGCTGCGCTTTGCGAAGCGAGCGCAGAGGGCGTCCAGCAACTCGCGCTCGAGGGAGGGATTAGCCCGATCCGCAAGGGCAACCAGGTTTTTCGCTCTGTGGAGGGCCTCAACGGGTGGGATTCGAGGGGGAGTCGCTTGACAGATCAACGGACCAAGCTGCCGTCCCCAGTCCTCCCGAAACGCCAGTCTTTGCTTACGCATGAAACGTATCCGACTGGATAGGGCTCGGATCGTCAAACGACGTCGGAGAAGCTGATCAACGCCCTGAAAGTAGGCTTCGAAACTCGCTGCACCATCAATGAGTCGGGTGATGGGGGCTCGGTCTCGCGAAGTTTTCCAGAGATCTTCTTCGCCGATCGCCCGGGATCGGTCGTACGCAACCTCGTTACCGGCCTCATCCCTGAGCAATACACTTTCGGGCGCTGCGGACCCGCGTACCCGTATCCAAGGGAGGCCCAACTGGGTGGGCAACCAACCGTTGAGGTAGGGAATTCCTCCAATCGGTACCAGAGCAGCCCCCCGGTCTACCTGTATCGGTTCCCCGCGGCGGAAGGCGGAGAGATCGGTCGCATCGGCGTCAAAACCTCGAATACAGGTCCATCCCTCCTCAATGCATCCTTCATTACTGCCACCGAACGCATCAAGAAAGTCATCAGCCTTCCTCTCGTCTACTAGGACATGGCTGGCATCTGCCGCATTCGGATTTAACAGCAGGCGTGGCAAACCATCTCTGGGATCGGCCGCAAAGATTAAGAGACCATCATCCAAGAACTTACTAGCTTCTGGAAGCTCAAGTCCGTCTCGATCAAGTACGAACCCACCAACATCAAAGGCAGCCCAACTATCCTCCGATGCCTGAGTATCAACCAGAACATTCCAACCAGGAGCACTGAAGACTTCACCGTCCACAACGGAAAAGTCTGGATCCTGTAGAGCCGCATTTTCCAAAACGAGAACCCCGAAGCCTTCTCCAGGGATGCGTCGAATCAACAGGGAACCAAAGACTTGGCCTGGGTCCACACTGCTGTGAGAAAAGGATGCTGTCCAAGCTGTGATTTCCCGACGAAGAATGCCTGTGAACCAATCCTCGGGAGCCTCCCCGGCGCGGAGCTTCGAAAGATGCTCCTCTAGTTCAGTGGCGAAGGATCTTGCGAAACCACCAAAGGAATGGAGGAACTCAACCAGATCAATGGAGCAGGGATCAATGTTCCCTTCGCATATATAGCGATGAAATCCTTCCTGAAGTCGCTTGCGATCGCTCCGCCTCGGGAACGAAAGCTTCCATGAGTGAGAAATAAGACGCCGCCCCGGATCGACCGGCGGCAGCTCCAGCCTGCGGTGAGCAGTTCCTAGTGCCACATCGTCCAAGGCGAGCCAGTGGCCTAGTTCATTCCACGCCAAGGGAAGCAATCGGAGCTGCTGGTTCTCTCGCCTGCCAAAGACCCGTTCGTATCGGGCATGAAATTCACCCTCTTCCTGCGGGTCCGGATAGCCCTGGGCTATCAGGCAAGTAAGCCAGAGAAAGGAGAAATACTGCGGGCAGCTATCAACGGTATGACGATAGTCCCTTACCTGATGCTGAAAGAAATCGCCGGTGGTAAATGACCGTCCGTCTGGATGCTTGCGTGCAGCTGCCTGAATCTCCAAAGAATTAACGAGTCGTTGCGCCATCTCCATCGGGTCCCCATCCTCATCACCAGTAAGGGTCCGGAGCTCCTCTTCCGTCGCCGGTATGCCAGCCCACGCTGGTTCGTCGGCATTGCGAAAGAAGCAATAGTCGAGAAGATGCGTGTTCCAGGTTGGTGCATCCCAAGAACGCCAATCGTACGAGATCGTGGTATCTAGTTCGCGAACAAGGTCGAGTATTGGTTCTGGCGTGTGAAACTCAACGGGAACCTCTTGGACAGAAAGTTCGTTGAAAACGGAGAGGTAGAGATTTGATGAGGGATCTCGCCCCAGCAGACGAAAAGCCTTTGCCTTTACCTCACGTAGGCGGACCATAATCGGTATGAGCCGAGCCACACGAATCACCCAGCTGGTGATCCCCGTATCACCTTTTTCTTCGACGATGGATGCGATCTCATCGTTTCCGGTCTCCATGACCTTTAGGATTTCAGCGATCCTGGCGTTGAGCTCATGGATTCGATACTTCGTGACTGCCTCGCCGCGAAGATTTGTCTCCAGCTCCTCAAGCTGTACCTGAAGATCGAGAATTACGTTATGTCGACGTTCGTCGTGACCATTAAGGGCGCTTCGTGATCTATTGGCCCTCACGAGCTTCATGCGGCATAATTTGTAAGCCTCAAGGAGTCCAGCAGTGTCCGGATGTGCCGGAAGCATGCTTAGGTCATCCGGATCATTATTCATCATCGCTGATTGATACGTTGAACAGCATCCTCTAGAAGGGCGATTAGTTCGATTTTCGTGAGGGCATCAAGGGGAACCGGCGGCGCAGGCACTCCACCATCCTTCAGTCGAGAAATCATATTTTCTTTCGTCATGCGCGTGTACCCACGGATCCCATTAGTCCTGCAGAGGCTTTCTAGAGACTTGCGAGTCTGTCTTTCATAACTTGGCTTCTCAAGAAGCGTGTCTTGAGGTAATTCCGCTAGGAGTGGTATTTCAATATCGGCTTCAGCCCTGTTCAAGATTTCCCTGGTCCTCGCGAGATGACGATCCACAGATCGATAGGTCCTTGCATCGCTTCGGGCGAGCTCTCGACTCGTCTCAAGAAACAGGTCGGCGATTGAAGTCGTCTCGCGAAGACGGTCATCGGATTGATTGACCAAGGCTTCAACCATCGTTCCCACCATTATGTCCGAGGGTGCCAGAAGGCGCCATTCTCCTCTGCTGCCGGACTTTCGAGTCACGCCAACGACTTACAACTAATTTCAGCTTCGCAATCAAACTCCCCATGCCAGTTCGTGAGACGCTCTGGGCTTCGTCGACAATTTGGGAGAACTCGTCGGTCGTCTGTTGGATTTCCCGCAAGGCATCAACCAGCATCTCGTTCATTGCGTGAAGACGCATACGTGTATCAGCCTCAAGTTCTAGATCATGCTCCAATCGCTCAACTTCCTGTCGAATTTCCGCGATCATTTCCCTTTTCTTGTCCATCCTCACTCTCAGAATACGCCGTGCATCATTAGCCTCACTTAGTGCCTTGAAGCATTCGGAATAGAGGGCCGGAACTCTGTCGGGCTTTGGAGAGATGGGGAACTCCTTGGAGGAACGAAAAGGCGGTAGATCCCCCCGGTCATCGGCACGCGGGTTAGTCATTGGTACCGAAGGCACACTAAACCGTCATCAGTATAGTTCAAGATCCCGTGGCCAGTACAGAATCGGGTAGGACTTGCTTCCTGACTACTAGTCATCAGCCCGATTCAAAGCAAAGAGCCGGAGCGATTTCATCGGTAATCCAGATTGGTGTCGTGATGAGTAGATACTTCCGCTCAACCTCTACTTTCGAGTTCCCTCGGCTCGTGGAAGCAAGACCAACCCAGAAGTACAAGAACTCAGCAAAATCTTGAATCTGCTTCCAATTCACAGTAGACAGGACCTTGATGCAGATTTCCGGTATCCAAATGGTGCCGGAATGATGCTAAGTTCTTTCCTGATGTTTGGTCCGAGCTATGAAGGGAAAGACCTTAAGTGGGGCTCTCGACTTGAGGAAGTTGTATGGGCTACTTTTTCATGCGATCTTCAGCGGTTGAACTTAGTATCTACTGCGATCAGGAAAGCCGTCGCGACCGGTGATGTTTGCCTTGAGAACAATATGGATGAAGTTGAGCAGAAGGCACCTGAGGGGAAGGTTTTGACGTGGGTGCACATGATCTGCGAACGCAGTAAAAGTCTTGCTGCCGCGAAGAGAAAATAAGCTATGACACTAAGAGGAGCTTGAGTGCGAGTTCTTCGGATTTGACTTCATCAGAACCTATGGAATGCATTGCAGTGGTTTTGCAGAATGCCATCGCATAAAGCCAATCAGCACTCTTTTGTATGGTGAAAGAACTCGCACCAGCGACTTGGTAATTGTTTGTGTCAACTGTCATGGGATGCTTCATTGTGGTAAAAACTGGCTTTCAGTTGTTGAACTAATGCATGTCGTTGAAACTCATGCTGTCGAAGCCGATTTTCAGCGCTGTCAGCATTAATATTTCAACAAAGGGAACATTTTGTCGAAGCTAAGTATTGGGAATCGCTGACGATCTCGTTCCCAATGATTGTCTTCGCACTCTTCAGTCACGTGTGCTAGTTGCCTCATTTCTTAGTAAGGACACTAAACTGGTTCCGGTTTTGTCGAACCACTGAATGACTGCCCTTGTCACCGCTACAGACTAAACCGCAATGACCTCCCCGTCGCGCCCGCACTGATCTTTCCAGCCGTTGCGTAGAGACCTTCAAGCAAAACTTTTTTAGAAGCTTGCATAGGGCAGGCAAGGCGACATCGCCATGATCGCAAACAGGTTTCTTGGATTCCAAAAGTGATTCGGACGTTACGCATAATCGTCGACATCATAGATGCTCTGGAGGCGCTTTTGCAGAGGTACGTATGAAACTAGGTGTCTCCGACAAGGGTCTTGTCATGCAAAAACTACACCTACGGCAGCTCATGTACGTGGAAAGGTCTGTTAACTCTTTCGAACAAATAGTCGAACTCCGGCTACTTCGCGACCAAGTCGACGAATCCACCAATTGATTGGATGGTTAAGAGCACCACTTCCCGCCGGGTGACCTTGCGTTTCACACCCAAAGATCCCGACGACACTTCCGGGTATAAGTTCATCAATCTCCTCCGGTAGGAATCCGAACACCTTGGCCTTCCGTCCATCAGGTATCTCGATCAAGATCGCGCTGAAGTTGTCGTCTCGTTCCAAGAAACGACCCCAGACGTCATTCGTCGAGATCCTTTCCCTGCGCGGCATGGTTCGGTCCCACTCACCGGGAGATGCCTTGAGAAAGCTCGTACAGATAGGCCGCAGCCGGCAGTACTTACATGCCGGTCCTGTCCTGGCGTTTAGCCCCGAGTTAAGTTCCATACCGCTGGGGAATTTCGCCTCCAGTTCAACCAGCAGTTCCTCAATTCTCTTTATTGATTCCGCGGTTATGGGTACATCCACATTCACCTGACCAAGCACTCTCAGTCTTATTTCATGACCAGGCCAGCGTTCTGCTGCCATAAGCCTGTAGGCATGCATCTGGAGAATGATTGTGTCAAGGATTTCGCCCTCCTTGCCAATGATACGTCCGGACTTAAAGTCTACAATCTCAACTCTATCGGTCTCGAGTCGGATAAGATCAGCGCGACCCTCCAGCCGCCAACGACTAGATTGAAGGGGTTCCTCAATGAAATGAGAAGACTCCATCTTTTTAGTCCATTGGGATGATTGTTGTTTTCCTGCCTGGAACGAGCTGGAACGTTCAGGAAAATCTCCTGGTGCATCCGATCCATAGTTCATTGAGCCTAAAGACCAGATACATGCGGCAGCCAGGGACCGAGCTGCCATGTCTCGATACTTCCCTTCTAACGGCAAGACCCCTCGGCGTTGCGCAGGAGGAAGTCGCTCCAGATGATCCTTTATGACAGCTTCTAATGACTTGAGTCGTTCGCGAAGTCGTTCAGGACGTGTCAGATTTCCACGCTCCACCATAGTATGAATGGCGGACCCGATCAGAGACGCGATTCCTGGTGCTGTTGCTGCATGAAGTTCGCCAGCCCTTGCGAAGCACCGAATGGGGCAACGGAAGGGACTACCTAACGAGGATGCACTGAATCGGTAGGGCACGCTGACGTATTGCAGCGGTTCCGGCCACTCCTCCCAAATGCTTGATTTCAAGGCGAACGGCGTCGCCTGGTGGGAAGTGGCATCCGTGGAGACATCGATACGATCCATTGCTTTGTCATGCCTCGACGCCTTCTCAGGTTGAAGTCATCCCAGCAGATTGAAGAATGCCCTTCGCCTAAGAGGTCGTCCCTAAAGTCTCCGAGGGGACCATCAACTGAAGCGCCACAGTTCCATAACGGATGTCGCACGATGATCCAGGGGCTAAGCCGTGCTTGTGAGCCAGCACCGAGCGGGATGCGGAAAGCGGTCAGCTCGTGGCTCCAACCTGTCGGAACGAAGGCCCTGATCGTATCTGTGCCTAGTGTTCCTCCCCAGAGCATGACAGTTGACTCGGCTAATGACCGGGCCTTCTGCGGCCAGTGTTCAAGCGTTTTCCAGGAGAAATCACCGTCAATGCCGCATGCCCAGCTTGGGTCCGCGAAAGCGCGCAGGTAACAAAGACCAAGCCTCCAATCCAACAGACCGTGAAGGCTTTGGTTGTCGTAGCTCTTGAGACATCGGTAGCATGACTCACCGCATTCGTCAGCATGGTCGTCACGGAACCACCCACTCTCCGCTTCCTGTGATTCAAGCAGTTCATGCACGATGTCAACTATAGGAGGCACGCTCCTATCCGCCTTGCCAAGCCAGGCACTAAATCCTGCTCCGTTGACATGGGCATCAACCATTTGGAAGAGGGGAAGGAGGCGATCGGGTTCTCCGAATAGACGCGGCTCAAGCACTTCTAGTGCAGCTCGATCAATGTCGAGTTTAAGGCTGGCTCGCCCAGCTAGAATTTCCAGGGCGGAAACTGCAGCAGCGCGCACACCCTGCCAATAGGACTCTCCGGTTGCCTGATTATCTCCACTGCCACCTTGTAAATCGAACGGAAGCTGTAGATTGCGGCCCAAGCGATCCAATGCCAAGAGTGAGTTTAGCCCAGTTGGCTGAAGGTAAAGGCCATCAGTGACGCGCTGGGCCGCTAAAAAGACGGGCTGATCCTCAAAATCAAGTGGTACTGGTGCATCGCCGAGCAGAGCTCTTGAAAGATTTCCCTCTAAGCAGCGTTCATCTATCGCCTGGGATCCCAAAGGGCCAGGAGTTGCTTTCCTATAGTTGGATTGAAGTATTCCAACCTTGCCATGAAACATGAAGCCACTTTCGCCGTTTTCCTGCTCAGGGCCGCGGTTGATGCGATAGACGGTTGATTCTGAAGAGACATTCCATCGTATATCGACAGCCAATTTGTCACCAGGTTGAGACTCACTCACTCGCCATTGATCTTCTGCAGGTGGCTGAGAGTCAGCGCACAGTGAACGACCACGGCCGCCTGGAAGGCGGCTTGTTTCTTCTGAACGTGGGGTAAAGTCGGTGCGGAATGCGGCTGGTTCTAGGCAGAGATTGACAGTTGTGTCGGAGCCGATCAACGCACCGCAACTAGGGCATGTTGAGTCGGCTGAAGTCTCCTCATTCGGCTTGTGGCGTGATCCGCAAACAGTGCAGTTGACTAAGCGGAAAAACCTATCAGCGACAGGGCCTCGCGTTACAAATTTGGTACCTGCTCTATTGATTCGAGGTGTAAGGCCAATGCAGAGGTGTTCCTTCTTATCATGGACTAGCACGTTTCCCGGCGCGAACTCGTAAATTGCGATTTCCAGATCTCGATCGATAGTCTCAACCTGATCACCGTAGCCATCGTTGCGGCTTCGGCCTATTACCAGTTGCCTGACGCGGGTGGGGAGGCCATACATGGGTAGCAAACCGCTATCAGCGAGATGTGCAGCTAGACCTGGTGTATTAGATGCGGCTGTCGATGTTGTTGTGAAAATCTCATGGATTAGTTCTTGAGCTCTCTCAACACTCAGATCCTCATAGTCACCGCTGCCCTTCCTCCTGCCACGCTCAAATAGAGTTACGTTTGCTTCAGTTTGATCTTGGCCTCTCTCAAGAGCTTGAAGCAGGCGCTTTTTCCAAAACTCTCGAACATCATCCGGAGCATTCACGATAGCGTAGGTGGGGATAAAATCACCATGAACATCTACCGGACGCACCACATCACCGGCCCATAGATGTAAACCAGTACGACGATCTTCGGTTCGAATCAAGTCAAAGGCACGCACAAGTCGATCCTTGCGGATGAGGCGTTCGGCGATACGGGACAAGCGCTTGACAAGAAATGGCGGAGGTGGCGCGTCCCCAGTTATGGACTCTGGTCTCTTGAAGTAGTGGAGGTCGTGACTCTTGGAACGGCAGAGCGTGACCACGAAGGAAAAGGCCTGTCCACGGCGACCGGTTCGTCCCACCCGCTGCTGGTAGTTGAATCGTTGTGGAGGCATGTTTGCCTGCAGCACCGTCTGCAAAGGTCCAATATCAATGCCAACTTCCATGGTGGTTGTGACCATGAGCATCTCAATGCCATGCGGAGCAATCTGATCTCTAAGCTCAGATTGCAATCGGATGCCCTTGAACTCGCGCTGGCGTTGGGCGGGATCAATTGTCTGCGCAGTGAGTTCCTCGCAACGCAGTCGGAAAACATCTCCCCTATCGCCGTTGTTTTCAAGGGAACGTGCGAGACGACGCCCCAGGAAGTTTCCATGGATCAACTTGCCAACTGTCATTGCTGCGTCAGGCGGCGAGAAGCTGCCGCCACAACGAGTGCATACTCCTATGCCTTGGTGTAGGTGGACGCGACGGCAATTGGTGCACCTAAGAACTGGATCAGAGTCAGAAGCGATCCGAAAACCAATCCGAGCGAGACGCACGTAGTCTCCGGAAGCATCGGAATATTTTGCTTCCGCCATGAGATCCTGTCCGTTCCGGAAAAAGTCAACTGGATCAACACCTCCTCTGGCCTCCGCGATCCTTCTGACAGTCTTGGCAAGTCCCGAATTCCTTGTCATTGTGAAGGGGTCTATTCCATCACATCTTTGGTAGTCCGATGGCGCGAAACGATAGTGGTCGGCATAGATTCGCATCCACGCCGAAGCTTGTTGCAGTCTTCTGAGGTCAAATGTCCCATCATCTTTGATTAGACATAATCCGAGTGGGACTGGATAGGCAAAGCCGGTGGATTCTAGGGCAAAATAGTTTTTCTTAAAGATGACATCCCCTATGGCATTAAGTACCTTTTCCGCCAGGAAAACATTGGCAATTCTCGCGAAGTCGCTTTCTTCTAGGTTGTACCCCGATGGAATCTGCCAACAGTAGCCTTCGCCATTAGGTGATTTTCGAAAAAGCCGCCACCACTCAATCCAAGAACTACTTGCACCTACTATCTCAACCTTCTTGATGCCGCGCTCATCGTAGGGATGGATGCCAAGCTCAAGCAATCTGCTCAGGAATGGGAGAACTTTAGTTTCTGGCCTGGGAGCAGTGACTTCCACTATCTCGGCTAAAGGTACAATTCCTGCCTTGGCTTGAATAATCTCTCTCTCTAGCTTTCTAACTTCAGCTTTTTCATTCTCGATATCCTCTAGGAGATCCTTGGATGGGGTGCCACTACTGTCAGCAAGTTCCTCTATGAATGTCTTTAAGGTTCTCTGCCGCCGCTCCAATCGACGTTCTTGATCAGGGAGACCATTCTTGATGTCATATGCAGCTGATCGTAATTCACCGAACAGCACCTCCCGGATCACATCCTGATGGCGGAATCGTTCCACATCCAATGCCGAACGGGCTGCGTCTTGCCGACTGTCGGAGAAGCTCACCAGTTTGGCCTTAGATGGGTCCCCCCCCCGTGCCATCACGTCGTAGGCCTCTGTCGCCAACAACTGTGTCGACTTTGCGAAACCTGCCCGGAAGTTACGCAGTGGCGAGACCTGTTGTCCAATACGAGCTTTAGCCCGTCGTGGGCCGTAATCGGTGTCGCAACGAGGACAGCTGCAAGGTGTATGACTGCCTGGCTGGTCGTCAGTGAAAGGTCCTTTTGTCTTTTGATTCACGTTTCGCTTAAAGACGTAGACGGGTTGCAACAGACCTTGGTCATTACCCCGAATGCGTTTGACGATTCCCGTGCCTACATCAAGGAATCCGCGAATCCAAGTTTCTTCCCGGTGGTCCGAGTCGGTTAATGGCTGTTCTGCATTGTTTTTGGGCCAGATGACTACATACTGATCGTGGGCCAGCTCCTCGAATCGATCGGCGACTGGTAGATCCGGCAACCGCTCAATCCTCCCCTCGTCGGGAAGGATCTCTACGAGAATGTCGGGATCGTCCTGATCAGTTCTACTCCTGATACCGCCGAGGAATGTTTCTCCGCAAGCCTCGCAGTAGAGGAGTTCAAACTGACGCACCTCAGTTTCTCGCTTAGCGGTTGAATAGGTGCTGCCTTTGCGGTCTAGCGAAAGCCTCCCTTGCCATCGCTCGGGTAAATCAGCTGATCTCCATGCTGGCGGCACCACGTCAACAAAGAGTCCCTCCGGACTCTTGAAGAAGGTGTGGACCCGAAATCGCGTAGCGTCAAGCTCAAGCTGAGTGGCAGTTTGTTTGAGCTTCTCTGCCAATTGACCTTCACTATCGATTGCACCTATGAAGGCAGTGAGTACTCGCAGATTGCGCTCGATATGGCGATTGCGTATGTCTGGATCTCCGCAATCAGCCCATGCCGTCTCGCCCCAGATGTTGTCGGCAAGGTGAGTCAGAGTCGTGGCCAGCGGTGCTGCACCAACATGCTTGCTTTTTTTCTCTAGCAAAACACCAACCCCATAAGCAAATCGAACCCAGCGCTCTATTAACTCCCCTTCCTCCACGTCCATTGCATCAAAAAACTTCTCAAATACCTCCCTATCGCCTTCTAGATCTGCTTGGCTGAATAACTCATCGGGTTGCATGCCCCTCCTGCCCCATTCGCTTTCAAGAAGATTGTCAATTGCCTCATCCAGGAGGGTCGCTTCGGTGAGACCCGACGGCAATGGCAGCTCCTCTGGGATGGGAAGGGGGAACCCCGGGACGATTGCTTGTATCCAGTCATTCCGATTGGAACCGTAGGGCAATCCAAAATCGGCGAAGGCGTCATACAGGTAGTTGAAGCTGTTCTCGGCTTGTTCTCCTTCCACCGGCAGCGATGCGCTAGAGCCAAGAATTCGCAACTGGTTGTGACGCTGCGGATCGTCGAAACCAAGGCGGGCGATCAGCAACCGAAGGAGGTAGATGAATTCGGTTCCTTCGCTGCCCCTTTGCAAATGCAGCTCGTCGATTACTAGGGTGAAGCGGTTGGCGGGGTCGGATTCCAGCCACTCCCTAGTGGCTTCCAGCATCCCAGCTTCTGTGCTGCGGCTCAGCATGGCGTTCAGCATGCTGATGTTGGTCACCAGGATGTCCGGTGGAGTGTCCTGCATGTCCCAGCGGGTTAGCAGTTCACCTCCGTCCACAGAAGGGAATGCGAAGGCACGGTCCAATTCAACAGGGGGAGCATCCAGCCCCATCTGCTGATCTTCTGCAAGACCTGCAGTTAGGCGGATTTCCCGCTGCAGGTCATCTGCTTGGGAAAGCTCGACGATCACTTCTTCAATGCGGCGCTTCCGAGAGCCTGCTGCACGCTTCCTCCAGTCCGTCAGCACGGTGCCGTCTTGTGGCAAACCTGGAATGCCATTTGCCACTGTTTTCCGCAGATTCTGAGCGTCAAGATTTCCGAGGATCTCCTCATGTGGCATACGAAATGCTGGGCCGCCTTTGGTCTTTCCGGTGTATCGGCCAAAAAAGATGCGGTTGCCATTCAGATGTCGGTCCTGACACTCGCGCGCTTCGCGTGAATCAAGGGCCAACCGCAACCTGCACATCTGGTCTTCAACCAAGGCGTTCATCGGGTAGAGGATCAACGCTCGGATCGCCGGCTTTCGTTTTTCGCCAATGCGTTTTCTATTTACAGTATATTTATCCCATCCAAGTGCCTGTGCATCAGTGAAATGTGCTTCACTACGGATCTCGTACTTCCCATGTTGATTCCGTTCGGCAATTGGCAGCCCGTCGTGCATACGCCACCAGAACCGTTGGAGGTAATCCTGTTCCGGGCGGGCCCACTCCTTCCCTTCCCGAGTGGCCTCCTCCACGATCGTGGCCAGAATCGGCAAAAGGAAGGCTTCGGTCTTTCCAGAACCAGTACCTGACGTCACGACACCTGCCTGTGCGTCGCGGCAGCCTCGGGCCAGCATCTCGGCCTGATGCCTATATGGAGGGAAAGGTTTTCGAGTATTCCCTGCGCCGACGGATGGCATGAGGCCGCAAGCAATCAGGTCAATGAATGCTTCACGAGCCTTTTGGGTTAGATGTGCCAACGTCGGTTCAAGAGGCTCGCCGAAACCTGTGTCCTCTGCATTCCTGATTTGATCAAAGTCATAGTCGTAAGTGGCCCAGCGCGGTTGGGCCTCCAGCAATGGAGAAGTGCATAGCTGACCTGGCTGGCGTAGCAGAGTCCGCCGTTCCTCCCGAAGGGTTGGATCCTCAATCCGAAAGGCAGTATCGAGATAGCTGAGGTAAAGCTCGCGGATGCGCTGGAAGGCGCCGATCGGGTCGTGCATGAATTCGGATGCCGATTTAGATTGAGCGCTCTTTCAGAACTGGAGCTTGGTCAGAGATATCCCTGACATGTCGAGCAAATATATCTGTTGATACGCACTCCCGTTACTTCGTCTTAGCTGACCCCTGCCGGCCCCATACTTTCATGTCCATGTTGGCTGTCCATCATTTGTTCATGAACGGGTTAAGTATTGCGAAAATAATATTTTCTGCGGGAGGCCTTGGCTCTTTTCCATTTCTCTCATTAGACAGAGCTATTCACAAACACAAACATAGCCAGTCTGACAAGTTTGTGCAACATCATGTTGAGCCGGCTTCATCGGCGCACCGGTCGATGCCTCCAGAATGATCAGGTCCCCCGCTACCACGCTGGGCTTAAAACCCTTAAACGCACCCAGGGTCCTGCCTTGAGGCTAATTCCAGTAACCATGATAAGCGGCATGGATCTAGGTTTCGCTGCCAATCTCCAACCGATTACCCAGTAACAGTGCCCCTTATTCGGCAACCAGATTTTCACGGGCATAGCGCGGCTTCCCGAAGGAACCACCCAGATCCCGCTCCATGCGTGACTCGTGACATCTAAAAGGGTCTTCTCATGGGTCCAGGTGGTTTCAGCAGATGCACCACAGACCTTTCCAAGGTTGACCTTTGGTTTACCTGCTACAGGGACTCCGGGGGAATTTGGGGCTGGTTGCCACCGAGCCGTCAAACACCCACCTAAATCCCTCGTCCAGTCCTCGCGCTGCGTCAAGGATCTAGCCATGCGCCCCGTTGGGGCGTCCTTGTCACCTCGCTGCGGCTGGCCGTTGGGGGTGGGGTTCTCTGCCGTCCCCAGATGGCTGCCCCGCTTTCCCGCTCTGCCCTCCGTGCCCGCGATGCCCTTGTGCTCCAGCACCTCTCCCTGGCTGATGCCGTTGCCTCAGCTGTAGCCCGCCGCTTCTTCCCTTTGGTTGAGCGTGAGGATCTGATCCAAGTGGCCAGAGAAGCCCTGCTCCGTTCAGTGCTGCGCTGCAAAGCAGGTGAGCCGGCAGAGCCCTATCTGCGCCGCTGCATCTCAGGTGCCCTGCAGCATCACCTGCGCGATCGGGTGCGGCTGGTGCGCATTCCACGGCGGCTGCATGAGCAGGGTCAGTGCCCACTGGGTCACATCAGCCTTGATGGCCATGCCGCTGGCGAGTCGTGCCTGCTCGATCAGCTGGCCAGCCCAGAGCAAGAAGCAGCCGGCCCCGCTGATGATCTGGCGCTGGAGCAGCTAGTAGATCAGCTGCCTGCGCCGCAAGCCACGGCCCTGCGGCTCACCATCCTTGAGGGCCTGTCACTGCGGGCTGCAGCAGAGCAGCTGCAAATCAGCGCCATGTCGGTGCAGCGGGCCCAGAAGAAGGCTCTTGAGGCCCTGCGCCAGCAGCTGGGGGCCTAGTGCCCAGCCACCTGGCGCGGATCCAGGCGCACCTAAGCCGTGCGAGCCCTTCCAATTGCGCTGCGGCTTGGCAGCCAATCGCCTGTGGGTTTCTACGGTGCAGCGATGGCCCCAGACCTCAAGCACCCCGCCACTGGCGATTTGATTGTGTTGGCAGGTGATGAGCAGCTTTGGCGGATTGGCTGGCCTGGTGCCCCGGTCCTGGTCATCACC
The DNA here is from genome assembly GCF_024345615.1 of Cyanobium sp. Maggiore-St4-Cus. Taxonomy (NCBI): domain Bacteria; kingdom Bacillati; phylum Cyanobacteriota; class Cyanophyceae; order Synechococcales; family Prochlorococcaceae; genus Cyanobium; species Cyanobium sp. Maggiore-St4-Cus. The sequence continues at coordinate 78,491 of NZ_JAGQBL010000001.1, forward strand.
AAGAGCGGACCAGACGGCAGGGCCATCTACCGGCTGGCTGATTCCAAATGCAAAACCTGGAACAAGGTGGGGGATATGAAGCTTGTGCCCTGGCCAGAAGCAGGCAGCTGAGCCGACCCACCCTCACCAGGAGTAGAACGGCTGTACTGCTGCCGCTGCTGGTTTGATTTTGGCCGACCTGCCTATTGGCGAGCCTGTGCCCTTCTGCTTGGGTTCATTGGGTGAGGGCTTGGATCTCCATGCCGCCCTGATTCCCAACCCGGTCTGCACCTTCTACATGCGGGCCAGCGGCAATGGCATGCGCCAGCACGGCATAAATGATGGCGACCTGATGGTGATCGACCGCAGCGTTGAACCCTGCTCCGGCCATGTCGTCGTCGTGGCCCACCAGGGCAGCTTCTTGATGCGGCCTCTACTGCGGCAGGGAGAGCAGTGGTTGCTTGAACCGGTGCGGCCAGGAGAGGTAGCAATTCCTTTGGACCTGGAGGTCTTTGATCGCTCAGGGCTATTTGGCGTGGTGGTGCATGCGGTGCATCACCTCAACAAGCCGCGTCTGCGAAAAATCTGATCGGTCCTGGCCTGACCTGCGCAGAGGCCTGGCCCTAGCTGGGTCAGCTTCCGGTGGGGCTTACTCCAGGTCCTCTCCATTGTGCTTCCTTCCTGCGTCAGTACGCCTCTGGGATCGGTCCCATCGCTGCGCCACACCTGGCGCCGAATCCCATGGCCACCTATCCCGCTCAGTCCAAGTTCTGCCGCCCTGAGGAAGATCCCTTCCTGCTGCTTGATCGCGCTTCGCGCTCCATCGAGCAGCTGCTGCGCCGTGATCTGCCGCTGCGCCGCACCTGGAGCGAGCAGCCCTATGGAGAAGAGGAAATCACCCTCTTAGAAGAGGAGGTGCTGCCTGCCATCGCTCAGTGCCTGGCACGAATCGATGCCATCGATTCAGCTCTCAGCGCAGCTGGAGAAGAGCTCTATCGCCAAGAGGTGTTAGCGGCTGCTCAGAAGCGCCGGGTTCTGCTCCCTGGGGAGGTGGCGCTTATCTGAGCTGGCAATCCAAGGGCCAGTTTCTGCTGGCCCATTTTTTGCTGGCTGACGCCGATCAATTCAAACCACCGAATTTCGGTTGTTTGAACCAGAGCCCTGCCAACGCCAGTTTTTGAGAGGGCCTCTGGCCCCCCCAGCTGGGCACTCATGCATGGCTCACACCGGGTGCCTGAAATGCAGGTCCTTTGTCATGCCAGTCAGCAGGACCGCATCCCTTGAGGCCTTCTCAACGCCCCATTGCGTAGAAGCAGCACTCAGCCCCGCTTGCTTTGGTTGATCCTGGCCGTAGCAACCAGCCGGCGGACAGAACCAGCACCGTTGGATGTGGGGTCCTGCTGTTAATTCGTCGAGCACCCCTTGCAGGTTGCCCTCACTTGCTCGCAGACGGAAAGGGCTGCGCAAGTGGCTGCGCCACCCTTGCCTGCTGCTGCGCCGTGGGGCGTCACCTGGGGGTTCCTCGCCAAAATTCCATGGCAGCTCCACAAGGCCCCGTCTGCAATATCCGCCTGCTGATCGTCCATCGCTACGCCCCCGGTATCAAAAAGAGCGGCGCTGTGCCCTGCACCGTTGAGCACTTAGGGAGGCGCGGTAAGCCGGTCAAAAAGATGCGGCTAATCCCTGCTGAAAAAGCATTTGCCTTTGCACGCAAGTTCCAGGGCCTCCCCGGCGTCACCGTCTCAGTCTGCTAATCCCCCCTGGGGGGGCCATAGGCCCCCTTTCACTGGGGTGCTGGCTTGGTGGCAGGGGCAGGTGGATGGAGAGCAAAAGAGAGCAGGTAACAGACCAAAGCAGCGGACTTGCTTGCTCCACCCGCTCCCGCCTGGTCGGGGTTGCGCGGCGTTTGCGGCCGCTGAATAAACCGTGCAAGCCGTGCAAACCGTGCACTTCCCGTTGGGGCAATAGCGAGTCAGGGGATTCCACCGCTCCCGCCTGCTCGGGTTCCATTGCCGCTTCTGCTCGCTTGCCAGCTGGAAGTAGAGCAGCGGCCTGCCTGCTCCAGCCGCTCGCTCCCGCTCGGGCATTCCGCAAAGGCCCGTGCCCGCTGCCGCACCGGTAGGTGCTCTGAACAAAGCCGCTCAGTCAGCACCTCAGCTGGGTGGAGGGGTGCCATCGGCTGTGCAAAATCGCTCTCCAGTTTTCCCCGCTTCTCGGGGTGTCAGGTGCGCGTTCTTTGCATCACAGCGATGTTCCCGCTCTCCACCACCATGCAGTCCTTAATTGATGCTTGGGAAGAAGCACAAGCTTCCGGTCAATGGCAGGAGCCACAGCCCGAGCCCGCCTATCCAGCCGCCTGGTGGCTAATCCAGTTGGAAGAGGAGCAGCAAGAGCTCGAGCCTCCCCTGCGCTGGTCCGTCTAATGCCGGCCAGCCGGCGGCCCATGAGGCCGCCGGTCAATCCATTGACGCAAGACAGCAGCGAGCAAGTAGCAAGCAGTCAGGTCGCGGCCTTGAGGGCTGCCACCTCTGCCTTGAGGGCCTGCAGCTCATCTAAAACCGCGCTTATGAGCTTGTCGATATAGCCCTTGTTGGTCAGGTCACTGGCCGCAACCGGCGGGCTAGCTGCTGCAGGGCAAGAGCCAAAGGTCACCTGGCCGCTGCTGTTCTCAATTCGCCAGGCTGATCTAGAAGACGGCAGCTGGCAGCGAAAGAAGGTCCCGTCGTAGTACAGGTAAACGTCCCGGCCATTGAAGGTTGAAACACCGCCGCTGTTGGCCCAGCGCAGCGGGCCGTTCATCACATCGCCTGCCTTATTGACATAGGTGGTGGCCATCGCAGCGCTGAGCACGCCGTCGGCGGTGATGCTCAGCCCAGCACCCACCTTGATGCCGCCCAACACCTTTGCCGTCGCCACGGGCAGGACGTAAAGGGAGGAGGGCACAAACACCTTGGCGTCAGTGCCCAGCCTGGCGCTGTTGCCGGCATCAGCCGACACCGCGCTCGGCCCAGCAGGGCCCTGCAGGTTGGCAGCAAGCGACCAGGCCACCGCTCAGCTCAGCGTGTACACGTCGCCCGTGGCGTTATCTAAATACAGATCACCGGGTATCGAACCTGGGATGTCAGCTGCAGGAGCGCCGCTGCCGTTGAACCAGCCCGTACCGCGCGTGCCCTGCACGCCGGCTGGTCCTTCCACGCCTTGAGCGCCAGCAGGGCCTATTTCTCCTTGAATGCCAGCAACGCCTGCAGGGCCCTCAATTCCCTGTGGTCCTTGAATCGAGCCGCCATTCACCCAGGTGCTGCTGGCCGCATCCCATACCTGAAAGGAGTCATCGGCCTGCACGATGTAGGCATCGCCCTGGGCTGCACCAGCTGGCAGCTCCGTTTCTGTCGCCACTTGGCCCTTAAAGGTGATGCCCAAACCCGCAGCACCCTGGATGCCCTGCTGGCCTTGAACACCATCAGGACCAATCGGACCCTGGATGCCAGCTTCTCCTTGTGGTCCCTGGACGCCTTGGGCGCCATCAGCGCCAGCAAGGCCCTGCACCCCTTGGGCGCCCTGAATACCTTGCTCACCCTGTGGGCCTTTAAGAGAGCCACCTGCTACCCAAGCCATGGTCAAGCGGGCCAGTAGCCCGGTGTGTCAACAGCAGCTATTGCCGTATCGCACCGCTAGCCGCAGCTGCAGCCGCGTTCAGCAAGCTGACTGGACTAGAGCGACCCGTAGGGGATCTTGCGCATGGCGCGCACGGGTGAAATAAATATCTTGGGCATCCAAGAAAACAAACCACTATCCATACTCAAGACATAGCAATCACGAGTATCCCTCTCTGATGATGTCCAGTGAATAATTGGTATAAATGCTTCCGCGCCTCCCCACTGAAAGGCAGGGTTTAAGCACTGGGCTGGCACGTATGGGGGGAATAGGTAGTCACGCCTTGGCACTGCATATGGGTTGATCCCATCTCCATAGGCTGGATCAGCTACGTTCGGCGTTGCTGTTGGCTTGAGATGGAAGTAGGCAATCTCCAGCTCATAGTGCGCTGGCATGTACCAGTCGTCGTAGCCGTTGATGTTTAATGCCGCGCACCACTGCGCAGCAGGGTGAACACCATTTTGGATCATCCACTCAGTGTTCGCCCAGCCGTCATGCCTGCTGCCGCAACCACCGCTTGGCCCATAGTCCCTATAGGTCGGGTTGTATGCCTGCGGGTAAACCTCGGGCATGCCGGTATTAGAGCCGCCAGTAGCACCCGCATCACGCGGCGCGACGATTAGGTAATGGGTGGGGTTGCCATCAGCCGTATGGCTAATCAAGCCAGCAAAGTAGCCGCCGCCGATGGGTGCGCCCACCTCTGGAATAACAGGAGCAAGCGGCTCAATGCCAAGCGGCACCCAGGTCCCCTGGTTTGCCAGGTAGGCATGGGGAACGCCAGCAAGTACCTGGAAATCACTAGTAGCTGCAGGGCCTTGTGGTCCCGCTGCACCAGTAGGCCCGATAGCGCCTCGCGCTCCTGCTGGACCAGGATTTCCTGCAGGGCCTTGCGGTCCCTGGGGCCCTTGAGCGCCTTGGCTACCTTGCGCCCCGGGCGCTCCTTGAGAGCCCTGAGGGCCTTGAGCGCCAAGGGGCCCTTGAACTCCTTGCGGGCCTTGAGGGCCGGCAGCACCAGGCTCGCCCACTGCCCCTGCCACGCCAGGTGGTCCAGCAGGGCCTGGCGCTCCTACCTCTCCTTGTGCTCCAGCGGCACCAGCCGGCCCGGCAAGGTTGAGCGCCTCTAGCCAGCTCATTGGCCCTCGCCAGAGGTGGCGCTGTCTTGGTTTATGGCTGGATCAAGGGAACGGGCCTCAAGGTTTGGATCCAGTTCAGCTGTTGCAATAGCGGGCGCAGAAGCCACTGCCAAAACAGCAAGGTTTCCCCAGCGTCCTTCTGCAGCTAGGTAGTACTGCGGCACACCTGCATCAACGCGGAACTCGGTATTACAGGCAGCGCCAGCTGGCCCAGCTTCTCCAGTAGGGCCAGGCTCACCAGGCGGTCCAGCTTCCCCAGGGGGCCCATCAAGGCCGGCGGGACCAGCTTCTCCTGGAGGACCAGCTATGCCGGCAGGACCAACATCTCCAGCTAAGCCGGCCTCTCCAGCCGGGCCACTTTCACCAGCCGGACCGGCTGGTCCTGCCGGACCCTGCTGCCCTACTGGGCCCACTTCACCTGCAGGACCAATATCTCCAGCTGGGCCAGCAGCACCTGGTTCTCCGCTTGCTCCAGCAGCACCTGCAGGACCTGTTGGACCAACAAGGTTCAAGCTCTGGTTCCAGGGCATCAATCAGCTGCAACGTTGCCGCGCGCACCTAGCGGTGCGAATTTGCTGAGCGCACCTAGCGGTGCGACCTACTCGCTATTGCCGATCAAACCTCCAGCACATAAAAGTTGCCGCTGAGGTTGTCCAGGTAGTAGTCACCGGGATTAGCACCACTGAGGGTTACCGGCGGTGGTCCAGCACCGTTAAACCAAACCGTTCCACCACTGCCGCCTGGCGGTATGGCCCAGGTGCCATCAGCGCAAAGGAACAAGGAGCTGGATCCATCGCTGGCTGGCACACCACCAGCACTGCCGCCGCCACTCCATCGCGTCAGGCTCCACTGCTGGGTTGTGCTGCCGTCGTAGGCAGCGCCACTAAGGCCAGCACCAGGGATCAAGGGCAGCACCGTGCCCGGGCCAGGAGTTGGACCAGGACCAGGTGCTGGCGGTTCGGGTGACCAAATCGAGCAGCCCGCCAAGCTCACCAGCAGGGCGGCAGTGATGCCATTGCCGCTCAGCTCAGCGGTGATCGTGTAGTCGCTGCGGCTGGCGTAGCCATGCCTTAGTCGGGCATTGCCGTCGCCGCCAACCGGCCAGGGCAGGGTCTCCGTCACCCCATCACCCCAGTCCACCGTCACCGTATTGGGGGGCGTGTGGCGTGGGTTGAGTAGCAGCTCGATCGGAATCAAGCCGCCGGACTCCTTACCAGCCGGCTGCCAGTTCAGCTCCAGATCAGCCGCCGGGATCGGCGCACGCCCAAACCCCAGCTGCTCCCAGCGCTGAACCTCATTGGGCGGCACCCAGATCGGATGACCCGGGCAACCCACAGGCGGCAGCAGGCGAATCAGCTGCGCGCGGATGCCGCTGCTGCTGATCGCCGGGGTGCGCAAGCTCAGGGACATGCGGTGCTCCTCCTCAGATCAGCGGGTCATCCAGCAGCTCATCAGGCAGGGGCTCATCGCTCTCCGGCTGGAGCAGCGGTTCTGACCCTGATGCAGCAGCAGGGGTAAGGGCGTTTTGGGTTTCCAGTGCGATGGCCTGCTCGATCAGCTCCGCCTTGGTCTGGCTGCCATCGAGCTCCACGCCATAGACGCTCGAGCAGTGCTCAATGATCTGGGCCTTGGTCATCGCTTGGAAGGTCGCACCGAGAGGTGCGCTCAGTGAATCGGCACCGAGAGGTGCGCTCAGTGAATCGGCACGGAAAGGTGCGCTCTGCAGCTCGGTGCTCGCTGCTGCCGGTTGCATTTCCACCTCCACTTCGTCCAGCAATGGATTGGCATCGCTTGGGGGTGCCACGTCCAGCTCCAACGCCGGCTCCTGAGAAGGCAGCGCAGTTGTCTGCGGCTCCGGCAGCCTGGGCTCCGGCGCTATCAGACCTGCTGCCGGTTGCAACTGCCAGCCCAGGCTCTGCCAGCCGCCCAGATGCACCGGCCAGATGAATCGGTAGCTGCCCCCCCGCACGATCCGCACCATCCCCTCGGGAATGGCGGGGTCAGTGAGGTCATGGCGAACAAGAGTCGACATGGCGCTCAGGCGGGGATGGTGGCGGTCAGGCCCACGTGCATCCCCTCCGGGGTCTCGGGGGTGACGAGTGCCTTGGCAAAGCAGACCGCCGGCAGGTCCACATCCGCCAGGTCAGCAACGTTGAGCTGGATGTCACGCCCGCTGATGAACGCCTCCACCCGGCCGCCTTCTGCCGGTAGGGCGACGGTGGCGGCCGTGAGCCAGCTGCCGGTTGTGCCATCGCGCAGCACCGGCGCCAGCTGCAGTTCCACCTCCACCGGGCCTTGGGCTCCGGGGTGGGAGACCACCAGCGAGAAGCGCGACGCTGCATCGAGCTTGGTGTTCAGCAGCACCTCATCACCTGCGATGTAGGTGCGCTCGCTGTTGCGAATCGCGCTGCGGTTGGTCCAACCCACCAGGGTGGTCTCCGCATCAATCAAAGGGTTGCCGTTTGCGTAGGTCATCGGTGATCTCCTCAGGCCCCAGCGGGTGTGATGTTGAACAGCCGGCCGCTCGCACGCGGATGCAGCACGGCAAAGCCCACGTACCAATCGACGCGGGTGCGGAACACCGGGGCATCGGGCACCTCGCCCAGATCCCGCACCGAAATGCCATACCGACCCTGGAAGGGGCCCTGCAAACCGGTGACGCCTTGATCACCAAAGGTGCAGCAGTAGATCGAGCTGGTGCCGCCCGCCTCGTCGTAACCCATCACCTCGACGCCCTGGGCATCGCGGTCCACCGTCAAGATGTCGCAGTCCTGGTACCGGTGCACCGTCATCCCGTAGGAGTTGGTGCTGGTCTGATACACCCCGCCGCCCATGGTGGAGCGTGCCAGGGCATTGAGCTGGCGGCGCATCGCCTTGCTCATCACCAGCACCTTGCTGCCGCCGTAGGCATTCACCGAATCGATCAGCTCATCGAGGCGATCAAAATCAAGCGGGGCCCCGGCAGCTCCGGCGCCAGCACTGTTGTCGATCGCCATTGCATCACCGGGCTGCAGGCGCTTGCTCAGCCCGTCAAAGGCCCGCGGGTTGGCGCTGGTGTCGCCGTTGATCACCGTCGCCTCCAAGGTCAGACGCATGGAGCGCACCTTCATCTCGATCTGGCTGGCACGGGCCTCAGGGCCCATCAGGTCAACGATCGAGCGGTCCACATCCACGTCACCACCAAAGAGGTGCACCGCCTCTGCGCGCTGATCCACCACGCCATAGCTCTGGGTGTAGCCCTCATTGACGGCACGGAAGCCGACTGAGGGCAGTTCCTGCTCGGCGGAATAAAACAGGCCACTGCCGGCGATGTTCATGAACGGCAGCCGGGCGAGCAGTTCGCCCTCTGAAAACGTCTTGAGCACAGCTAAGTGCTCAAGACGGTTCTCGTATTTGGCTGCCTCGATCAGGGTGAGGCCCATGGCACAGGGGGCAGCGCCCCGAGGAGGTCAGGGGCTATTGCCGACCACCTGGCCACAGCGGCGCAACCCGTTCTCGCCTCTCCTCAGAGTTGCTCCAGCGGGGTCTGCCGGCCTGGAAGTGTTTCGATCGCTAGTCGTCTGCTGCTCTGGTAGCTCTCGAAAAACAGCCCCATCACCAGCCCGATCAAGGAGCGCGGACGCTTGCGTTCAGGAGCGGCCGAACTCCAGAGCCCACAGCTGATCAACCAACGCTTGATCGCTTCTACACAACGTCCGCGGCGACTGGCCAGCCAGAGGGAACGCTCAAGTTGTCGCCTCCTGGACTGGCGACGTTGGTGGATCTCATTCATCACGATGCCGTGCAGCTCCCATTCCACAGAGTTGCCACACTTCTCCCTGTAGTGGGCATCAAGCTCCAGCAGCTTCTCGTCAGCGAGATTTAGCGCAAATTGGCAGTACTGCTCGTGGCTCTCAGGAGTGAGGCACATAAACACTTAAACGACCTGCTCCCAGTCTGAGCTCAAAGCAGTGGAGTGGTGGTGCGGCAACAGCAAAGGACTGCCCTGCTGTTCATGTCCGCAACTCCGACTGCCACTCCTGCTGCCCAGGCACCGTTCACAGCTGAGCGCTGGCAGCAGTTTTGGGATGCCTGGAAGTCAGAGCCCCAGCAACTCGAGGGCATCGAGCAGTTGCGGCTCGCCGTGATCAGTGCTGACCCGGCGATCCTCAATGAGGCAGCCCCCTGGCGGCAGAGCTTCTCATCGGCACCACCAGCACCCCCCGCTCCAGAGACATCAGCCCATGCCAATCCCCTGCCGGTGGCCTGGGAGAACCAGAACGACAACGCCTCCGGCACCGGCTACCGCGAGTGCTTCTCCAGCAGCTGCGCCATGCTCGCCCGCTTCTGGGGCAAGGTCGGCTCCGACGATGAATACAACGTCATCCGTGCCAAATACGGCGACAGCACAAGTGCAGAGGCCCAGCTCTCGGCCTTGCGCTCCCTGGGGCTAACGGCGAACTTCGCGACCAATGGAGATCGAGCAGCACTGGAGCAACAGATCAACCTGGGACGGCCAGTGGCCGTGGGCTGGCTGCATCACGGTTCTGTATCTGCTCCATCAGGTGGGGGCCACTGGAGTGTGGTGATCGGTTTCACCGAGGCAGTGGCCATTCACAACGACCCCAATGGAGAAGCTGATCTAGTCGCAGGTGGTTACACCGCCAACACCAACGGTGCAGGCCAGCACTACAGCTGGAAGAACTGGCAGCCCCGTTGGGAGGCTGATGGCAATGGCACCGGCTGGCTGCTCACCTGCCATCCCTGAGCAGCAGGCCATGGCAGAAGCACCGCCGCCGCTCACACCACTGCCGCCACCCCGGCCACCGTTTGATCGTGAGCGCTTTGTCTTTAAGACCCTGGCGGTGGTGATCTCCGCCCAGCTGCTGGTCTACGGGCTGGCTGCCGGAATCTGCGGCCAGCGATCTATGGCTGGCCGTGCCGTCGGCCAGGTATGCCCCGGCACGCTGGAGCAGCTGCAGGGAGGCTTTGATTCCACCCTCAACCTGCTGCTGGCGCTGTTGGGGGGAGCGGCCATCTCAAGGGTGGGGCCGCCACCTTGAACGCGAGCGGTCTTCTGCTTTTACGGCCTGGTCCGCAGCACCAGCCAAACAATCAGCAGGATGCTGCCGGGTGCTCACCGCCGTAAAGATCCAGTCGGCGTAGGGCGTCATGGGCCTTGGCATAGGGGTTGAGTCCTGGCGTCACAACCAGCTGCGGTAGAGGCTGCGCTGGCGTCTGGCCGCTGTTCGTGCACCAGCAGTGCCGAACTGTGGACTCCTGCCGTCCTTGCGGCGACGCACCCAGACCCCTTTGCGGATCAGTCGACTGTCTGCGGCATTGGCCTGGCGGGCTGAGAGGAGGGTGCCGTACCCCGCCTTATGGCTGGCATGGGCTCTAGTGCGGGCCTGAGCAGCTGTGGCAGCCGGCACCACGGTGGCTGTCGAGCGGCGGCTCCAGAACACCAGGTAGTAGCGGCTGGCCATCGGCTGAACGGCTGTGCTCAGCGACGTGGGCTGCGGCCGTTGGTGACAAAGCCAGCGCGGTAAAGCTCACTTGCACTCATCGCCTGGGGGTTGAGCACCTCGCCAAAGCCACCGGCCGCCGCAGGTGCTACTCCCAGCCCTGGGCTGCCGGTCATGGCACCGCGCTGTTGAAACAGGAAGCCGTAGACGGGGTGAATGCGCAGTTGATCGAGGAAGTCAGCGGTGCTCAGTGGCCGCCCGTCATCCCCCAGCAACGGTTGGCCCTGACTGTCCAGCGGTTCCAGCACATCGACACTGTCCTTGCTGGTGGTGAGCCGAAAGCTCTCGCCCAGCTGGCCCTTGAATACTTGGAAAAAGGTGCCGCGCCCATCGCCGCCGGTGCGGCCTTCTGCTTCTGAGAAAGCGCGCTCCAGCAGCCGCTCCTTGCGCAACTCCTGTACGCGCTCATGGGCCGCGTCGCGTTCCGCTGCAACGGCTGCCACCTTGCGAGCAGAGGCCTCTTCCATCTGACGTTCGCGCAGTTCCACCTGCTGCTCGAGCAGTTGCTTCTGGCGTTCGGCCTGCTGCAGGCGGGCGTATTCCTCGGGATTGATCTCCGAGAAGCGGGTCAGCTGCTGCCGTAGACCCCGCAGCTCTTTTTCAAGGTTGTTGCTGCGCCTGCGCTCGGCCTTGAGGGCATCGCCGAGGCCGTTACTGGGCTGGATCTCGCTGGCGCTGGGCTCATCTGCATCAGCCAGAGCGATGCCGACTTGGCGCTCAGCGGGTTGATAGTCAGCCGTGCTGTTGCTCTCTAGTTCAGCAGTCTCCTGGTGGTGCTGCTCAAACAGCTCGCTGCTCTCATCAGTTGCCCTGGAGCTGTTGTGCGTTGTGGTTGTGGCCATGACCCGTCTCGGCTGTCAGTGGAATCGGCAGCCCATCGCGGCGCTGCCATTCCCTGTTGCCGAGGCGACAGGTCAACTATTCAAGTAGATCTACACCGTGCGAGTCGTCCATGTGGAGATACCGCTGCCGAAAAAGTCTTAGTCCTCCGTTAAGATGGGAAATTCAATTTGCAGGCCAAGCGCTAGTGCAACTGACCTGGATACCGCCAATCAGGTTCAATGCTGCAGGTATCTGGAAAGTGCAGTTGCTGGGCTGGATGTTCAGCAAGGGCCGGAAGGTTGAGAACCTGCGATAACAACAGATACGCCAGCTAGCTAGAGCTCTTAGCCGAAAGGGTTGTGGCTGTTCCAATTCACGGCCATAGTCATCAGGTCTGGACAGAGGGCCAATTCTCAATATTGAGATTCCGGCGAGAACCAGCCAAAAGGCAAACCCAAACTGGAGGATGGGTTGCAAAGCTCGATCTAAGCGCCAGCCTGACGGTGAGCTGGTGGCCGTCGGTCGTGGGAGGGCTCAGGGGCAAGCAAGAGGGCCTGCTCAGCAGCGGGTGGGCAACAGCATGGACTGAGATCGGCTAGGACTCACTGTTTATGGCTAGATGTAACCAGGCTTCTGGCGATACTTTGGGTTGGGTGTAGACCATCGCAGAACCGCAGGCATGAAATTCACCCCCTAGACCTATGCCATCGCTGCCATCTTGGCGATAGGGGGCACTGGTCGAGGTGTTCCCCAGAGCATTCGCCCCAACGCCATTGGTGACCAGGCCGGCACCAGCTGCCACTAGTACCGCTGCAGCCCCTTACTCGGCAGTTAAACGGATCAAGAAGTGCGCCTGAGACCTCATGGTTGAGCGGCAGCGTTGGTTCTTCGATGAGACAGATATAGCCACCACCGTCGACTCAAGGGTAGGCGTTTAAATGAGTTTAATGCTTTATGGTGCAGGGACTTTTGATTTTATCGGGTTTCATTGATTGAATCTTGGTTTTCTCGTGTAGTGAGAGCCTGGCAATCGCAATGACATGCTGATTGTCAACTGCTTTTTTAGCTACAGGCGCACAAAAGGCCCGCGTTCTTCGGCAGAAAACTATGATATAAAGCAATAAGTTCTTGCATCTCATTCGTGTAATTGCTATCCGCGTGCTCCGGATTTATTGCTTCCAGGTTGAGATAATTCACGCCTGATATTACCTTTACAAGGTCAAGGCATTCCAGAAGTCCTATAAGTTTCAAGCTAAATGCATCTGCTACTTCTTTTGATCCAAAATACAACTCTTGTGGTTCTAGATAAAAACTATATATTCTAGTGGTCACCAACTCTAAGGGAGTTTGCTGATTTCCATAGGCATCAATCACCTTGAGCAGGCAGTTTTCATCATTGTCAAGTAATTCACTAATTAGCTTTCCGTCGAGTTCACGATGGAGAGCAATGATGTAATCTAGGGCCTTAGTTTTCTCCGCCACTTGCAAATCATTAAGCCAATCACTGCACAGGAATCCATCAGTATTAATTTTATAAAGTGCCCCTATGTTGACAGAAGGGCCGTCCAAATCCAATGATCTATCTGTATCTTTGCTGAGTGGCTGTTCGCATTTTGATTGTAGATTTAATTGACCAGTCGTATCGCCCACCTCGATATTTCTATCTAAGTATTTCTTGATCCTTGTAATATTTATTTTGTACAACGGCCTATCGCGCGAATCAATGAGAAAATAATTGGAGACCCCAGCAAAGCTTTTCGCCTCTAGGTTTGCATTGCTCGGAATTGATATACCATCTTCTTTTGCAATGCGGATGGCAACGTCTAAAATCTTGGCGTGATTAGTAAAGTCATGTATCATAGATCGGCCGAAGAAGTGTAAGAGCTGTTACGGGAAGTCTGATTGTACCTATTCCTGCCATTAGCCCTCGTATGGAGGGAGTTGAGGGGGTTCCGGTTCTATGGCGCCTTGGTGCTCTGCAAGGAGGCGGAGGTATTTTCTGGACTTCACATCGGGGAGACCTGCTGCGGCCAGTAGCCCTAGTGGTCCAAATAAGAAGCCTTTAACCGCCCAGTCTATGGGGTTGTAACCCTTTGCTTCAGCCACCTGTTGGGTAAGATAGGCACACGCAAATGCCCCAACAATCAAAGGAAAAAGTAAGGGTCCGAGAAAATCAGCGTCCATTCACACAGGGCTTCTGAGCGGAGTATGGGCAGGTCTCCACAGAATGTCCACTGGTGCTTCGCATTGATTTGCTGCAATGCGTCGCAACTCTGCTTAAGGAGATCTAGCCGCATTGCAGGTGAAGCTCTGCGGCGATTCCTTGGCGGTTCAAGTACCGGGATCGCCTTCCTTGATCACCAGCGTGACCCGATGGCCAGGGAATAGCTCTTTGGCAGCCTTCAGGGCCTCGGCCTTATCAGCAGCTAAGACTGGCATCACAGTGATGCCTTCAGGCAGGTCCGCGATCACGTCGAACAACAGGGCCAATGCCGTCAGAGCTGTACCTGAACTGCCATGCTGCACGGTCAAGGTTGCATATTGATCAGCCATGCAAGCCGCTGCACTTCTTGCCAGGTCGGCTTTGCTCGCAATGCTGACCAATATCCCGCCACCCCTGCTGGGTGTTGAGCTGCCATCCGTGGTCGCAGCTCTTGACCCTGTCGTTATCCATAAGGCTTCTGTTGATGCTTTGATCACTGCCCTACCTGCTCCCAGCATCGACAAGATCTATGTCAGGGTGCGTTTGCCCATCAGCATCGAAGAACTATCCAGCTACCTCAAGCTCGATGAAGAGCGTTTGGCCAAGCTCAACGACGTCAACGAAGACCACCACTTCCGTCAAGGTGACTGGCTTGTTATTCCCAGCCAGCTCTCCCGTCAAGTACGACAGATTGCTCAGATTGATACCAGCGAACTGCGCCGCACTCCTCCTCTCCAGTTCTTGGCTCCTGTGGAGGAGCGCGCCACCGTCCGTTTTGGTGACACAGTCGTAAAGATTGCTCAGCGCTATGGATTGACCTTGCAAGAGCTGCTGCGTCTCAATCCGGGTCTAGAAACCGCAAGGCTTGTGGTGGGAAGTACGGTCCGCCTTTCGGAGCGCACCCGCCCCCAGCCGGCAATCGAGATGCCGCCAGCGACACCACCCGTGCCGCTGGCCGAGTCGTTACGGCTTGATCCGGCTGCCCTGCCAAGCCGGCCACCGGCCCCCTTTGATGCCTCTCTAGATGAACTCGTGCGGGATGGGGTGTTGAGTCCAGTGGAGCGGGCGCGGATCAGTTCAGGCTCTGGCATGAATCCCAGCGTGTCAGCCCACCAGCAGGCATGCGACGTAGGCGCCCTGTCTCAGCAGGAGTGCAACAGCGGATTGGTGGTGCGCTGGCGAGGGCTCCAGAACACTGTTAGTGGGCCGACTGTCAAACCATTAAGTCCAAACGAGCAAGCCCTACTTCAGCGCATTCGATCTAATAGCTACACGCCACAATGGCGTACCTATGGGCAGTGCAAATACGACTGGGCCGGGTGGAGGCTGAACTCAAATGGCACACGGACTACCGCAGCTGAATGTGGAGGCTCTGCAACGCGCTTGACGGTAGGGGTGAGCTGTGATCGCCTCTTGGTTGCTGGATACACAACTGCATCGGGGTGGAGCAAGTGGAGAGAGCCCGCTGGGCCGGGAAATAAGTCACGACAAGGAGAAGACGAGATGGTGGCTGCGCTCTGTGCAAACGTCTGAGTGCCGTGAGTGTTCATTCTCCCCAATGTGATCTTCGGTGAGTTGGCTCACAACTCCTAGTAGGCGTTGCTTGGCTATGTCCTCGTCAGTAGAAGAAGTCTTGGGTCATTCGTTTGCATGAGTTTGAGTTGGATGTACGGGTTTTTTAGGTTTTGCTCCTGCTGCTGGCTGAGGTATCAAGCAGGAGCCACAACCTCCCTTCACTCCAGCCGATTCGGCTTAAGCGTGCCAAACACCCGCTCACCAATCAGCGGCTGCACCAGGCCACCGATGCCGCCTGAGCCGTAGCTGGCACCAAACTCCAGCACCGTGAACAAGGTGCATTGGGCATAGGGATCGACATCCGCATCACCTGCGGCATTGAGCAGGGTTAGATCACCAAGCCAAATTGCGCCCTCGCAGGGAGTCACAACGGTTCTGCCAGCAGTGGAGACACGCCGGCCGTTCTGACTCCACTGCAGCTCCCTACTCAGCCAGATCGCACCAGGGTGCGGCGGCAGCCGGGTGGCACGACAGATCATTCCTTGAAAGGTGAAGTCACCGGTTTCAACACCAGGGCCGTTATCTCTGGCGGTGATGTAGCGGGAGCGCTCAAGAAAACACTCGAGAACGTGGCTGGCCACCACAGCAGAGGTGGTGTCACCAGGGATGGCGTTTTCGCCGAGCAGTAGCCGGGCATTGGCAAATGGCTGCAAGGGGGTGGGAGCCCACAGAGCTGCATTGCGCTGGTGCTTGCCACTGGTGAACTGGCGGGGGCTGATCATTGCCGGCGTTCAACCCCGCAGCAGGGCCGCGCTGCCAGTCATCCCTGCGGCAGCAGCTGTGAATTGAACCCAGCTGGGCAGTCCCGGCAGGAGCAGCAGAAGCTGGTCGCCGTAGCGGCGCCGCTGGTTAAGCAGGGCAGCCGCGCTGGAGCGGGGATTGGCGTAGACGGTTTCGCTTTCCTGGCGCAGCAGCCCCGTGTCGTAGGCGATCACGTCGGCTTTCTGCAGTGGGGCATCTCCGCCGGCTGCAACCGAACCAGCGATCGGGCCGGAGGAGGACTGTTTCTCGATTGCCTGCTCCTGATCAGGGCCAGGCGCCAGCAACTGCTGATCGATCAGGGCCACCGCATCGAGCAGGGCGCGGGCGCTAAGCATCCCAGCTGGGTGGTGGCGCTCCAAGTCCGCCATGGCCCGCCCGATGGCATCAAGGCAGGGAACTGTTGCCGGCAGGGCCAGCGCCTGGCGGATGGCTTCTTGATCTTGCGGTTGCCAGGTGCTGCTGGTGGTGGTCATGAAGATGCCGGGGCAATGCCGGCCAGATCCCCCAGCCATTGCCGCAGGGCCTGCTCGCTGATGATTCCCCGCTCCTGCAGCTGCAGCATCTCGGCCACAGTTGGCTGCGGCTTGGGTGCAGGGGCCAGCGGGCTGATCTCCACCAGCAAGGCAGGACCTTCCCAGTGGGGCAAAGCTTCTCCAGTGAGGGCGCACCAGTGCTCCAGCAGAGAAGAAAACATCGAGGCCTTCTGGATCGCCTGGCTCTGCAGCAGCGCATAGGCCTGGGAGGCCGCCATCGAGATTTCGGTCGCGGTGCGCGGTGCCCCCTGGGCGCCGGAGGGGATCAGGGCATCACGGCGCATGCCCTGATCCAGCGATTCCAGCCAGGCACGGTGTTCCGCCAGCGAGCGGGCCTGGATCTCCACGAACTGGAAGCTGGCGCCTTCCGGCAGGTCGATCACGCTATTGGGACCCAGCACCACCGGCTCGCCGGCAGAGCCGTCCCCACCCATGGGACCCTGCACACCGGTCCGCACCCCAACAGGTAGTGCTGTTCGGTACAGCAGCTCCTGGTAGTCGCTCTGGCAGCGGAAGTGGTTCAGGTATTGGTGCGCCAGCCCCAGATGCGGCAGATCCCCCTCGCCAAAGGCAGCGCCATCACTGGCGTACCAGATCAGCGGCAGCTGGCTGATCCCGCGGTAGTACTGCAGGCCGGTGCGCTGGCTACGCCAGCCGGACGGTGCCTGCGGATCGGCCACCAGCTCCATGGTTTCAATGGCCATGCCGTTGTCATCAAGAGCCGCTGATCCGTAGAGCCAGGGGTGCTGAGGCAGTTCGTCGGATAGGGGCTCTTGCTGGGTCTTGGGGTTGGGCAGCCTGAAGCTGATCGCGTCGGGCAGCGACTGGGGATCGGGCAGGTGCCAGTTGAGAACATCCCGCCGCTCCAGCAGCACAAGCCGCGGCAGCGATAAGCGGTCGCCGCTGCGCAGCGCCTGCTGCCGGTCGCCCTCGCTGGGCCAGAGGTGCGTTGGTGGCAGCACCCCAACCAGGGCCGCACCATCTCTGAGCACCAGCAGGTCGGCTCGCTCCAGGAACACACCCAGATCAGTGCCGCGTCCATCGACGTCACTGATCACCGCCTGCAGCGAGGCCGGCAGTTCCCGCCAGTGGCTGGAGGCCAGCATCCCGGCAAAGGTGCGCAGGGCATCACGGAAGAAGCCCGACGGCAACGCCGCCTCCAGCCGGCGGCGGTAGGCGCTCTCGGGTTCGCGCTCGCCGCGGGGCAGGTAGTGCTCCTTTCGGTCTTCAAGCAGATTCCAGCAGTCGAGGACGAGAGCCAGACGCTCCTCAATAGTCAGCAGAGATGAATGGATCTGTGTCGGGCGTCCAGAATGGAGTGAGGATCCAAGGTTGAGCACATGGCCAGGGGCGCAGGTCCAACTCCTTTTGCCGCAGCACTTCTGCTTACGTGTGGTTGCGCAGTTTTTCCTCCAGCCTCTGCCGAGACGTCGTTGCCATTGGCAAACAACCAGGCCAAGACCTTTGACTGCAACGACTTCGGTGAAGTTCTGCTTATAGAAGACACCGCCCGGTGAGTCCCATAACAGCCTATCGATTTGACCTAAACTATCTAGAGATGGGTTGATTACTCCACCCACTTGCCCATTCGAGCATCCCACTCTTGGCCATGCTCAATTTGCGGAATCCAGTTTCCATCTTCATGGGGTAGTGCGTTTCCTTCCGGGAAGAGTTCAATCCTTTTTGGATGGTTGCCAAACTTTATTTGAAGCATGAGCCGCTCATCCATTATCTTCTTGTCGTGGCTAAATTGTGGTTTTAGATTCATTGTTGGTGGATGTCTGAAGGTTCATCTATCCTTGAGCTCAATCCGCTCAATAAGCTGTTGAAGCCGCTGGTCTTGCCTTTGTATTTGGCTTGTTAGAGATACCCCAAGGACACCCAGAGCAGTAAGCCATATAGCTGAGGTGAGCGCAACGGCCCTCCAGGGGAAGCTCTGTCCACAATCAGGAATCTCCTCCTCGTCTGAGGACTTCTTCGCTTTCTTGATCTTGGTGATCAGGACAGGTTCGACCTCTGGTTCCTCAAGGGTCAAGATCAATCTCAGCAGAGCATCTGGGGTAGCAGGCACGATTGCGCTTGTTGAGGCTTCAGAGCCCATTTGCTTGGTCAGTTCGTCTCTGCACTGGTTCAGGCCACCACCAGCCCAGAACAGGCCCCACGCCTTCTTATGGCGGTGAAGTACCACCCAACGATGGGGCCTCTTGTCGTTTCGGACTAGTTGGCATGCCTTCGCCAGTGACCAGGTCCTTCCAGCACTGACTGAGGGCTCTGAGCTGAGGAGGAGCCTTCCTTCCGGGTCCTTGTCATAGCCAGTGGCCAGCTCTAAAGCAAAGACATCAATGATCTGGACCTTGACCCCCTTTTGGTCAGGCGTCCATGTTGGACTCATGAAGAGCTGGGCCCCTCCAATCCTGTGGAGGCAGTCAGGGGTTAGGGAGTTGTCGGGCATACCATTTTCAAACGATAACTAGACAAATAAAATACAAATATTGGCACAAGAGCTCACCAGCTCTAATTAATCCCTGCAGCAGATTGGCAAGGCGAGCGAAGAAAATTACATCGCCATCCCTAGAATAGCCTGTAATTCTGATATGTGCGTGAGTCATTATACATAGATTGAAGCTCTAGGAGGCTGCGTTTGATCTCAGAGATGTTGCCCGAAGCGAGAACATCATTTAACATTGCAAGCTGGTTAGAGCGTAAATTCTTGGATGCCCAGGCCATGAGCTCCATAAAGGAGTTGCGTCCTCCGACAACCTCGAAAATGCTATTCGGAAGTGCAGGGGGTTCCCCAGTGCTGCTTTCGTGAGACTTCGGCTGCATGCATAGATTGACAAATAACTCTTTAACTTCACGCGCAGTCTTCAGCTCCATGTCAAACGCCTCTAGTTCCAATAACTTGTCTTCACCCTTATATTGATTAAGAATTTCGGCGTAGTGAGGGGCCTGTTCTTTAAGACCTCGTAGAAGTCTTGGATGATAAATATCTTTCCAAATTGGTCCGCCAGCACATGCCTGCATAACATGCGCAACTTCGTGGGCCAATACCTCCCACAAGGCGCTTGTGTCTTTCAGGTCAATATTATTAGTGCAAAAGACAAGCCTATCTCCAGTACCCTCCTTGTTAGGTGGAAGATAGAATCCAGATATTCTGGCCTCGCAATTGGAGGAAGTAAGTACCTTTGTGCCTGTTTGCTTGACCAGTCCAATCAATTCATCTAAGTCTTTTTCCGAATCAGCTTTGCTGGAAGCGGCGAAGATAGCATGACCAGCTAGTTGAGCAGAGAGAAGTAATAATGACAGGAGGCACTTTTTGCTCATGATTAAAACAAGGGGGTATTACTCCTTGGAGCCATGCTTGGACTAGTAGAACTTTGCCCTGCAAGTGATTGCGAATTACTAGTAATTAGTGAGTCAATGCTTAAATAGGGCCTTGAGGTCGTTTCCTCCAACGGAGCTGCATTCGGTTGGCTCCGAATATTGAAAAGATCCAAAAGCGTGCTCGCTGCATTTTGATCGGGCTTAAGCGTGTAGAGCAGACCTGCACAAGCCCCACCTTCACTTTTCGCTACGCAAATTGCAGGAAGACTATTTACTTGCCCTGTTGTAATAAACTCAAGAGAACCATCTGAATGATAAGACTGAAATCTTGCTGTGACTTCTTGGCAGCGCTTTAATGGGGGCCAACCAGAATTAGCAAAGGTGTTGCTTTTCCAAAAAATAATTGGGACTCGCTTCCCTTCCTTTGTTTGAACGACTGTTGCGGGAATGCCATTAATAGGCTGACAAGCAAAGCTGGCAGCCAATGCTGAACTCGCCCGGGCATTGCCACAGAGGCCAGCCAGCAGGAACAAAATAACCAGATTTACGTACTTCACGGTTCAGGTTTGGCAATGTTGATTTTAGCAGCAATAGTACAATTCGCCAGCTTTCATTCGCGACTCCAAAGCGCTTGGCGGCTTTGGATATGGAGAATGGCTCAAGGATTTGCTACATTTTTCTGTGCTCTGATCAACGAGAATTTGACATCATATCTTCTGGGGTCATCTGGTTTCAGTAGCTGGGTGGCCCTGGTCAAATCCTTGATTACCTCAGGATAGTTCTTTTTACTCTCAAAGACAACCGCTCTTTGGATGATTGCTTCTATATTTGATGGATCAATAAATAAGGCTTTGTTGGCATAAGTGATTGATTGACTATATTCCCCAAGGAACCAGCTCATCCTGGAGGCAGCAATGAGATCGTCAATATTTGTTGAGCCATTCTTTAATGCGTTTTCAAAGTCATTTAGAGCCTTATGCCATTCCTTTATGCTAGACCAAAGATGCCCCCGCAAACTATATGGACCTGGTTCTGTGGGTCGAATTGAACTGGCCCTGTCCCAGCATTCAATTCCGCTTGTAATGTCTTTGAGGTTCCAGTAGAGTAAGCATTCGGATCCAATTAAAAGGTATTTTAGGTTCGAGTCCTCGGCAAGCGAGTATGCCGAAGTATTGTCTTTCAAAGCATCTTTATATTGGTGAGCTGCTTGATACATGTCGCGGCGGAATATGTAAGCCCACGCCAACAATGCGTTGTCAGTGGTTAGATTTATCAACCTGGATGCTAGCCTTATGCCATATTCTCCACCACGATCTTTTTTGCTTCGCCAAAGGCGGGCTGTTTTGGCATAGTAGTCATCATATGTTACTGGTTCTTCGTTGTTGTGAGTAGCGTCCTTTCCTAGGAGGTGCAAAAGAAGATATTTAATCGGGACCCCATAGTTCACACCTGTTTTCATTATTGGCCCAATTCCATCTAAGGTAGTCTCGTTAAGCTCGCCTCTTCCGTGAACACCCACCACGTTCCCATATTTATCGACAACGGGCCCTCCACTCATTCCTGGGCTGGTTTCAATTTTGTAGAGCAATTGGTAACCTTCTTCAACGCCTACTTTCGCATTTGCAACAATATGCCCCTTGTTAAGAGCCAACTTCTTTGATGCAGCAAGAGGGTATCCGATCACCTCAGCGTCTTCTCCCATTCTCACATCTTCAGCTGATATTTCTGCTATCTTTAATCCATCGGGGCCGCGGAATCTAGCCAGGGCGATATCTACATTTCCGACTCGTATGATTGATTTTATCGGGATTCGATAGGATACTCCTGTATTTGTAACGGCGTAAAGCTCCTCACCCTCCCGAACTGAGCTGAGTACATGCCAAGCCGTTAGTAAAGTGTAAATATCACCGTTTTGGGCTACTAGTGTTCCACTACCTTGAACAGGCCCCTCAATTCTTACAACAGAGGCCGGATTAAAAGTGCCTGCTTTTGCCTTTGCCCATGCAAGCTCGGCAGAGCAGCACAAAATTAATACTCCTAATAAGTTCCATGTATTTAATTTTGCTCTTCTCAAAGCTCTAATCAATTTTTTCTCTCCTTAGGGGCGTAGTACACCAATATTCTGTTAAGCCTTATCATCGTTTCTTTATCCATTGATTTAAATTCACATTTTTCATCCAGAAAGCCTCCTGCCGAAACTATGGTCACTGCCGTCCGCCCCTTCTCGCTCTTAATGTAGCTTTCGGCATGAGTCAAATTGTTCCTTTCTAAAAAATACTTTGTCATTGGATCTCTCTCCTTTTCTGGCTCTTTTCCTGTTCTAATGAGGCAGTCGACGATGGCGGACAACCCTATGGCCTTTCCCATCTCCTGTTCTGTCATTGATAGTGCCGGTGGCTGGTCCAGAGCCAACAAGAATAATCCCCCAATAAAATAGTGAAGCAGCTTCATTTGGCCTTTTGTAATTATTTAAAGTCTACCATCTTTTGCCTTAGAGAGGTGCCGCCATGTTAACATTTGTATAAATTTGTTGTGCATGGATGCCTTGTGGTCTTCTCTGCTCATATGGACATTGTTATAACTTCCCCTGAATAGAAGATCGCCCCATCACTCTTGAAGCGGTCACTGATTTTGGTCTATTAGTGGATTTATTTTCCCAATGTTAGGTGCCTCGCCCGCTTCTCCAGGCTCCATAAGCGCTGTCGCGTACCCATCACGACTAATTATTCCCGATCGCAAATGGATCTTCGAAGGAAAGAAAGATGTTTTACGTGGAGGCCTTGCCCATTACTTTGAAGTGAACCCCTGGACCAATAGAGTTGGCGCACCAGGTTCAACTCTTGTAGCAGCGGCGCTTCAGGCTGATGTCCAAATGAATGCCCAGGGCACAATGCTCGAGGAATCATCAAAGCTTGTGCTGAGCGCAGAGCATTTCTCATGCAAGGAGTGAAATGGCAAGCCAGCAGCCAGGCGACCTGATCGCTGATTAGGGGCTAATTCCAGCCGCCTCCCTTGCATCGACTGGGCCTTGCACATCTTTTGCCGCGATGTGCTGGGGATACCCCAGCACCCAGCAGGGCACATAGTCAGGCTGCCCCAGAATGCAAGCATGGTATTGAGGATAGTCATCTGACATCACAAATGTATTGTCTTTTTCGTAAACCCAAAGACGAGGAAAATGTCCTTGCCGAGCCTGAGCAATTATCGCGGCGATGATTGCTTCTCCACCGGGAAGCATTAAGAAGTTGAACTCGGGCGCATAGGGGCGAATCAGCCTTAGCGGAATTGCTGCGAAATAGACCCGCAGGTCGCCTTGTATTGCCAATTTGAAGAGTGCATCGAATGTTGGATCCTGAGTAGCCGCAAAGGGGGCTTCCGCTCCTTTTGAATTCAGATCGGATGGGTTAACGCTTTGCATTGAACTGACGAGGGTTTATGAAATAGATCTTCAGGAGCCATCTTGTTCCGGAAAGGCCATCGCGACCACCCGCACCGAGCAGGCCGCTGCGATTTCGGCCCAGCGCGCTGGCGTGAGCCCGAGCTGCTGCGGAACCTGAGCTGGAGCCAGTCCCTGCCGCAGCAACTTCTGCCCCCTGGCATGCAGCTCTCGCCAGCGACCTGGCACTGAAATCAGAAAACCCTTATCGCGCAGGTAGTGGGTGATCTCACCGTTCACAAACGGCCTGGCGTAAGCGATGAAGTTGGAGCTGCTGCGGTTTACCCGCTTGCAGTCGTAGCGGCGTGAGGCCTTGATCAACCCAATTGCAGCAAGCTGCTCGAGGTCTTCTTTGGGATGGCCGGTGCGGCGGGCGTAGTTGCCCGCCACCTTGGCCGCAAAGTGCAGATGCTCCACCACCAGAGCATCAGCAGCGCCGTGGGGCGAACGGCAGGGTCGCTGACGGCAGTGTTTTGGGGAGGTAGGGCTCATGGCAGGGCGGCAGTGAGGGGAGGGGGGCTTTGCCTCCATCAGCGGGAGAAGAGCAGCGGTCTTGCGGCACTGCTGCCGCTGCCGCGCCAGTGCTGGTTTTGCAGCCAGATCACCCCCTGGCAGAAGGCATCCACCAGGTCGTCATGGGCGGCGTTGGGAAAACCCAGCAGCTCAGTGATCAAGTCGTCATTGCCCGCGCAAAAGCCCAGTTGGCCGGCCTCAAGCAAGGGGGCGACGGCATGGGCGCGGCTGACCTTGCTGCCTACTGGCCGCACTGCGATCAGTCCAGGGATCTGGCGTTGGAGCAGCTGACAGACCGCCGGGCCGTTAGCGGCGTCCTCAACCAGCACGGCATCGGGCGTGAAGCCCCGCTGGTTGAGATCAGCCAGGGTGTGGGTGAGAAACTTCACTACCCCCGGTAGATCGAGGCGCTGGTGCTGGCTCCACAGCACGGTGATCGCACCACCTGCGGCCTCGTCTGCCGCCGGACTAGTTGGCACGTGCGCAGTGGATGACGCTCTAGGTGGCAGCAGTGCCGCGCTGCGGTGCAGCTGCAGGCCCTGGGCCAAGGCGTCTCCGGCTGGATGACGACTGATGCAGTTGCTGTGAAGCCCCAGCAGGACAAAGCCGCAGTAGTCGTTCCCATCCCCACCCTTGAAGCTCAGATCGCAGCTGAGCACCAAGGGCGCATAGGGCTTCTGCTGGGTGTGTCCGGATCGCAGCTGCGCTGGCAGGGTGTGGCGGACCCACTGGCGCTGGAACAGCAGGCCCTCCGCCGGGGAAGGCCGCTGCTGGTAGAGCGCGTTCCACCAGTAGCTGCCAGCGCGGATGCGGATCTGCTCGAGCTCAGAGAGCGGGAAGCGCTCCGGGCAGAGCGGTTCACCGGTTTGGCGCCAGTCCGGCTCAACGGTGCAGGTGGCCGGGAACTGCAGCTGCTGCTTGGGGGGTTCACAGGTGGCCGGCAGGTTGAGCACATGCCAGGCCTGCGGTGCATCGCCGCTCTCCTGCTCCAGCAGCCAACCGATCAGATCGTCCTGGTGCCAGCGGGTCAGCACGACCACCTGGGCACCCGCTGCGGCGCCGTTCACCCCTGGTTCTGCTCTAGTCAGCCAGACGGATTGGAACCACTCGATCAGCTTCTGGCGTTGAGCTGCGGAGTTGGCATCTTCTGGGCCCTTGTAGGGGTCATCGATGATCCCCAGCGCGTAGCCCTTGCCCGTGAAAGGTCCGCGCACACCGGCAGCGATGCAGCCGCCGCGCTCGGGGGTTAGCCAGTTGCCCACCGCGGTGGAGTCTTTTGAGAGGGGATGACCAACCGCGCGGTAGTAGAGGCGAGCTTCTCGGCTATGGGCATAGGCCAGCTCGGCTGAATAGGAAGCAATGGCGCAGAAGCGTGTTGGGTAGCGGCTCACCCAGTAGGCGGGAAACAGCTTGGAAACCAGGAGCGATTTCCCCAGCCTTGGAGGACAGCAGACGATCAGGCGATTGAGCTGGCCATCAGCAACGCGTTGCAGCAGTGCGATCAGTCGCTCGGCCCAGGTGTGGAAGGCGTAGCCGGGATAAGCGGCCACGATGAAGTCACGAAAGCTCTGCTGGCCCTGCTGCTGGGTTTGGCTGCGGTTGGGATCAGGAACATCCAGCAGGCCCCAGTCAGCCCAGAGGTCGGTGGCCGGATCTAGGAGCAGGCCTGCCATCAGAGCCTTCTCCCGGGCAGCGATTCAGGTGGCTTGAGTGGTGCGCGCAGCATCCCGCCGATCTCGGCGATCACCCGGAAGGCACCAACGGCAGCGCTGAACTGCTCAGCCTCCATGGCGCGGCGGGCGCACTCATTGAGGGCAAAGATCTGCTCAGCCTGATGGCGGCGCCGGTCGGTGATCAGCTCCTCCACCATCCGCTCGCGGGCGAGGTCGAGGTAGCGATTGAGCGTTTTGACGTTGTTCACCCCCCAGCTCTGGCCCGCTTTCGCCCTGATTTCCACCAAAGGAAGCCGCTGCGCGATCCAGAGCTGGGCTTCCGCGATGCGCCGCTCCACCTCCCCGGCAGTGGCCCTGGGGGTCTGGGCGTGATGGGGTGAACGCCGCGGCGGGTTGGTCTGACTGATCGGCCGGCTTGGGTCTACCGCCACCGGCTCCCACACCGCTTCTCCATCGGAGTCCTGCTCAGCTGGTGCGGAGCGCAGCTCCTCCACCGGATCAGCAGCGCTGAAGTTGTGGGCGCGCGGCGGCATCAGCTCAGAACGGCAGGGGCTGGGTTCTCGGGGGGCGGATGGTCCAGAAGGGCTTGCCGCGCTTCTCTGTGGCGCTGCCCTGCTGGATCGCCGCTTCTTTGGCGGCCTTGAGCTGCTGCTCGATCTGCTGCACCTCCGGTGGGAACTCGTAGCTCAGGCGCCCGGTGCTGTGGGCAAAGGCCCAGTCGTTGTGGGAGAAGGAGGGATCCAGCTGGCCGCTGGCCATCGCCGTGTTGAGGGCCTCCAGGAGTCGCTCGAGCTGCTGCTCCAGCTCCTTCTGTTGCGCCTTGATCGCGGTGACCGCGTCCAGCAGATCATCGAGATCAGCCTCAGTTACCGCATCGGCGGCCGGTGTTGGGGGAGCAGCAGCAAGCAGGAGGTCCGCCATCGAGGAACATCAAAACAGTCGCCCGGATGATTCCGAGTCTGCTGAGTCTAGCGGCCAGCATCTACAAGCCAGATTGCTGAGTTAGCTCACATTGATCCTGGCTCTCAGAAGGGCCTGCGGGCGGAGCAATAGCAGCTCCAGGCGGCGGCCCAGGCGCTCAGGCACTTCTCACGGCTGTAGAAGGTGCTGCAAAAGGCCTCGCCGGGCTTGCTCCAGATCGTCTGACCAAGCTCGTAGTGGTTCCCCTGGGCTGCTTCCAGCACCATGTAGCCGCCGAGCTGGGCTGCGGTGGAATAGGGCCGGCCGTGGGCCGAGAGGGTCTTGAGGTCGTAAAGCACCCGTACCTCGTGGCCCCGGCGCTCACTCAGGGCCCGTGAGACGTAGGCGCCGTCAAAGGCCCCCGCCACGTTGCGGGTCAGACAGCAGCTGAGCCGTTCGCTGGCGATCACCCGCACCTCATCCCAGAGCGGCAGCTGCAGCAGCGGCAGGATCCAGTCCCGGTACTGGTGATGGCCGGGCATGATCTCGGCGTCCAGCAGAGCTTCTCTGGCGCTCTTGCCCGCCAAGAAGCGGGCCTGGCTGTAGTGCTCAAGAGCCGAGTGCACGGTGGTGCCACGCGGCTCCCAGATCGACCGCTTGGCCTCGATCGAGCGCTTGGCGTAGTCGCTCAGCCCATGGGCCAGCACCCCGGTGATCGACACCGGGAACAGGTGATCACCGAGCCAGTACCGGTGGGCTGCCTCATCCCGCCAAAGGCCGGGGATGGGGTCAAGCCAGGTGGATGTGGTGATAGTCATGGCCGTTTCAGTTGTGACGCGGTGTGACGGTGGGCGTAACAGCCGAGATCGCCTGCCTGTAGTGGCTTCTGGGGGTGCCTGTAACGATGTAACCCTTTTTCAGATATAGAGGCATTAGCAAGCAGCAGCGTCTGGTTGAGAAGGTGTCAATTCGTCTTTGAATTCATAGGGTGCTCTATGTGCTCCCTGAAGCGTTACATCGTTACGGAAGCCCAGATCGCTTGCGGTGCATGGGGTCTGGGCGTTACCGCTGCTGTTATGTCTGGCCGTTTTGTAACGGCTGCTGGTTACAGCACGCTCAGGGGAATGGCGACTGCACGGCTGACCATGCCGGCGCCACAGAAGCGCACCGGTCCTGCCCGTTGCGCACCGCCCAAGCGCAACAGCACCACAGGCCAGCTGTTCTGCCAGGCGGTATCGACGAGGAAGTGCTCAATCGCCTTGGCGGTGTTACTCACCAGCAGGCGGTCCTGATCCAGCCGCAGTCCATGGCGCCCCAGGGTCTGGGTGGCTAAGCCCGCGCTGACGTGGAGGCAGGTGCTGTGGCAGGCCGCCAGCTCTACCAGTTCACCGATCGTGCGGGTGACGGGCTTGTCGTCGGTCTCCACCCGCACCTGGCGCTGCAGGATCGTCTGGATGCAGCGGGCCTCGTCCGGGACTTCGGTGCTCTGGCTGTAGCTCTCCCAGTTGTGGCAGGCAATGCAGTGCTCGGCCTCCTCCTGGGTGGGGACGGAATCACTGAGCAGCGACCAGGCGCCGGCCATCAAGGTGCCGTACTGATCACCCAGGCGCTGGGAGTCGAAGTGGCGTGCGGCGGCAGAGGAGAAGACCACCACCGATTGGCGGATCACCGGGATCAGCGAGACGGTGCGAGCGATCAGCCGCCGCGCCAGCTCAGGGGTGACGTGGTGCTCGAGATCGCGATCGAGATTCTGCCAATGGGCTTCTCGTTCCTCCTTGCCCATCTCGTTGGGGCTGCGCAGGGTCAGCTGCGCGAAGCGGCTCTTGTCGGCGCCCTGCTTGAGGGCGGTGGCGATCGATGACATCAGAAACATCGAGCGCACCCGGAAGCGGCTGACATCCCCACTGGGTGAGCCCTTGAGCATCTCGGCGCTGCTCTCGCTGCTGGCAACCCGTGCCAGCGAGAGGATCGCCTGCATCCGCTGCTGGTCGCCCTTCTCGTTGCTCTCGGCCTCATCAAAGACCACCGGCACGGCATCCGAGCAGATGGTCTGACGCAGGCCCGCCTCGGTCGTGGCGCCGACTACCACCAGGCTCAGGTCGCCGAGCAGCGTTGCCACGAAGCGATCGAGGATCTGGCTCTTGCCCGAGCCGGCGCCGGCAGTGAGCCAGATATGGGGCCGCCAGCGCAGGGCGCCGCAGATCGGAGCCAGCACCACCCAGCCGAGCAGGAGGGTGCCTGAGGCCGGCACCTCCCAGCGGAAGCGGTTGGCGATGCCCACGATCATTCCGGCCTCCGCGACGCTCAGGGGCTCCACTGCGCAGGGGCCCTCCAGGCGCTTGAGGCGCTGGTAGATGTGCCGCGAGCGAAAGGGTTTGGTGATCGGGTGCTCCCCATCGGGGGTGATCAAGCGATCACCGAGGTGCAGCACGGTGCGGCCCTCATCCCACCAGGCCCCGCGGCCGCGGATGCGCTCCACCGCAAAGATCCCCATCGCGGCGGAGCTCTTGTGCAGATCGCTGGCCGCCGCCGGCCAGTTCACCCCCGTGCGGCTGGGGTAGAGGCTTTCCCAGTACTCCAGCGGCGCCAACGCCACCAGGTGGGTGGCGGTGTGGCAGCCGCGGGGCAGGCGGATCACCTGGCCGGTGCTCGAGGGTTGGTAAAAGTTCGCGTCGGCGTCGTAGCCGAGGCAGAGGAAAGGGGCTGCTGGCCTGGAGGCCGCTGCATGGGCTGGCGGTGGTGGAGCCCCATCGCCGCTGCCGCCATCGCATCCGGCGTCAGGCGCCGTCCATGGCTGAACCGCTTTGGCTAGCTGCCGTGCGGCCTGCCGAGGCGTCCAGTCGGCGTCGGCCAGGTCCCAGCCTTGCGGCAGGTCCGCCGGCAGAGCCACCAGCTGCAGCTGGCAGTCGAGGGGATGCAGCAGGGCGGTCAGGTTCTCCATTGCCGCTAGGCCGGCGGCATCGGCATCGGGCCAGAGCGTCACCGAGCGGCCGGCCAGTGGCGTCCAGTCCGCCTTGCCGATCGCCTTGGATCCGTTGGCCCAAGTGAGCACCACGTGCTGCGGAAACAGGCGCGCGGCCGCATCGGCAGTTCCTTCTCCTTCCACCACCAGTACTGGCGCTTCTGGTCGTAGGCCAAGGCCCGGCAGGCCGTAGAGCGGCCGCGGTGCGGGCCAGTCGCAGGAGAAGGCATCGCGGCGGCTGGGGCGGTGCCAATCGCTATCCAGCCAGATGCGATGCAGGAAGGCTTTGCCGCCGCTGCGCAGCCGGATCCGCTGGATCCAGAACAGCACTTCCCCGGCGCCGTTGCGGTAGGCCCATTGGGCGGTGGCGCCGCGGTTCAACGGGGGCGGTGGGGCATCGGCGGGAGGCTTCTCGGGCATGCGCCAGGGCTTGCCGCTGAGGCTTGAAGCCTTGCCGGAACTGGTGTCCAGCCCAACGGGCACCAGGCCAAGGAAGGCCTCCACCTGCCGGGCCGCCTCCACAAAGCTCCAGGCCTGCCGGCGCATCAGCAGGTCGACGCCTGAGCCGGCACCACCGCGCTGGTCCTTGCCGCCGCACTGGTTGCAGAACCAGGAGCCGCTGCCATCTTTGTCGTCAAAGCGGTAGCGATCCTTGCCGCCGCAGAGAGGGCAGGGCTGATGGCGATCGCTCAGCTCCGCGTCGCTCAGCCCTGCTAGGGCCGCAAGGATCTCTGGCCAGCGGCCCCGAGCCGCAGCAATGGCATCGGCCATGGGATGTCGCTCACCAGCCCTGGCTAGCAAGCTCCTGGTTACCCGTAGAGCCGCGATCAGGCGCGGGAACCAGGGACTCACGGTGGATCACCGCGTCGAGCACCTGGCGCAGGGCGGCTGAGCGACTCAGGGAGCCGTGCCGACGCCGCGCATC
The DNA here is from genome assembly GCF_024345615.1 of Cyanobium sp. Maggiore-St4-Cus. NCBI lineage: Bacteria > Bacillati > Cyanobacteriota > Cyanophyceae > Synechococcales > Prochlorococcaceae > Cyanobium > Cyanobium sp. Maggiore-St4-Cus. The sequence continues at coordinate 108,389 of NZ_JAGQBL010000001.1, forward strand.
AAGCCAGGCCAGTTGCTCTTGGGTGATCGAGACACTCACCGGCAGGGCGTAGTCAGACATGGGAACTCCGCTCGTGAACTACAGCCTAATGCTTTAGGCCAGCTCTCGCTAGGCTGAGCCAAAGAAGGATAGTGGCTAGTTACCATCCTGATCGCCTGTAATCCCAGTGGCCCCGATCGTCCTGCGCGACTACCAGCAGCAACTGCTGGCCGATCTCCGCGCCGCCCTCAAGCTCCACCGCCGGGTCTGTGCGGTCATGCCCACCGGTGCGGGCAAGGGTCAGACCATCGGCGCCATCGCCCGCGGCGCGGCCAGCAAGGGCCGGCGGGTGCTGGTGCTGGCCCACCGGGCCGAGCTGATCGAGCAGCTCACCGGCACCGTGCGTGCTTGGGGGCTTGAGCCCGATGTAATCGCTCCCGGCCACCGGATCCAGGGGCTGCAGGTGGCGGTGGGCTCGGTGCAGACCGTGGTCCGGCGGCTTGAACTGCTCCCGGCGCCAGATCTGATCATTCAGGACGAGGCCCACCACCTGGTGGCAGGCAACGTCTGGGGCCGGATCATCGAGGCCTGGCCAGGCGCCCACCTGATCGGCAAGACCGCCACCCCGGAACGCCTCGATGGCAAGGGGTTGGGCGTGGAAGCCGGCGGCTATTTCCAGGCCCTGGTGCTTGGTCCCTCAGCGACCTGGCTGGTCGAACAGGGCTGGCTGGCCCGGCCCAAGGTGTTCTCCTGGCCAGCGGCGCGAAACAGCAAACTGCAGCGCCGGCAGATGGGCGAGTTCGACCTGGAGCAGGCGGCACGCGCCTTTGGGGATCGGGCCGCCATTGGCGATGCGGTGTCGCACTACCGCCGCCGGCTATACCCGGGCACCGCCATCTGCTTTTGCTGCACCATCGAGCACGCCGAGCAGCTGGCCGCAGCTTTCTGCGCTGCAGGAATCCGGGCCGCATCGGTGAGCGGCGCCACCCCAGCTGATCAGCGCAAACGCCTGATCGCAGGTCTCGGCACCGGCGATGTGGAGGTGCTCAGCAGCTGCATGATCATTTCCGAGGGCACTGACATCCCTTCTGTGGGTGGCGCGATCCTGATGCGCCCCACCGCCAGCCTTTCCCTTTACTTGCAGATGGTCGGCCGGGCCCTGCGGCCGGCACCGGGAAAACAGGAAGCCGTGATCCTCGATCACGTCGGCAATGCCCATCGCCACGGCCTGCCCACCGATGAGCGCGAGTGGAACCTTGCCGGCCGGCGCCGACGCGAGGGGGTCTCGATTCCGATCAAGGACTGCCCGGTCTGCTTCTGCAGCTGCCCCAGCGCGGCTCAGGTCTGCCCCGACTGCGGCCATCTGTTCCTGGCTGACGAACGAGATGAGCAGCGCCGCGGACTCCAGCAGGTTGAGGGTGAACTGGTTGAAGTCACGGGCGCAGCCCGCCACCGGCCCAAACCCAAGCCCAACCAGCAACAGAGGCCCCGGCGCACGCACCCGGCAGCTGGCTGCCGGACCTTCGAGCAGCTGCTGGAGCGGGAGCAGGAGCGTGGTTACAAGCCGGGCTGGGCCAGGCATGTGTGGGCTGCCAGGCAGCGCAGCGCTTAATGCCTGACTGGCTTGCCGCCTGCTCCCAGGAGTTCAGCCTCCAGGCCCAGCTGTTGGGCCGCCGCGACAAACGGCGCATCGAGGCTGCAAAGGGTGGCGCCACGGCCGCTGGCGATTGCTAAGTGCAGGGCATCGGCCGCTCGCAGGGACGTGCTCCAGCCGCGCAAGCAGGCGTTGGCATTGCGGAAGTCCTGCGGCTCCAGTTCCAGCACCAGCAGGCCCGGCGCCAGGCTGCGCTCAAACCCCTGCAGCACCGCCTCGGCTTGCGCCTGGCTCAGTGCCTTGGTGCGCACCTTCAGGCCGAGGGCGGAATGGAGCTCGGTGACACTCCAGGAGCTGATCGCCAGCGGTGCACTGGCCTCAGCGAGAAACGCCGTTGCCGTGGCGGAGTGCGCTTCCGGCGTCAGCACCGCCAGCAACACGCAGGTGTCGATGTAGAGCATCAGGCGCCGGACTCATCCCGCAACGCCCGCATGGTCTCCACGCCGCTGGTCGGCTGCTCGGGTAACGAGCCACGCAGGGTTGCGAGCTGGGGCAGCAGATCACGCACGCTGCAGCGCGGCACCAGCTCGGCGATGGCCTTGCCGCGACGCGTGATCACCACCGCCTGTCCAGCCTCCACCGCATCCAGAAGGCTGGAGAGCTGGGTCTTGGCTTCCGCCACCGTCACCTGCACCATGGCCGTTGACCATCTGGATGACCAACTCTAGGGCGGGCTCATGGCCCGGCAACAGGAGGCATGGCCTCCTCCCCCAGCGAACACGAAATCCAGCAGCGCATCCGCCTGACCTGCGGCCGCGGGCCGGTGCGGCTCTGGCGCAACAACACCGGGGCCCTGGTCGACCAGCAGGGGCGCTTCGTGCGTTTTGGGTTGTGCAAGGGCAGCAGCGACCTGATCGGATTGCGCTCACTGGAGATCACGCCCGAGCTGGTCGGTCAGCGCATTGCCCAGTTCGTTGCCCTTGAGATCAAGACGGGCTCCGGAACCGTTAGCCCGGAGCAGCGGGCCTTTCTGCAGCTGGTGCAGCAGCTTGGCAGCTTGGGCGGGGTCTGGCGCTCGATTGCAGAGGCCCAAGCGGTCCTGGACTTGGATCCCATGGCCGGGTCGGTCCAATGAACAGGCCCGAACTCCGCAAGCAGCTGCAGGCCTTGGCCCGTCGCTATCCCGGCATCCACCCGTACACGCTGGTCCTCCGCTTCCAGGCCCAGACGGGCCGGGTTCTCACCGTTCAACAGGTCAAACAGCTCTTGGCCGAGCCAGGAAATGACCGAGACCAGCCTGCCAAGCTGTAACAAGCTTTGGCTAGCAGTGCCAAGCAGTGCTTAGGATCGGGCTATGGCACAAGCAAAGAAGCCCGTTAAGCGCACCTACCAGGCTGTCTTGGACTGGCAGGACGAGTCCCGCAGAGCCTTCGGGAAGATGCTGCTCAACTGGCGGCGCCGTAACGGCTGGACCCAGTACACCGCCTGCGAATGGGGCACAGAAGCCGAGTTTGAGGTGATTTCCTACGGGAATCTCTCGGTGATCGAGCAGGGCAAGGCCGGCGAGCTGCGCCAGAAGGCCTTCTTTCAGCTCGAGGAGCTCAACCGTCGCCTGGCGGAGAAGGACTGGGGACCGGTCAAGTCCCAGCGGTTGAAGGACCAGCTGAAGGATGCGGAGCCGCTACACGGCGATGACGGCAAGCTCTGGGATGCCGTGGACTTCTGGAGCTGCTACATCGGCTATGTGCCGGTGCCCAGGGCCTTTCAAGCAGCGCCAGCGCCGACCCTGACCTCGAAGCGCGCCGAGGAGATCTGTCAGAAATGGCGCCAGCACGTGCGCCGCGTGATCAAGGAAGGCGGCCTCGACGTCACCCTGGCCTTGGAACAGCTGGTCAAGGGTGCACCGAAGGAGCACCAGAAGCGTTTCTCAGAGGTGCTGGCCATCGACGACTACAGCTCGGTTGAGCTGGCCCAGCTCTGGGTTGATGGCGAGGATTTCCTTCCCGAGCAGTGGATCGGCGGCTGGGAGCAGAAAGCGCTCGGCGCCTGATCGGCCGCTCTGGCGGACGCAGCCAGGAACAACCCAGACGATTGCAAGCAGGGCTTGGGGTTGCGCCTAGCGTTAGCAAGCCGCTAAGTTCAGGCCAGCGGGCACAAGCCCGGCTCTCTGATGTCATGACCCAATCCCCCGCACGCGCAGGCGTGCCAACCGACGCTCTTGAACTGCTCGACGAAAAGGGCAGTGCCGAGCGAGCTCTCACCATCGCCCTGGCCTCCTTTCAGGAGCAGGTGCAGGCCGTTCCATCCCTTGACCTGGCTGCTGTGGTCGAAGCAGCCAGACCGGCCTTTGCATTAGGCATTGCCTTCTGCGCCCAGCTGGTCGACATCCGCGGCCGCCACAAGTTGCGGGTCACCGTGATGCATGCCGGCGGTGCTGAGGTCACCAGCGAGGAGTGGGCCGATGAGGTCGATGACTTGCTGCGGGCCTCTGGCTGGATGCTGGCCATGCTGCTGGGCATCCCTTTGGCCAAACAGGCTCAGCCTGTAGAGCCTGAGAAGAAAGGGGCCAATAGCCTCGCATCTATCGGGATTGCTGGTGCTCCTGCTGGGCCTGAGCCCAGCAGGGAGAAAGAGGCTGCCCTAGTGGTTGACCTCGATGTCGCTCTGGAGCCGCTCACGCCCCAGGAGATCGAGGCCACCCACCAGCGGATCCTCGCCCTGCCCCAGGCCGCGCGCCAGGAGCTGACCAAGACGTTCCGCGAGCACTTCCAGGTGCCGCGCAATGCCCGCTCCATCGGTGATCGCATCACCCAGCACCAGCACGCCGCCTTCGTCGATCACTTCCTTGAGGAGTGCGAAGAACAAGGCCTCGATGCCGCCGCGGCGCCGACCGAGCCATGAGCAGCCGGCGTCGATACGGCGAGCAGCCCCGCTCAGTGGCTGGTCGCCACTTCATCCAAACCCAGGTGCGCACAGATGTGTACCTGCGCGTCCGCGAGGTGATGGAGCGCCACAACCTCTCGGCCAGCGGAGCAGTGCATCACCTGCTGCGCGAGCGCTTTGGCCTGCCGCCCCTTCCCCCTTTCGATCAACAGCCCATTTCCACCGTTCACCCCGATTCAACCCATGGCTAAGGACATCTTTCGCAGCCCGCTCGCCGAGGTGCGCTGGGCCCACCTGATCACTCCACGTCACCAGCTCGACAAGAGCAAGCCCAAGGCCTGGACTGCCGATCTGCTGCTGCCCAACAGCGACGAAAAGGCCCAGTCTTTCCTGCTAGCGATGGAAGACCAGTTCATCGCCCTGCACGGCAGCCGCAAGCGCCGCGCCGAGAAGGGCTTCCCCTGGAAAGCCGACAAGGAGAGGCCCAGCGAGATCACTGTGGTGCGTTTCAAGGTGCCGCAGTTCCAGCGGCGCGATGGCTCTCTTTCTGAGGGGCCCCGAATCGTCGATGCCAAAAAGCAGCCCTGGGATGGGGCCGCAATCGGCAACGGCTCCAAGGTGGTTGTTGCCTTCGACATCTACGACTGGGACGGGGAGAACGGCTGCGGGATGACCTTCCAGCCCCGTGCTGTTCAGGTCGTCGAGTTCGTGCCCTACGAGCAGGTGGACCCCACCGACGGGTTTGAAGAAGTCGAGGGCTACACCACGGGTGCGGGCAACGGATCCGGTTGGGCTGTTGAGGACGACGAGGAGGCCCCCTTCTGATGGGCTCACCGCACGTCCGCAGTAATGGGGCCGCCGGGCCCCGTCCCCAGTTGCCTGCCTTCTGCCGGAGCCGCCGGCCAGTCGTCACGGTCACGGCCAGCAGCATCGCCAACTTGCGCCTGCTGGTTTTGTTGGGGTTGGTGTTTCAGCTCAGCACCCTGCTGCTGGTGATCGCTGGGCCCGTGCCGCCGCAGTTGTCACCGGCCACCGTCACCAACCACTTCCGCCCCGATCCCAGCTCGGGCCTCAACAGGCCCGTCACCGTCGTACCGATTTCAGACCGATGAACAACAACACTTCTTCCCTCGTGCCCTTTGAGTACGAGGGTCGCCAGATCCGCGTCATCAGCGATGAGCTGGGTGATCCTTGGTTCGTGGCAGCTGATCTGCTTGCCTCGCTCGGCCTCGACCGCAAGGCCTTGGAGCGGCTTGATGACGATGAGAAGGGTGTGAGTTCAATTCACACCCCTGGGGGTGAGCAAGTCATGACGACAGTGAATGAGCCAGGGATGTACAACCTGGTGCTGGGTAGCCGCAAGAAAGAGGCTCACCGGTTCAAGCGCTGGGTCACTCACGAGGTGCTCCCGACAATCCGGCAGAGAGGGAGCTACACCGTCCCAGGTGCCCTGCCTACTCCGGCATCCTTGTCCTCAGAGAAGCAGGACAGCGTCGGTGCTCTTCTGCTGGTTGGTCAAGCCATCGCACGGCTCCCTGGCGTGAAGGCCGGCATCGCCATGGCTGCCACCCTCAACTGCATTCAGGAAAACACCGGCTTGGCGGTGGAGACCCTGCGCCGTGCCTTGCCGGCTGCCGAGGAGCCCATCTGTTCGCTGAATGCCACTCAACTGGGTAGGAGGGTGGGCATGTCGGCCCGGGTGATGAACCAGCACCTGGCGGCATGTGGGTTGCAGACCCGCAATGCTCGCGACGAGTGGGAGCTGACGCAGCGGGGTAAGGATTGGGCCGAAGCCATGCCCTACTGCCGCCATGGACACAGCGGCTACCAGATTCTCTGGAATCCCGATGTGGTCGACGTGCTGCGGGAGCTGGCCTAATGGAGAACCAGTCGCCCCCACCCGCATCTGGACGTCACCGAGTTTGGGTCACGACGGCAGAAGCCTCCGGTGCTCTGGGGATGAGCCGAGAGACCCTCCGCCAGCTACGGCTGCGGGGGGTGCTCCAGCCCGGCAAGCACTACCGCCGCTGGGGCTGTACCCAGGGCCGGGGGCCACTGCAGTGGCACATAGAGAACGTGGAGGCCACCATCACAGGGTGGAGCCGGCGGAATCTGCAGACGTGAGCAAAAAGGCACACTTCGTTACTGGTCAAAGTAGTTCAGTTAGAGCAAGGGGAGTACGAGCTGACTCCAGGTATGAACTGCCTGGTGGCCAAAACGGCCTAGCCGCTGGGGTTCTCGTAGTAGGAGGTAAAATTAAAGCGAGGCTTAAGTTTCGGCATTGTGGCTGACCTTTCAAAACTCACCGGCATTGGGCTGGCAGCAGGGGTTACCGCAGCTAGGAAGATGCGGCAGGGATTAGACAAGAGCGGTCAAGCACTTGCCATCGCAGCTGGATCAGTCGCGGCCTCGCTGAGCGAGCTGAATAACTTCGCTCTCGATCCCCAACTGGTGAGTCGAATCACCTCAGCGGCATCAAACCATGGAGTTGCGATTGCTGATCTCGTCGCAAAACTCCCCGGCGAGCTTGAAAACTACGGCACAACGGCTGTGGATGCCTTCCTGAAGGGAGGCAATGCCAGAGGCAAGGAGTGGTCACACATCCAGAGCCAGTCCAATGCGCCCCATCTCGCATCGAATCCAGCAAATGCGATCTGGGAAGACGGCACCATCAACAACACCCGAAACTCGGTAGATATGTCGTGGCACGAGCGAGCTCATGCCAGCGTTGATAACCATATTGATGGTTTGCTTGCAGCTGCCCAGACACCTGAGTTTTGGCAGCGAACACTGGGTAATGCGGTGGAAGCCAGCGTCTACTCAGCTGCCATCGCGGCAGTTGATCAACTTCTCACTCATCGCGACGAACTGATCAATGGCAGTCCACAGGTAAGAAAGGATCGACTGATTCAGATTTTGCAGACCAGTGGCTTAATGGCAGCTGGGGCCCTGCCGGTCTCCGTTTTCTTGGCAATTGCACTGATGCTGGTGCCTGGTCTCACCTTTGTAATGGGTCCTCTGGGCATCCTTGGCACGGCTGGTCTTGGAATCCGGTTGCTTTCCTCCGCGATACGTAATCCCAGCAGGCAGGAGCGGGAGATGACCCAACAGCTCCGGAACGTACTTCAAGAAAAGCTTTATTCCATCCAGCGAGATCACAGCGGTAACGTCACCATCACAGTGCGGTCTCAGGACGCGGGTTGAATAATGATCAGAGAACGCTGGCGTTAACTGATCTTCCAATCGCCCGTTTTGTATACAGCTCAAACATCCTCTCTGTATGCACATGCTCCCATAGTCTAGGGAGCAATAAGAGCGGTCAAGTAACCTATGAATCGATTTTAGATCAGATCATGGGAATTGGGATCGTAACGCCCCCCTGCCAAACTTACGCCACTTCAAGACCCTAAGGTCACGATCAAGGTGTGGAGCAATCAGGATTTTTGTCAGTGATCACTTGGCTCGACCTTAGTTAACCCCGAATAGAGATTAGGACCAACGACGGAGGGGGGCTGCCAATTCCTTCCACGATCTCAGGAATTCCCTCATCTCCAACCAGTAATCCCAATGCAACCGAACGTGACTCACTGGCAGCTCTGAAGATTCCAGCGATTATCGTTTCCAAAGTTTCGATTTCAGCCCCACAAGAGCATCGTAGCAAGGTCCATTCAGATTCCACTGGTGCTGGGCCTGAAACTGGTTTCGTAGAACCAGCAGACTTACTTGATTTTCGACCGGAGAGTGGATTGCTCCATTTAAAATCGCTTAAAAATGAGTTGACCCTTTTGAGTGGCGCAAAGAGGCGTGAGGTTCGCGCCTCGCCAATTAGCTCTGTTAGCCCGTCCTCCATCCCTATCGCAGCATTCTCGGCCTCCTGAACAAGAGCATCCATCAAGGGGATGCTGGAGTCGCAGCGAGAATTAGCAGGACTTTTCGCATTGCTGGGATCAGAGCATGCCTCTACTTGACCTTTTCTATTCAAAGGCACTGCTTTGTATGTAATGCCAGCGTGAGTAAGTAGCCTGCCCATGTAATCGGAGACGCCAAAGCCCGACTTGCTTGGTCCATTTGACCTCGCACTGCTAGTTGGCGAGACTAAACCAGCGTAGAAAGTGTCAACATCCGAAAAAGGATATAGATCTCTCTCGAAGTCTTCTAAGTTGGCGAAGTCGTCAAATGTTGCTCTTGTGTTAGATGCGGCCTGTGCAAAGCCGGTCGCAATCGCCTCACTTTCTAAGAGGCTCGACTGGTCAAGCGCGGCATCGCCGGACAATGATGTAATAAAAGCGACGGAGTCAAAGATGATTCGGCCTGTGAAGTCTCTCCTATTAGCAGAGGAAATCCCTTTCAGTGAGATTGCGCAGACTGCCTTGCGTTCATTTTCGCTTTTGGTAATCCATATCGAGAAGGAGCGTGCTCTATTGCCAAGAAGAAGGGTTTCTTTTGTGTACTTTGAAGAAAATGGCACTTCTCTAGTCAGTACGTCCTCTGGCCGAGCAGTGCATTCATCCCAAGCATGCCCTTGCTTTTGGAAGCCATAGACTTTGTAATCCTGGGCAAAAGCGCCGGCGGTATTGACGAACAAATAGTTCATGTGCCCGGCCTCAGTGAAAGATGGGCATTTGAATCGCTGGCACGCCCTGCCAGATCTCTAATATGCATGAGAAGTCCCTTAAGGTCATCATCCCGACCAAGAAAGTCCCTAGCCCAATTCAGACCCTCATAGGAAGACCGTCTCTCCGCAAGACTCGTGAAGATTGCGGAGTCAAGGATAAGTTTTAAGGGAAGGGCCGTGTTTCGCGGGGAGTGGACGGCGCTCTCAGAGATTTTGTTAAAATGATATCTGGGATATTCCTGCCCTGACGCAGTCATGACTGGTTCGAGCCTATCGAGGACGATAGAACCAAGTGTTTCTACTAAGCAAATATCTGCCGAACTCTGAGGGTAGCTGCCTTGTATATCCAAGAAGAGATTGCTGTAGCCCTTCTGTACCGCCCTGAAGACCTCTTGGCTTCTCCCTTCCTTGACATACTTTTCGCATTTGATAACTACGAATAGGACTTTGGCCCCTCTCGGGTCAGACCTAAGGCGGTTGTGAAGCATGTACTGGATTGGATATGGATAGTTTCTGATTGCGTGGAATCTTCCGTCATGCTCAAGCAGGGCGGGCGCATCAACTATCACGAAGAAGTAATGGGCGTCATTGATTCTCGACTGGAACGCTTCGGCTTCGACGCCTGTTGAAGATTCAGGATTAAGCAGTCCGCCAGGATAGTCCCAGAAATTAATCTTCAGATGAGCATTGGCGTGATTCTGGGTATAGAGCTGTATTGACAGCGCTCTTGGCGTGTCAGTTCCAGCGATTCCAGGACTAACTGAAAGTCCGGGCGAATCGTACATTCGCCGTAGCTCTCCGGCTGCATGGCCGAGGTAGACTCTAGTTGAATGTTCATACCGGAAGGAACCCTTGGAGCGCTCAATAGCACTGCCAAGCTGATCCCACATCACAGCAAGAAGCGTTGTTTTGCCCGCCCCACGCGAGCCAAGCATCAAGACATTGAAGTCGGTTGTGGTAGTCGGCATGCTGACTGCGTGACTGGGCAAGGCTGTGCTCGCCCACGGAGACCCGTTGGGCTATGCAATGAATCGTAACCTGGAAGCGCGCTCTTAGGGGGGACTAATGCATCCAGATCTATTCGGCGAAGCTTTTTGTTTTGAGAGTTGGTGTCGTCTGATTGAGATGTTGCACGTGCATCCGTGAACAGTTATTGATTGACCGCCTTGGAGGCTTCTCTATTGCTCAAGTTAGTTGAGAGTTGTAAGCAATGGTGATACTTGGCCTGCCTGTCTTAGATTTGTCTTAGGCGGATTGTTGCCTTTTCAAATGCATCATCGATAACATCATCCCCGCACCAGCGGCTGTAGGCCGTCAAATGGGTCTGCACGCTGTGGCCCATCGCCGCGGCCACCACCTTGGGTGGCAGATCACAGATCACGTGGGCCCGGTGGGCGTAGCTATGCCGGCAGGAGTAGAGCACCAGCTTTTCTCCCTGTGCTTCGTACTGCTGGCGAAGGTGTTGCCAGTGCTCCCTTCGAAGAAGGTAGCGACTGAAGGAATCGGAGCCAAAGCCGGCGCGCATGGGCGGGAGCTTTGCCGGATCAAAGGTCTCGGTGAGCTTCCATTCCGTAGCCCATTGGTCACAGGGCAGCAGCCGCAGTGGCCTGGGCTGGGTTTTGCCGCGAGAGGCAACTTTTTCATAGGTACACCAGAGGCGTCCCTGGCGAAGCTGCAGATGCTGAAGCTCTTCTGGGCGCAGGCCGAAGGCGCTGAGTAGTTGGAAGGCAAACCGCCAGCGGGGGTCGGGGATGGCGTGAACAATCGCCAGGATGTCTGGCACGGCAATCGGCGTCGTGACCGCTCGGCTCTCCCGTGACCGACCGATGATCGTGGAGAGGTCAGGCGGCGGAGCCCATTGGGCTGGAAGCGCCTTCTGGCTGACCGCCCAGCGCAGCAGTGCGGCGGTGCACTGGATTTGCAGTCTTCTTGTGCGGCAGCCAGGGCGCTGACTCCACAGATCAGCCTGCGCTTCCAGCAGTTGGGTGGCATCACGGGCAGCCGGTGGCCCTTTCGCTGTCTTGAGGACCAGCGCCATTCGCGGTTTGTAGAGCCGTTCCCAGGTCGTTTCCTTGATTTCGCCGCTGCGCAGCTTGTGCTGCTGATAACGGCGGATCAGGCCGGCCCAGGCAATCGAGATAGGGCGGCTGGCTGTTGCTGGAGGGGGAACGCTCTGCTGCAGGCTTGAGGGCTGGCTGGCCATGCCTTCTGCCTGGCGCCTGGCCTCAGCCTCAGCCTTCGCTGTACTCAGCTCGGCGATGGAAAGCTCGAGAGGGGCTCCGTTCTGGAAGGCCTCATAGACAGTCACCACGCCGTCTCGGATGGCTTCGAGTTGGTCCGACTCCCAGGTGTACGGCAGGAGCAGCTGCTTGCGATGCCCGTCCCCGGCGCGGGCCGTGATGTGAAGCCGGGCACGTCCCCTGAAATTCGAGACCGTCCAGCCACTGCGGCAGCCCCTCTGGCCGAGGGCCCGCAGTACTCCGCCACGAAGCAGAACATCCCATTCCGGGGCCGCTGGCATGTGAGAAGGTATGTGAGAAGGTCCTTTTCACAGCCTGGCACGGGGGAGCAGAACCCGGCAAAGCCTGTCAGTCCAAAAGCCTGTGACAGAAAGGCTTTTGGGCTGAGAAAGCAGGCCCTGATTGAAACGCCCCCTGTTGGATTCGAACCAACGACCGGCTGCTTAGAAGGCAGCTGCTCTATCCGGCTGAGCTAAGGGAGCAGCCGTTGCCATGATCGCTCAGCAGGTGGGGGCCACACAACTGCGGCCCTGGCGCCACAATGGTTGTAGTGATCTTTTTTGAAATGCGGCTCGCCCTGCTGTTTTCTGCTGCTGGCCTTCTTGCCCTTGCGGCTCCCTTGGGCGCCCAGGCTGTGAGCTTGGATGATGCCTGCGGCATATTTGCCGGAAAGCTCAGTGCTGCCCAGGCTGCGGGTGATACCCAAAAAGCCCAGAAGATCTATCAAGAGGGCTCAGCGCGCATCGCCTCGAGGTTCAACGGTGCCAGCTGCCCGAACGTCAAGCCACCAACCCCCTAAACCTGCTGGCTCTTTCGGCCTACACTGGTCTGCTGCGCAACTCTCGCCCCATGGCTGCCACCCGGCTTACTGACAGCCAGAAGATCGAGATCGTGGCTCGCTACCGCGCTGGTGAAGTCAGCTCCGAGCTGGCGGAGGCCTATGGCTGCAGCACCAACACGGTGAGCCGCGTGGTGAAGGCTGGGCTAGAGCCAGCTGAATACGAGCAGCTCAAGCAGCAACGCATCCGGCAGCTCAAAGTTTCACAAGAACAACCTGCTTTAGAACTAGCTGCTCCAGAACAAGCACCTCCAGAACTAGCTCCATCAGAGCCTGAACCCCCTGCGCTTGAGCTGCCAGAGCCTGAGCTGCCAGAGCCGGCCGGCGACGTCGAAGACCATGCGGTGCTGGCAATCGATGACGCCGATGATTTTGGCGATGACGCCAATGAACTCGACTTCGCTGACGACGACCTAGCCGACCAGTTTGTGGCCGTGCCGTTGTTGCTGGTGGATCACGTTGGCGAGCCGGCCCAATGCCAGCCGCTCGCAGATGCGCCCCTTCCAGCCAGCGTTTACATGCTGGTTGACAAAACAGTGGAGCTCCAAGCCAAGCCGCTCAAGGACTTCCCCGAACTTGGCCAGCTAGCCGATGGCGAAGAGGAGCGACAGGCCCTGATGGTGTTTGCTAATCCCCGCCAGGCCAAACGCCACTGCGGCCGCACCCAGCGGGTGATCAAGGTGCCAGACACTCGCATTCTTGAGCGCACTGCGCCCTACTTAATCGCCCAAGGCATCAGCCGGGTGGTGATGGAGGGCAGCCTTTACTCTTTGCCAGGCAGTTAATCCCCAGGCAGTTAATCACCGGTCAGTTGCTCGTTGCGGGGGACGAGCAGGGCGGCGCTGCAGCCGCCACTGAGTACGCCAATTACTAGAGCAATGCCCACCAGAAAACCGGTTGGCAGAGGTGTGCTGCGGGCAAAGCCCAGGTTGAGGCTGGGGCGCTGGTCGAGGTTTTGAGCACCCAGGCAGAGAATCGCTAGCAGCAAGCCACCGCCCAGCAGGCTGGATGCAAGCAGGCGCAGGCGCAAGACCATCAGGGCAACAGGAGAACTCTCTGGCGGCAGTCTGCCCGGTCAGGACTCGGGCGGCAGCTGCTCCTGACGTAACGGTTCCTGACGCAACGGCTCCTGGTGCAGCAGGGCGTAAAGCTCCCGCTTGCTGTGGCCGGTGCGCTCGGCCAGCAGCTTGGCGGCGGCGTTGCTGCTGTGGCCGGCCCGCTGCAGCTCCTGCAGCTCGGCGCTGAGGGCAGCGCTATCCCAGGCCAAGCGCTCTGGCGGCAGGGCGCCTGCTAGCACCAGGGTGCATTCCCCCTGGGGCGGCGTGCGGCGGAAGTGTTCGATGGCTGCGCTCACGCTGGGGCCCACCTGCTCTTCGTGCTTTTTGGTGAGTTCGCGGGCGACGCGCAGGGGCCGATCACCCAGCACCGCCAGCAGATCGTCGAGCAGATCGAGCAGCCGGTGCGGAGCTTCAAACAGCACCATGGTGCGCTGCTCAGCTTGCAATTCCTGCAGTCGCTGACGGCGCTGGTTGGTCTTGGGCGGCAGGAAGCCCTCAAAGCAGAAGCGGCCGCACGGCAGGCCGCTGCTCACCAGCGCGGTGGTGACGGCGCTGGGGCCGGGGATGCAGATCACGTTGTGCCCAGCTGTGCGGGCGGCCGCCACCAGCACCTCGCCAGGATCGGAGATGCCCGGCAGCCCGGCGTCACTGATCACGGCCAGGGCTTCGCCGGCGGCGAGGGCCGCGAGTAGTTCGGGGATGCGGGCGGTTTGGTTGTGGGCGTGGAAGCTCACCAGCCGCGGCCCCTGCTCTTTATGGCGTAGGCCGAGCTGATGCAGCAGCAGCCCGCTGCGGCGGGTGTCTTCGCAGGCGATGCGCTGCACGCCGGCGAGCACCTGGCGGGCGCGGGGTGAGAGGTCGGCCAGGTTGCCGATGGGGGTGCCCACCAGGTAGAGCACGCCGGGGGCGGGTTCGGGGGCTTGCACGGCTTGGGGTGGGCTCCTGCAAAATGCTGAACCCTGCCAACCCATGATGCCGGCTGCCCTCCCCTTGCCCTCAGGCATTGCCCTCGAAGGCTTGCTTGTGGCGCTGCGGCGGCTGAGCTGGGGCGCGGCCGACATCCTGCTGGCCTACGGCCGCGGGGAGCAGCCCCCCTATGGCTTCCCGCCGGCGTTAAGCGTGGATGAGGGCGGCGAGGGTCCGGTGAGTGCGGCGGATCTGGCGGTGAACCAGTGGTTGCTGGAGGGCCTGGCCGCAGCCTTCCCCATGGCCGCGTGGACCGTGCTGAGCGAGGAAACCGCCAAGGAGCAGCTCACTGAAGGCGAGCCCCTGGCGGCGGAGTGGCTGTGGATCCTCGATCCCCTTGATGGCACTAAAGACTTCCTGCAGGGCACGGGCGAATATGCGGTCCATCTGGCCCTGGTGCACGGCGGCGAGCCGCTGCTGGGGGTGGTGCTGCTGCCGGAGCTGGAGGAGCTGTGGCTGGGCGTGATGCCGGGGTTGGCGGGCTCGGCAGGAGAGGCCTGGTGCGAAAGCCGAGCTGGTGTGCGCTCGCCCGTGTGCTTCAGCGGCCGCCGCTCCCTGGGGGAGCTGGTGCTGGTAGCCAGTCGCAACCACCGCGACCAGCGGCTCGAGCAGCTGCTTGCGGCCCTGGCCTTGGGCGACACCAAGGCGATCGGCAGCGTGGGCGGCAAGGTGGCCACGATCCTGCGCGGCGAGACGGATCTCTATATCTCCCTGTCGGGCAAGAGCGCCCCGAAGGATTGGGATGTGGCTGCTCCTGAGGCGGTGTTGCGCGCCGCCGGTGGCGCCTTCAGCCATGCCGACGGCCGCGCCCTGGCCTACAACAGCGGTGACGTACGCCAGGCCGGCTGTCTAATCGCCAGCCACGGCAGAGCCCACGCCGAATTGTGCGAAAAAGCGGCGGATGCGATGGCTGTGATTGATCCTGGTTTTGGAGTTTGAGGGCCAGAGGGTGATTGCTGGAGGAGAGTGGTCGTTTTTTGCTGGTGGACTTAGCTAGGGCTTAGCCCGATACGAAAAATGTAGTTGGCCCCTCCCCGGTCTTCAGTTTTTAGTTGGCGCTAAGGCGATCCCAATCATGCTCTGATTTCCAACAAAAAAGCCGGCCTTGCAGGGCCGGCTCTAAGTGCTCGAGGCCAAATTTAGAAAGGGCTAGTTAGGAGCCCTCCCTTTCAATCACTCGGGTGCAGGGGCTTCGCTTTGAGGTACACCGCGCAGGGTGAGGTTGATGCGGCCGCGGTTGTCGATTTCGCGTACGCGCACGGTTACCTGATCACCCACATTCACCACATCTTCGACTTTCTCCACTCGGGCTTCAGAGAGTTGGGAGATGTGAATCATCCCTTCCTTGCCGGGCAGGATCTCCACGAAGGCACCGATTGGGATCACGCGGGTCACGGCACCGCTGAATACCTCGCCTTCGCTGATGCGACGGGTGAGGCCTTCGATGATGCGCTGGGCCTCTTCGGCGGCAGCGCCATCGTGGCTGGCAATCGTGACGATGCCGCCATCTTCGATGTCGATCTTGGTGTTGGTGCGCTCTGTGATGCCCTTGATTGTGCGGCCGCCGGGGCCGATCACGGTGCCGATCAGTTCCGGATCAATGCGGAAGCTGAGCAGGCGTGGGGCGTGGGGCGACATGGTGTCGCGGGGCTTGTCGATCGCCTCGAGCATCTTCTCGAGGATGTGCAGCCTGGCAGGGCGGGCTTGGTTAACGGCTTCAGCCACGGTTTTCATATTTAGACCCGTGATCTTCATGTCCATCTGCAGGGCGGTGATGCCCTTTTCGGTGCCGGCCACCTTGAAGTCCATGTCGCCAAGGAAATCTTCGATGCCTTGGATGTCGGTGAGGATGCGCACCTCCTCGCCCTCCTTGATCAGGCCCATGGCGGCGCCGCTCACTGGTGCCTTCAGGGGCACGCCGGCATCCATCAGGGCGAGGGTGCTGCCGCACACCGAACCCATCGAGGTGGAGCCGTTGGAGCTGAGGCACTCCGACACCACGCGCAGCACGTAGGGGAAGGACTCCTTGTTGGGCAGCACGGGCACAATCGCCCGCTCAGCCAGGGCGCCGTGGCCAATTTCGCGGCGGCCGGGGGAGCGCATCGGCTTGGTTTCGCCGGTGGAGTAGGGGGGGAAGTTGTAGTGGTGGAGGTAGTGCTTCTCGGTGGACGGGTTGAGGTCGTCCATTTCCTGGGAGTCGCTCGGGGTGCCGAGGGTGGCGCAGGAGAGCACCTGGGTGAGGCCGCGCTGGAACAACGCTGAGCCGTGCACCCGCTTGGGCAATACGCCGGCGGCGGCGCTGATCGGCCGCACTTCATCAAGGTTGCGGCCATCGACACGCTTGCCCTCCTGGAGGATCTGGGCACGCATAAGCTTTTTGGTGAGCTCCTTGTAGCTGTTGCCCAGGGCCTTGCCGCTGGAAGCGGAGCGGATCGGGTCGTCTTCGGCTAGGGCGGCGATCTTCTCGCTCACCTCGGCCTTGATGGCGTCGAGCTTCTCGTCGCGTTCGGTTTTGGTTTGGGAGAACTGCTTGAGCACCTCACCTATGCCACCGGCACATTCCTTTTCAAGGAAGTTGGGCAGGGTGGGGTCGATGACTTGGGGTTCGGGGATCACCTGCTCGATGCCGAGCTCCTTGAGCAGGTTTTGTTGGGCCTTGATCAGTTCGCACACCGCTTCGTAGCCGAAGTCGATCGCTTCGATCACGTCTTGCTCGGGCAGCTGGTTGGCACCGGCTTCCACCATCACCACGCCCTGGGGCGTGCCAGCTACCACCAGATCAAGCTCGCTGCGCTCGATTTCACGGAAGCTCGGGTTGAGCACGAAGTCGTCGCCGAGCAGACCCACCCGCACGGTGGCCATGGGGCCATAGAAGGGAATGCCGGCCAGCAGGGTTGCCATCGAGGCGCCGGTGACGGCAAGCACATCGGGTGGCACGCGCTCATCTAGGGAGAGGCAGGTGGCCACGATCTGGATGTCGTCGCGCATCCAGCTGGGGAATAGGGGCCGGATCGGCCGATCGATTAGGCGGCAGGTGAGGATCGCCCGCTCAGAGGGACGGCCTTCGCGACGGAAAAAGCTGCCAGGGATGCGCCCAGCGGCGTAGAGACGCTCTTCGTAGTCGCAGGTTAGGGGCAGAAAATCGATGCCTGGGCGACCGCCGGAGCGGGTGGCGGTGACCAAAACCGAGGTATCACCACACTCAACCATCACCGAGCCCCCAGCCTGGGGGGCGAAACGACCGGTGGTCAGCCGGATCTCCCGACCATCGAAGGAGATCGACTGAGTTTGTCCTTGCACGTGCGCTTATGTCCTGTTGTTGTCAGGGACCATTCTCGCATTTAGGCCGTTACTACTGGGGCATCCTTCGCTTTTTATCGTGTTTATGGCCTTTCTTGGCCATAAAAAAAGCGCCCGCAGGCGCCTTGGGAATCTTTAGGTGATTACCAGGAAGACTTGACTACTCCAGGCAGCTCACCTTTGTGGGCACGCTCGCGCAGCTGGTTGCGGCACAGACCGAAATCGCGGTAATAGCCCCGGGGCTTGCCGGTGGCCCAGCAGCGGTTACGCACGCGGTTGGGAGCGCTGTTGCGGGGCAGCAGCTGGATTTTACGGTGGATTTCCAGACGCTCCATGGGACCTGCAGCGGCGTCGAAGGCTGCCTTGAGGGCAGAGCGCTTGGCGGCAAAACGCTCAACCATCTTCTTGCGCTTGACATCGCGCGCAATCATCGACTTCTTCGCCATGCGGCCTGAACTGCGATCGGATAAGTGTTTTGATCTTACCTTGCGGCGGTGAGGCTCAGCGCCCAAGCAGCTGCTGCACGACCGGTAGCTGGGAGGTGTCCTTGACGATCAGCACCACGCTCAAGCCCACCAGGAAGACAAAGCCCGACTGCATGAAAGCCATCTGAAAGCGCTCGGGCAGGGGCTTACCCCGCAGGCCCTCGAGCAGCAGAAATACGAACTGACCGCCATCGAGCAGGGGTAGCGGCAGGGCATTGAGCACCGCCAGGTTGATCGAGATCAAGGCGGTGAAGATGAACAGGCTGCTGCCGCCCTGCTTGGCCAGCGACGCCCCCATCTCCACTATTTTTACGGGGCCAGACACCTGGCCGGCGGTCTCGCCGAAGTGGGTGGCGAGGGTCACGAACCCTTCCACGGTGCGGTTGGTGAGGGCGGCGAAGTCGTGGTTGGCCTGGCGGAAGGGCTCCAGGGGCGTGCGGGCGGGGCGGAAGGCCTCGGTGCCATTGGGTTGCAGTTGGGCGCCGATGCGGCCAACGCCGCCGAGATCGGCGGGGGTGAGATCTAGGGGCAGAGTTTGGCCGTTGCGCTCGGCTTCAAGGCGCAGGGTTTGCTCGGGGGCGGCCTTGATGCGCTCCACCAAGGCGGCAACGGCGCTTTGGCCGCCGCCAAGGTCGCTGCCATTGAGGCTCAAGATGCGGTCGCCCGGCTGGAGGCCGGCAGCTGCAGCGGCTAGGCCGGGTTGCACGCCACTCACCAGCACGCCGGGGCTGGCGCTGAAACCGGCGGGTATGCCGAGCACCAGGCCCTGGCCGAGTAGCACCGCATAGGCGAGCACCAAGTTGGCCAACACGCCGGCGGCGATCACCAGGGCCCGCTGGGCTAGGGGCCGGTTGCTCAGCAGGTTGGGGTCGTTTTTGGGGATGGGGCTGTCTTCATCGTCATCGGGAAAGGCCACGAAGCCCCCCAGGGGAATGGCCCTTAGGGCGAATTGCACACCGCGGCGCTGGCGCTCGATCAGCACCGGCCCAAAGCCGATCGAGAAGCTGCTGACGCGGATTCCCTGCAAGGTGGCGGCAAAGAAATGCCCCGCCTCGTGCACCACGATCAGCCCCGCCAGGATCGCCAGTGCTGTGAGAACGCCCATCCAGGCCCCGCTATTTATGCGTCCATTGTGCTGGGTTTGCCTGGGGGCAGGGGGGCGGCATGCACGCTTGAACGCTGAACTAAGTCTTGGCTAAGTCCACTTGCTGCAGCCGTGTGTTCCCCGCCGAATCCGGGCCGTGGCAGCAGGAGCTCGACTTTTAAGATCCCGCCACAGCAGTAGTTGTTTTTACCCATATGACTCGCTTCTTGAGTGCCCTGATCTGCGCCACCTTGCTGCAACTTCCCGCCGCAGCAGAGTCCGCCGCAGCAGAGCCCGCCGCAGTAGAGCCGCAGGCTGTGAAAGAAGGAGTGCAAGAAGCCCAAACCGAGGCGCTGGCCACTGAGGCCCAGAACCCGATCTCAAATTTGGTCAGTGTTCCGTTTCAGTACAACCTCACCCCGGGCATTGGGCCCAATGAAGACCAAACCCAGAGCCTGCTGAATATTCAGCCAGTGGTGCCGTTTTCGCTCAGCCCGGATCTCACTTTGGTGACCCGCACGATTCTGCCGGTGCTGAGCCAGCCGACGGCAACGGACAATCAAAATGGCATTGGCGATCTCAACCCCAGCTTCTTCTTCGTGCCCAAGGGCAGGGGCGCTTGGACCTTTGGTTTGGGTCCCACGCTTGTATTGCCAACGGCTAGCGATAGCAGCCTGGGCCGGGGTAAGTGGTCTGCGGGGCCGGCGGCGGTGGCGGTGTACAGCAAGGGCCCCTGGGTGGCTGGGGCGCTGGTGAACAACATCTGGTCGTTTGCTGGCAATAGCGATCGCAGCTCGGTGAGCGCTTTCCTGCTGCAGCCCTTCATTAACTTCAACCTGCCCCATGGCTGGTATCTGGTGACCTCACCGATCATCACCGCCAACTGGCGTGCGACCAGTGGCGACCAGTGGATTCTGCCGGTGGGAGGCGGTGTGGGCCGCTTGTTTCGCATCGGCAAGCAACCGATTAATGCGTCGCTGCAGGCCTACGCCAATGTGGTGAAGCCTGATCTTTTCGGTGATGTGACGATCCGGGCCCAGGTGCAGTTTTTGTTCCCGAAGTAGGTGAGGCGGCTCCGGCTCTGTGCCTAGATACGCGGCCTAGATACGTGCGATTAGCTGAATCTTCAGTCAATCGTGCATGCCTATCTGCCCTGGTCGGCTCGATAAGTACTACCTTGAAAACGACTATCTGTAGTAGCTCCAGAGCCGCAGCACTTTGACGAGGCGCTTGAGGTGAGGGCGAAGTTGGTGCTGATTGGTAACTTCACGGTTGAACCGGATCATGTATTGGCTGTGAGAGCGCCCATCCAGGCCCCGCTATTTATGCATCCACTGTGCTGGGTTTGCCTGGGGCAGGGGGGCGGCATGTACTCTTTGCCGCTGAACTAAGTCTTGGCTAAGTCCACTTGCTGCGGCCGTGTGTTCCCCGCCGAACCCGAGCTGTGGCAGCAACAGCGCAACCCTATTGCGCTGTTTGCATTGCACCACCGCGACGATCTGGCCCGGCTGCTGCGCACCTGACAGGCGGCCCATGAATATGCCGAGCGCCACCCGGACGAGGCGGATAAGTTGATGGCATTTCTGGAGAAGTTGAGCGTGCCGCGTTTCCGCCAGGCGGAGCAGGGGCTGGTTATCACTCATTGCGGGAGCAGGTGCCCCTGCTGGAGCCGGGCTTAGTGACGCCCGCTGCGTGTGTGGCGCCACTCAACAGATGTTTTTCGTATGGCTGCGGCTGGCCTCCCTTTACGCCGCAAACGGGTATGATCATATTTAGCATCATATCAACCATGGCCGTCGCGTCATCTCCATACGAGCGCGTCACGGTGACGATGCCGGCGGAGTTAGTTGCTGGCGTTGATCGCTACGAGAGCAACCGCAGTCGCTTCATCACAGAAGCCGTGCGTCATGAGCTCAAGCGCCGTCGGCACCTGGAGTTGCTGCGATCACTCGACGAACCCCATCCCGACTGCCTGGCCACCGCCGCCTTGGGGCTGGAGGCCTGGGGTGAGGCGCTGCCCACAGAAGACAGCGATCTGCTCGACCCCACCGCAGGCCGGCCCTTGCGCTGGAGCGCCAATCAAGGCTGGCAAGAGCCAGTGTCATGAACCTGGCTAGAGGCACTTTGGTGCTTGTCGACCTGGAGCCAACGCTGGGCCATGAACAACAGGGGACCCGGCCTTGTGTGGTGGTGAGCGACGCGGCTGTGAACGGCAACCAGCGCTTTCCTTTGATCGCGGTGGTGCCCGTCACGGGCACTCCTGCCCAAGGGGCGCTCTATCCAGCCTTGGCCCCTGGATCCAGCGGACTTACCAAGCCATCGACAGCCCTGGTGGATCAGCTGCGCTCCATCGACAAGCAACGCGTCCGCAGGCGCTACGGCGATGTGTCACCAGAAGAGCTTGAAGCCATTGACGCCGGCTTGTGCCTGTATCTGGGCCTTGAGCCCGAGCCGTGACCCACCCAGTGGATGTCGACGCAGAGAAGGGTGGCACCAATGAATTCAAGGGTGTAGCCATCCACCAGACGCTCCATTACCTTCCAGTTGGGTGCTCAGGTGTTGGGTTTGATCCATCACCCCGCTGCGATCGTGTCGCCCCCGAAGTAAGGCACTAGGGCTGCGGGTAGGCGCACGGAGCCATCGGCCTGCTGGCCGGTTTCGAGCAGGGCGGCCATGGTGCGGCCGATGGCGAGGCCGCTGCCGTTGAGGGTGTGGAGCAGGCGGGTGTTTTTGCCATCTTTGAAGCGGATGGCGGAGCGGCGGGACTGGAAGTCGTTGCACACCGAACAGCTGGAGATCTCGCGGTA
Source organism: Cyanobium sp. Maggiore-St4-Cus (assembly GCF_024345615.1). Taxonomy (NCBI): domain Bacteria; kingdom Bacillati; phylum Cyanobacteriota; class Cyanophyceae; order Synechococcales; family Prochlorococcaceae; genus Cyanobium; species Cyanobium sp. Maggiore-St4-Cus. The sequence continues at coordinate 130,238 of NZ_JAGQBL010000001.1, forward strand.
GGAGCCGGCGCCTGGCAGCCACACTTCGAGGTCGTAGGTGCGGGCGGCGGAGAAGCCCATATCACCGGTGCAGAGCTCGATCTTGCGGTAGGGCAGCTCGAGGGCTTCCAGAACGGCTTCCGCGTCAGCGGTGATCTGCTGGTGGGCGGCGGCGGAGTGGTCGGGATGGCAAAACCAGTAGAGCTCCACCTTGTTGAACTGGTGCAGGCGGATCAGGCCGCGGGTGTCGCGGCCGTAGCTGCCGGCTTCGCGGCGGAAGCAGGGGGTGTAGGCGGCGTATTTGAGCGGCAGCTGCTCGGCAGGAATCACCTCGTCGCGGTGCAGGGAGGTGATTGGTACCTCGGCGGTTGGGGTGAGCCAGAGGTCGTCGTCGGCGCAGCGGAAGCTCTCCTCGGCGAATTTGGGCAGCTGGCCCGAACCGGTGAGGCTGGCGGAATTCACCAGGATCGGCGGCATCACCTCGCGGTAGCCCTTGGCGGTGTGCAGATCGAGCATGAAGCTGATCAGGGACCGCTCCAGGCGGGCGCCAGCGCCCATCAGGGTGATGAAACGGCTCTGGGCGATGCGCACCGAGCGCTCGGTTTCAAACAGGCCGAGCCGCTCGCCGATCTGCCAGTGCTCCTGCAGGCCGTCTTCTACCCGGGGGCTGCCCCAACGCTTGATCTCGATGTTGTCGGCTTCGCTGCGACCATCAGGCGCCTCGGGCGAGGGCAGGTTGGGCAGGGCCGATAGGGCATCGCGCAGCTGCAGCTCGAGGGCTTTTTCCTGCTCCTCGAGGGCGGCCACCTGCTGCTTGATGGCGTTGCCCTGATCGCGCAGGGCCTGCACTTCGGGGCTGTTTGGGGCAGATCCGCCCTGGATCAGCTGCCCCACGGTCTTGCCGATGCGGTTGCCTTCGGCTTGAAAGTTGCTGCGCTGCTCCTCGAGATCCCTCTCCTGGCGAGCGATCTGCTGCAGCGGAGCGAGGTCTAGCGCCATGCCCCGGCGGGCCAGCTGGGTGGTGATCAGCTCAGGGCTGTCGCGCAGGAGGCGCTGGTCGAGCACGGGGGCGGGGCGGTTGGGGGGAGCCTAAAAGCCAACGGAGTGGTGCCCCGTGGTGCTCAGAGCACCTGCACCACTTCGGCGACTCCCATCTTGAGCGTCATCGTGCTGCTGGGGCAGCCGCCGCAGGCGCCCTGCAGGCGCACCTTCACGATGGGGCCGTCGATTTCCACCACTTCCACGTTCCCGCCGTCGGCCATCAGATAGGGGCGCAGCTCATCGGGGGGGCTGGACATGGATGCAACTCAGTCCACATAAGGGCGAGAGCCGGTGCGCAGGCCGATAGTGCGGGTCACGGGATTGCCGAATCCCTGCGTAGTGGTGAAGGTGTTGGGGGCCACAGGGGTAGCGGTGATGGTCACGGTGGCGGTGTCACAGTCGTTGTTGGGGGTCACGGCGAAGCCGGTGACGCCACGCATCACCAGCTGGTCGTTGGCGGCTGTGTTGGCGGGATCGAGCCGGCCGTTTGCCAGGATCTGGGGGCCAGAGCGGAGGAGCTCGTTGGTCGCCGTGTTGCGGGTGTAAAGGATCACCGCATCGGCGCCGGTGGGAACACTGTTGGCATCCAACAGGGTCACGCGCATGCGCAGTTGGTTTGCCGCTGCGGCGCACACGGGAGCGGCTGCGGCGCAGGCGGCTGGCGCGGCGGTGGTGCCGAACACACAGGCATCCTCCGCCTCCGCATCGAGAAGGGTTGAAACACGGTTCAGATCACGCTCAAGCTGCACCTGCCAGAGGTTGGCTTCGAAAAATCGAATGGCTCCCTGAATGCTGCTCCAGATCAGGGGCACGAACAGGGCGCTGATCGCCAGGGCCACCAGCAGTTCCACGAGGGTGAACCCGTGCTGGGATGGGGCCTGGGGCCTGGGGAGCTTCGGGCTGGAGACGGGATTGGTCATTGCGTTACACCCGACCCCACTCGGTGCAGGCACCCGTTGCGGCCGCGTTGTTGCGCCCCACCTCCAGCACCCCGATCAGGCCCACTAGGCGTATGCAGCGGAGGGGACGCTCATTGTTCACGTTGATATTGATCAGCACCTGGCCGTTGGGAAGAGCGGCGTTGGTGGTGGTGGAGAGGGTCCCGCGTGGGGTGAACACAAACTGGGATGGGGTGCCGGTGATAGTGGCGCTGGCGTTGTTGGCGTAGAGGTCCGACAGCGTGAGGATGTTTTGGGAGGCGCAGGCAGCGGGTTCGATCCTGGCCAGCTGGGCTCCGACGGCTACGGTGCCGGTGCTGATGGTCACGGTGCAGAGGGCGCCACCGGCCTGGGCATTGAAGCGGCTGGCATCGCGACTCACCTGATCGAGCCAACCCGTCAGTTCGGTGGTCACAGAGTTGGCGCGCTCGCGCCGGGCGAGGTTCACCAGGGAGTCGGTTCCAATGGCAGCGATCACGCCGAGGATCACCACCGTGATCAACATTTCCGGAAGGCTGAAGCCGCTGCTGGGAGGTCGAGGACGCGTCATGGGCAGAAGCGGGCCATGGGGGGCACCACGCGCGCGACGCGCACGACCGCGTTCCCGCTGTTGGTGTCGGTGTAAGTGACCTGAAGGATGTTCTGATTGCCCAGCTGGTTCTGAACGCTGTTGAGGCGCACGATCGGAGCCCGGGCGCCACCGCCTGTCGTGAGGGCGCCATTGACCGGGATGGTGTTGAACTCGATCAACACGGCATCGCTGATGATTCCGCGCACGGGTTCCCGGCAGAGGGCATCCACGGTTTCCGCCTCACTGCCGGCAGTCACAGTATCCGAATCAAGTTGAGGGTAGAAATAGCGATCGTCGCGTCGATTGGCGGTGTTGCACGGCTGGGTGAAGGGGGCCGTGTTGTCTGTGGTCACGCCGGCCAAGCCCAGCCTGCACACTCCGGTGCAACAGGTGAGGTCTGCAGCCCGATCCTCAATGGCTGCCAGATCGGCGTCGATGGCGTCGTTGAGTTGGCTGCGTTCACCTGCCCGATTGCGCAGCTGGGAGGAAATATTGAACACGCTGAGTGTGCCGAGCAGGGCAACGGTCACGATCACGCTCACCACCAACGCCTCAACCAGAAAGCCACCCCGTTCCTGGGGATGCAGCTCCCGGAGGCGCCGCTGCACGCGCTGTGGGAAGGTCACCAAAGTCGGGCACTGGTGGTGGCACGGGCGACCCAGTCGACACCGCTCTGGGAGGTGAACTGGGCGGGGTTGGCAACCCCCAGGGCGCCAGCCCCAGCCACCCTGGAATCGGGCAGTCTCAGGTGGAATGCGCCGAAGGGCTTGAAGTTCTTCACCCAGATTCGGCCGTAGAAGCTCCAGTTGTCTTCGTTGTTGGTGTAGAAGCCTGCTGGAACGCTGCCGGCTGCTCCAGAGTCATTGATGGTGAGTTCCACGAACCCCTGGGGTAGATAGAACCACACGCCACCTACCTTGGCGGTTTGTCCAAACGGCGTTGTAATTGAAACGTTCTGCTCCTGGCCGGCTGATCCAGTGTTGCGACCGAAGAAGTTGAGTCGATCAGGCTCGCCAACGGCGGAGAAGTTGTAGGTTTGATCATCGATGACGTTGGCGCATTCGGATACGATGGAGGGGCAAAAGACGTGGGTGAATTGGGCGGGTGACTGCGAAAGGAAGATGAAGCGTTCCGGATTTGCCGTATTGGCAATGCCGAATCGCCGGTCGGTGGTGGTGGGTTCGTTATAAACAAAACTCAAGGGGCCGCCGGTGGTGTCGATGAACACGCGACCGCCGTCGAATTGGTTGACGGTGGGACCGATGCAATGGAAGCCCGGCTCGGCCGTGACGGGGGAGCTGCTGCTGAACTGACACCAGGGGCCGCGGAAGATCGGATAGAGGGATTGCGTGCTTGCCGCCGGGGGATTGACGGAACTGATCTCGAGGTCGGTAATTGTGATGTTTTCACCGGTGGCCCATCCGTTTCCATCGCGAAACCGGATGCGAACGTTGGAACCGGAAAATGGAAGCCCTAGGCGGAATGTTGTGCCAGCTGCGTTTGTTGTGATGGCGCTTCCCTGGATGGATGCGGAGGTCAGCGGATAGAAGGTGGTTCCGTTATCAGGCGATGCCTCTATAATTAGCAGATCGTTAGTATCAAAGGCAGCTGATTTTTGCACGGCAAACTCCAGGAATGGCGTCTGCAGTCGCGGCCCTGAAAAGCTGTCGAGGTTGACGTCTCTGAACAATTGGGTATTTGCTGTGGTCGCGTTGCCAAGTATTATTAAATTTGTAGCTGGAGTGTTTGAAAGGTTGTTTGCGCCGAGGAAGTCCTGGCTGCCCGTGGCGCTGGCTCCGAGCCCGTAGAAGTTGCTGTTCGGTGCCTCAGAAGCTGTCACATTCAGCCAGGTGTTGGCTGTGCAGTTGTCGGAGCTTGCCGCTGTCTTATCGGTCAAGCAGAGCTCCACCCGCTGCCGGTTGGCCTCATTGTTGGTGCGCAGGCGAAGGGTGGCCTGGCTGTTGGGTCTTGTGCCGTCGCCGTTGTCGGTGCTGAGGCTGGGCCAGATGGCTGCATTGGCCACTTGGTTGGTGGTGGCCGTAGCCAGGGTGATGATGTTTCTTGGTCCCCAGCCTGCGGTCCATCCGAGGACAAAGTCGTTGACGTTGGGAAAGGCCGTCGCTTGGAGAGGCACGATCGGTGAACATGATGCCGATGTGCCGCGGATATCAGATTCAGGACCAGAAAAATAGCTGGGAGTGCCTGTTTGCTGGCAGATCAGCTCAGCAGCATCGGGTGCACCAGCACCACGGATGTTGGTGTTGAAGCTGGAATCGTTGCCGCGTGGATCGCCTGATTGGAATGTTTCCGGGCAGTCCCCAGATTGAAGTTTGCCCCGGCCGGGTCGCACCCGGCAGTTACGGCGCTCGAAGAGATCGCCAGGGTTTGCCACCACGCCAAGAATCGGCGAATAGCGCTCCACCGCGCCTGTGATGGGATTCCTCTGGGTGAATTGGTCGTTGGCGAAATACGACCAATGCCAGCCATCGTTGAAGCCTGTAACCACTCCATACTGGAGATTGCACACGCGGCTGTCTGAGCCCAGCGAGCCAGTGGTGCCTGCGTAGTTCATGCCGCCGGAGTTGTTGCTTCCCACCGAGGCGCCGCAGCACTTGGGCAGCACCTCGAATTCGCGGGTTTCTCGGGAGTTGGCTATCACCTGGCCATTGCGCACCACTCGTCCCTCCACCTCCAGCACCACAAAGCCCCTGTTGCTCCCGGGCTGGGCGTTGCCGAGACCATCCGGATCATCGAGGTTCACCAGCTGGTCCCAGCTGGTGACTCCCGCGGGCAGGGTGTCGCCGGTGGCGGCAGCCCCAGGGGTTGCGGTGCGCCGCAGGCCGCGGGGATTGGGGGTGGCGCCGCCGTTTGAGGCGGTGAAACTGATCCGAACCAGCCTGAACTGCCGCCCATCCTGCGTGGCAGTGGCCACTGCTCCGCTCACCACATTGCGCCACTGGCCATCACCCAAATTGATGGCGGCTTGATCGGGAAGTCCGTCATTGTTGGGGCCGGGCCGGGTGTTGGTGGTTGACTCAAAACAGGGGCTTCTGAGGTTGGCTGCGTTCCAGGTGGTGGGGGTCTGGCCCGATACGAGCAGCCGACGGTTCTGGGGCTGGTTCCATGTGTCGATCATCAGATCCGTGCCCTCGGCCGCAGCCCCTCGCGCCTGGCGGGTGTCGGAGGAGGCAAACACCCCGCGCAGGTTGCCGCTGCTCAACTGCACGATCGCCGCACCGCTGAGGATCAGCACCAGGGCCGCCACGATTCCCACTGCCACGGTGATTACACCGTGATCTTCGGAGCGCCGACTGGCGACGAGAGCATGCATCAGCACCTTGGCCACTCGCAGGCGTCGGTTAAAGGGGCCAGACATCCTCACTACTCCACTGAAGGATCCCGGCTTCTTCGTTGACTCTGCCAGGGGTGCTGGATTCAGCCTAGGGCTGGGGAAGGTGCCCGCAAACGGCAGTGCTCAGCATGGACACCTTTGTGATGGTTGTTAACGCCTGACTACCCTTTTCGGCTGTAAAGCTTGAAAAAGTACGGGTCGGGGTCTCGTTTGCCATTCATGCGCCAGCGAAGAATGAGATCTTCAACAGCTTTGCGGTAGGCCAAATAACGACGGATTAGCCATACCCAAGACCCCCTGGCTGATGGCCCACGCCAGAGCCTGCATTTCCTCATCACAGAACCGCAGGTGCTTGAGCAATTCATTTTCCCAATGCGTCTAGGAAGGTGACGTCGGTGTATCTGTGGTGCTCGGCAGTTGAAGGAAGCGTCAATTGTCCTGGTCAAGGCCGATTCGACGCATATCGCTCTTTGAGATTGGTACAATCTCAAAGATGATGCCTTCCCAGGAGCCCCTAGTTGACTTGCTAAGTCATAGGTCGCTGGGCGGTCGCAAGCCGGGCTTAATTATATTTTGAGGCTCCAACAATGGAAGCCCTGGTTGTGCATTTATTGTGGTGAATCGATGGCCAGCGGCTGGAATTGATTTGTATTTCGACTTGGTTGGTTTATATAACTTGAATGACCTCGCTCACCTCGGGAATCGCCTCCCTTAGCTTGCGCTCAATCCCCATCTTGAGCGTCATCGTGCTGCTCGGGCAGCTGCCGCAGGCGCCCTGCAGGCGCACTTTCACGATCGGGCCGTCGATTTCCACCACTTCCACGTTGCCGCCGTCGGCCATTAGGTAGGGGCGCAGCTCATCGAGGGTGCGCTCCACGTTTTCCAGCGTCAGGGCGTGGGGGTCTTGGGCGGGGGCTGCGCTAGTGGTTTCGCTGCTCATTTGGGCCAGCCGGTATGAGTCTGCAGCTTAGGACGGCTGGGCCAGTGCCTGGCTTAGTCCAGGTGGAAATGGGCGAATAGGTTCGCAGCAGGCTCCTGCCGCCCGTTGGTACGCCACCGAGTTACCAGCTCTTTGAGTCTTTTTTCATAGCGACGGCGCTTCTGCGCGATCCAGCCCAGATACAGCACCCCTGGGATGATGCCTGGGATCAAAAGCAGCAGACCGATCCAGATGTCGCGCCTCTGGTAGCCCTTAGCCGGAAATCTACGGCCACTGCTGATCGCCCAGGTAATCGCCCGGATTTCCTCAGGGAGATTACGTAAATTACGTTTATTTGATTGGTCGTTTGCATAAGGTGTGATCTCCAGCCCTGCCTTGCGGGTAATATCTCGCGCAATCTGACGCCGAATACCGATCACCTCCCTTGCCTTAGCCAGGGAAACCGGGCAATCATCTGGCCACTGGCACTCTTCAGCGTGAAGCTGGTGGAACTGATGTGCGACTGCTCCAGGGAGCCATACACGCCATCAGCCAGCTTGCCCTCCTCCCTTGCCACATCCTGGGCTGCGGCAAACAGCAGGTTCAGAGCCTCATCCCGATTCACAAGCCGGCGATCCTCTCGGGCTTGCGGCTTGGGAAGGTGCGACTGATCCATGAATATAGTTTTGCTTGATAACTAATTGGCAATCCTATAGGTTTGTCGATTTCTTTGCGGGTAGTTGGAGGCGATCTCTCGATTGGTAGGCCAGCTGGCCGTTTCGCCCCAGGCTTCCGTCTCCTAGGCTGGCAGGAGCACCCATGAAGCCTCCGCCGGCGCGATGACTGACGTTCCCGTTCAGCGGATCCGTAATTTTTGCATCATCGCCCACATCGACCATGGGAAATCAACCCTGGCCGACCGGCTCCTGCAGGATACGGGCACCGTTGCGGCTCGCGACATGCAGGCGCAGTTTCTCGACAACATGGAGCTGGAGCGCGAACGCGGCATCACCATCAAGCTCCAGCCCGCCCGCATGGAATACACCGCGGCCGATGGCGAGGTCTACATCCTCAACCTGATTGATACCCCTGGGCACGTCGACTTCTCCTACGAAGTAAGCCGTTCATTGCAGGCTTGTGAAGGCGCCCTGCTGGTAGTAGATGCCAGCCAGGGGGTGGAAGCCCAAACCCTGGCCAATGTCTACCTGGCCCTTGAAAACAATCTTGAGATCATTCCTGTTCTCAACAAGATCGATCTGCCTGGTGCTGATGCAGACCGCATCGCTGAAGAAATTGAGGCAATTATCGGGCTCGACTGCTCCAATGCAATCCATTGCTCGGCCAAAACAGGCCTCGGAGTGCCTGCAATCCTCCAGGCTGTGGTGGATCGGGTTCCGGCTCCCGCCGACAAAGTGGCCGAGCCGCTGCGGGCCCTGATATTCGACTCCTACTACGACGCCTACCGGGGCGTGATCGTGTATTTCCGCGTGATCTCCGGCTCGATTAGCAAGCGCGACAAGGTGCTGCTGATGGCCAGCGGCAAGGTGGTGGAACTGGATGAGGTGGGCGTGATGGCGCCCGATCAGCGCCAGGTGGATTCCCTCCATGCTGGCGAGGTGGGTTACATGGCCGCCTCGATCAAGGCCGTGGCCGATGCCCGTGTTGGCGACACCATCACGCTGGCATCAAATCCTGCCGCTGAGCCGCTGCCCGGTTACACCGAGGCCAAGCCCATGGTGTTCTGCGGCCTGTTTCCCACCGATGCTGACCAATACCCTGATCTGCGCGAAGCCCTAGACAAGCTGCAGCTCTCTGATGCCGCGCTCAAATATGAGCCGGAAACCAGCAGCGCCATGGGCTTTGGTTTCCGTTGCGGCTTCCTCGGCTTGCTGCACATGGAAATCGTGCAGGAGCGGCTGGAGCGGGAATACAACCTTGATTTGATCGTTACCGCGCCATCGGTGATCTATCAGGTGAACATGCTCGATAACACCGTCATGATGGTGGACAATCCAGCCACCCTGCCCGACCCGCAAAAGCGTGAATCTATAGAAGAGCCCTATGTGAAGCTCGAAATTTATACCCCGAATATCTATAACGGCGCCTTGATGGAGCTGTGCCAGGAGCGGCGCGGTGAATTCATCGATATGAAATACATCACCACCGATCGGGTAACTCTCCACTACGAGATGCCGCTGGCTGAGGTGGTTACAGACTTCTTTGACCAGATGAAGTCGCGCACCAAGGGCTATGCCTCAATGGAATATAGCCTGATCGGCTACCGCAAAAATGAGTTGGTGCGCCTTGATGTATTGATAAATGCCGAAAAGGCCGATCCCCTCACCACGATTGTGCATCGCGATAAGGCCTACAACGTGGGTAAGGGTTTGGTGGAGAAACTCAAGGAGCTGATCCCCCGCCAGCAATTCAAGATTCCGATCCAGGCATCGATCGGTAGCCGCATCATTGCCTCCGAAAGCATCAGTGCCATGCGTAAAGATGTGCTTGCCAAATGCTATGGCGGTGACATCTCCCGCAAGAAAAAGTTGCTGCAAAAGCAAGCCAAGGGCAAAAAGCGCATGAAGGCCATGGGCAAAGTCGACGTGCCCCAAGAAGCCTTCATGGCCGTGCTCAAGCTGAACCAGTAGGGCGCTGATTGGCTCGTTGATTCGCATGGTGGGTATTAAAAATTTTGTCTCCCGAATTCTGTACAGGCTGTACGGAATTCAGGAGGCTGCCGCGAACCAGGCGGCCACGTCGTCCGGACCCTGAAAATCGAGCAGGGCTTCCGCTAGGGCTTCGAGTTGCTCTAGGGGAAGGGCCTCGATGGGAGGCTGCGATCTCCTTGTGGATCCGGCTTTGGGTGAAGTCTTCAACGGTGATGCCGCCCGTGGGAACACTGATCGGGTCGTTGTGCGCCAGGTGCTCCATGGCCCGGTACCCCCGTTCCTTAGCCAGCCCTCCTCCCATGGCGGCTGGTTTTCTGTTGCCCCTCTCTGCCACAGCCTCGCTGCTGCTTGTGCTGAGCAGCGTTTCGCTGCAGGCGGCGGCGCTGCAGGCCCGCAGCCAGGTGCAGGCCGGCCAGCGGTTGCGGCAGGCGGAAGATCAGTTGATGTCGGCGGCCCAGCACCTGCTGGCGGCGCCAGCTACCCCCGTCGTGGGCCAAACCGGCCAGGTGGGCCCGGTGGCCTACCGCTTGGTGGCTTTTGACGGCCCCCATTGGGATGGCGCCCTTGCGGCCGGTGGCTTGCAGCGGGGCCGAGCTGCCGCCACCTTGGAGCTGCAGCCCACGGCGGAGCAGCCCCGTGCCCTGCGGGCGGCCTATGGCCTGGAGCTGTCCCGCACCATTACCCCTGAAGGCCCCGGCAGCCAGCAGCTGCTGGCAGTGCGGGAGCTCGGTTTGCGTGGCCGCACCAGCAATGGGGTGGCGCCATGAACTTGGTGGAAGCGATGGTGGCTTCGGCGATGTTTGTGACCTCGTCGAGTTGCTCCTTGCAGTTGTGGTCGGGCAGCGTCAGCTGGGCGCGCCAGGCGGAAGCGCAGCAGCAGCAGGCTGCCCAGCTGGAGGCAGCGCTCCTGGCTAGCCAGGCCCAGCTCACGGCCCTGGCCGGCACAGCGATTGCCGTTGATTGCACGGCAGCCAGCAGCTGGCTTGCGGCCCATTTGCAAAGCCTGCCCAGTGGCGAGGGCCCCGTGCGCCAGGTGAGCGCCGAACCCGGCGGCTTGGTGCGGTTGCAGGTGACTGGTGCTGGTGGTGAGCAGCGGCAGCGCTGGCTCAGCCCAGCGGCCTACGGCTTGTGTGGATCCCAACCTGCAGCGGAGCCGAGCGATGCGGCGCTCTGAGCAACGCCAGGCCAGTGCTGGCTTCAGCCTGCCTGAGCTGCTGGTGACGGTGAGTGTGCTGGGCTTGCTGGCCAGCCTGGCCATAGACGGCGGCCAGCGCAGCCTGGCGCGGATGCGGGTGGAAACCACCAGCCGGCGGCTGGGTTGGGGCTTAGAGCAGGCGCGCCGCCAAGCCCAGAGCCTGGGCCAGCCCTGCGCCCTCGAGCTGGGCCCCAGCGGTTGGCGCCAGCCCAGTGGCGGCAGCCTGCCCGGCTGCGGCTTGGCTGATGTTGAGCTTCAGCCCAATGAGGCCACCGGGGTGGCTATCGGCTCCAACTTGCCTGGGGCCTTGCGTTTCAGCAGCAACGGTTTGGTGCTGGATGGCGGCACGGTTGTGATCAGCGCAGCGGGCACGGAGCTGCGCCGTTGTTTGGTGATGTCGCTGCCGCTGGGGGTGGTGCGGCTGGGCCGCTACGAGGGCGGGCAGGGCGATTCGCCTAGCAGCAGCGCCTGCCGGGCCGAGGAGGCGTTGTGAAAGGGGAGCAAGGGTTTTCTCTGGTGGAGTTGCTGCTGGCCCTGGCGATTGGTTGCGGCCTCAGTGGCGTGATCCTGCAGGCGCTGGTGGCGGAGGGGGCCACGAGCCAGCGCTTTGGCCGCCTGCTGCGGGAGCGGGCTGTGGCCCAGCGCACCCTGGAGCTGGTGCGCGGTGATTTGCTCCAGGCGCGGGGTTTGGCCGATCCCGCCGGGCTGGCGCCGGCCTGCAACCTGGCGGGCCGCAGCGTGGTGCTGCATCTCGATACTGCTTCTGGCCCGATCACCTATTCATTGGGTAAGCCGGCTGAACCGATCTGGCGGGGCAAGGTGCTGATGCGCTGCGGACCGGCCTACGGCCTGCATGGCGAGCTGGGCAGCGGCGCAGCCCAAAACCGGGTGGTGCTCGATGCGTTGGCGGCCAGCGATGGCTTCCGGGCCCAGCCCGCTGGTGCGGGGGTGCTGCAGCTGGAATTGGCGCAGGCCTGGGCCGATGGGGGGCGGCTGAGCTCCCGCTTGCCGGTGGCCATTGGGGCAAATTAAGCAAGCTGCCTGCTGGAGCGGCGGGGTGGTTGAAAACCGGCCAGGCGGTGGGTGGAGTGCTGAAAGCTCTCCTTAATTCTGTACAGACCGTACAGAACCACACACACACACACCACGCTTGGCGTTGCCCCGGAGTCAAAATGAATGACGACTACAAAGTTGAAGTTGTCACCTGCCGATCCGCTTCAGGAGCAACTGCAGGCCTCGCAGCGCAAGGAGCGGGCGCGGTATGTGCTTCTGGATCGCACGCTGTTCTCCCTGACGCCAGAGCAGACAACGGTCCTGCTGGCTGATGTGGACGATCCCTGCGCTGTCGCCAAGGATCAGGCCAGCATCGAGCGTCTGCTCGCGATGCCGCAGCCCTGGCATGCGCTCTCCTGAGCCTCTCGGCTGGAGCGATCGTGCTGGCGGAAGTGCCTGGTGCCTTGCGCCGCAACATGGCCGACGCCCTGCGGCGAAGCCTTGCCGCCAGGCGCTTAGTCGGCGCCAGAGCACTGCTGGTGCACGCGGTCGATGAGCAGGCGGCCGCGTTCTACCGCTCACTCGGATTTCGTCCCTCGCCAATCAGTGCATCGACGTTGATGCTGCAGCTCTCAGAGCCAGCGGGCTGATGACAACTGAGTCCCTGAGCAGGGGGTGGGTGGGTGCTGAAAGCTCTCCCTGATTCTGTACAACCTGTACAAAAGCAGTGATACTACGCTTGCGACAGTCCAGCCCCAGGCAGCCCTTCATTCCACGGATGGCGCTGTCTCAAAGCAAAAATGAAAGAGGACTACAAAGTTGCAGTCGTCACCTGCTGATCCGCTTCAGGAGCAATTGCAGGTCTTGCAGCGCAAGGTGCGGGATGTGGTGCCCCAGGTGCAGCGTCTCACCTGCGAACGGATGGATGGGGAGCTGCAGCGGCTCACGCTGATTTACGACAGCAGTCCGCTGGAGCCTGGTGGGTCGTCGGTGGTGTTGACGGTGAGCCAGGACGGCACGCTGGATGTTGTGGTGGGTTTCCATGCCCCCGAGGCGGCGGCCTTCTCAGAAGCGGAGCAGGCCGCCCTGGAGGCGTTGGCCGAGTTGATCGGCCTCACGGTGCGCAACCACTTCAATGCCCTGGCTTCCCTCTATGTGGCTGCCGAGGTGGCCCTCGATTTCGCCGCCCTGCGGGATTTCGAAACCGGTGGTCACCTCAACCGGGTGTCCCACTATTCGCGCCTGATCGCCGAGGGGCTAGCTGAGCGCCGGGGCCTCAGCGCCCATGCCGTCGATCAGATCGCCCGTTTCTCCCGCCTGCACGACATCGGCAAGATCGGCATCCCCGATCGGATCCTGCTTAAGCAGGGCCCGCTCACGGACGAGGAGCGGCAGGTGATGAACACCCATGTTGAGCTGGGGCTGGAGATGATCGGCAAGGTGCTCGGTCAGTACGACCTGAGCGCCCTGCCCGGCGCCCAGGTGCTCTGCAATGTGATCAGCCACCACCATGAGCGCCTTGACGGCTCCGGCTATCCCAAGGGGCTCAAGGGTGAGGCGATCTCCCTGGAGGGCCGGATCGTGGCCGTAGCCGATGTGTTTGATGCGGTGGTGAGCCGCCGCCCGTACAGCAACAGCGCCAAGATCCAGGAGGGGCTGGCGGTGGTGCAGCAGGAGGCGGATGCCGGCCGGCTTGATGGTGATTGTGTGGCGGAGTTGAAGCAGGTGCTGGCTGCAGCAGCAGTCAGTAGTGATGCCGGAGCTGGGCGATCAGCAGGTCGCCCGCGCTGATGCAGTAGACAATGCGATGTTCAGCGTCGATGCGCCGCGACCAGTAGCCGGTTAAGGCATGACGAAGGGGCTCGGGTTTGCCGATCCCCGTTAAGGGATCTCGGCGGATCTCGTTGATCAGTCGGTTGATGCGCTGCTGGATCTTGCGATCGTGTTGCTGCCAGTGCATGTAGTCCTCCCAGGCCTCTGGGGAGAAAATCAGTCGCACGGCAGTAGATCGTGTTCTTCTCCGCCACCGCTGTTTAGGCAGGCGATAGAGCGGAGCAGGCGCTGGGCGTTGGCAGGGCTGCGCAGGAGAAAGGTGGTTTCTTCCATTGCCTTGTAATCGGCCAGGGAGAGCATCACCACGGCGGGCTCGCCGCGGCGTGTGATTACTACTGGTTCATGGTTTTCACACACCTTGTTCATCGTGCCCGCCAGATGGGCACGGGCGGTGCTGTAGGAGATCGCGTCCATCGGCTTTTAGCCCTGCTAGCAGACGTACGTCTTACTGTACTGCTATTACGGGGATCAGCCCGTGATCGAACGCACGCGGCACTGGGCGCCGTCGGCGCTAGCAGTTTTATAGATAACGCCGTTTGAATCCTGCACGCTGATTCGATAAGTCGGTTGACGGGGATTGCTGGCGCTGGAATCCACCAATCGTCCTTGGGCTTTTATGGGTGGTCCGTTGCGGATTAGCTCACCACTAATAACTTCGTAGCGAATCGGTGCCGCCATCCCTGGCCCATCGAGCAATGGGGCGCCGTGCGTCTTTTAAACCGGAAATATCAAGTGAGGATGCTGCTGGCTGGACTGGCTGTTGATGCCTGGTCGGGGCTGTAGTTGATTAGATTGAACGCTGCTCGATTGCATGATATTTGTAAAATCGGTATTCCTGATAGCATTTTGTGTAAGCAGTAAACTTATGATAAAAGCGTAGTTTTGCTGAGTAGCTGGTCGCACAAGGCAATGGAGCTGCGGTGACTTGCTGAGTTTTGAGCTGACTACGCCAAGGCCTCTCTCTGCTCGCTTTCCCGCTTGGCTTGCTTATGGGGCGCAAGGAATATGTGGGGCTTGGCATCTAGTAAAAAATCTCTCCCCCGGAGCTTGCCCAGGGAAGAGATTTAATGCTGACAACTACTTGGATCGTAATCAGCGGGGATGCATGATTCTAAAGTATTAGATAGATGGATAGGAAAAGTGAGGATCTGGTCTTATTGGGATAGCTCTATGGGACTGCTGGAGTGGTAAGTGAGACGCCGCCATTGGCTGCTATGGTTGCAACAGCTTGTGTGATGCCGGGAAAATTAGCAACCAAAGATGTATAAGTTTGCACGGTCCCGGTTGCGGCACATGTGGTGGGAGTAATACCAGCTGGCGCAACGAACGAAGCCTGTTCGTTATCAATTTGAAGAGCGGCGCATGCTCGTGCTGCTCCCATCACGGTTGAATCGGCTGCCTTTGCTCTGGCTTTTTCTTGCTGGTTCAGAAATGCAGGAATGGCGATGGCCGACAGGATGCCAATGATGATCACAACGATCAGCAGTTCCACCAATGTGAAGCCGGCTTGAAGCTTGCTGCGCTTCTTGGACCTATGGAGGCGCTGGAACAGCGCGCGTTGGGCCAGAAGCTTGGATTGGAGGCTGGAGGTCATGGAAAAGCGGCTCGACGACTGAAACACTGAGTAAGTATTGCGCTGTTTTGCCGCCGTGCCAACAGGGGCAAGCTGCGCAGAATCAGAGGATTGTCTGGTTGTTGCGCCATAGCCCGCTGGCCATTGCGGATTTCTCCACTGCAGCCGGCCCAGCGAACGCCGCCAGCTAGAGCCCCTGCTGGAGGCCGCCCTTCAGAGCTCAAGTCGATGCCTGTGCTGCAGAGCCGTGGCGGCCAGGAGTGGCTGGTGAGCCAGGTGCCCCTGGCCCTGGTGGATGGCAGCGCTGCCACCCTGCTGGTGCAGCAAAACGTGACCGCCTCGGTGCAGCAGGAGCGCCTGGCCTTCTGGCTGCTGGTGGTGGCCGCCGGTGTAACCAGCCTGTTCACCAATGGCCTGCTGCGCCTTGTGTTGCAGAGGGGTCTGGTGCAGCCCCTGCAGGAATTCACAAATCATCTCTCCGCTACCCAGCCGTCGCCCCTGGCCTGGGACCAGATTCCCGTGGCCGAGCAGCCCGAGGAGCTGCAGCCCGTCGCCCTTGCTTTCAACGATCTTCAGCAGCGCCTTTCGGTTCCCTGGGAGCGGCAGCGCTCCTTTGTGGATGGCGTGGCCCATGAGCTGCGCACGCCGGGTCTTGAGGCCACAGCGCCAGCAGGGGGCCCTGCGCATGGGCAGCCTCGTGAGCAACCTGCTCGATCTGGCCCGCATTGATTCGGGCCGCCTGCAGTTGCGGCGGCGGCCGACCTTGGCTGATGAGGTCCTAGTGCAGACCTATGAGCGGCCACCTGATGCCGCCGACGCGCGTCGCTGGATCCGGGAAGTTCGCTCCATTTGGCATCGTCTAGCCAGAAGCGACCGCCCCGCTCCACCGCCGATCAGCAGCGCCCGCCGCAGGTCCCCCACCACCAGCGTTTCCCAGAGGGCCCCAATCAGGGGAGAGCGCAGCAGATCGGCCTGGTTGTCGATGCCCATCAGCCAGCAAAGCAAACCGGTGTCGCTCCAATAGAGCTTCGGGCTGCGAATCAGCCGTTTGCCCGTGTTGCCAAACCCGTCTGCACTCCAAGACCATGGCTCAAGCAAAAACACCAGGCCGCTGCGCTCCAGCAGCTACAACCATTCCCCAGCGGTGCTGCTGGCGATGCCCACATCCCGGGCGAGCTCGGCCCGGTTGAGCAGTTGGCCCGAACGCAGCGCACAAGCTCTCAAGAAGCGCTCGAATTGCAGCAGGTTGCCCACCTGTTGCAAGCTGCGTAGATCGCGCCCCAGGTAGGTGCTCACGTAGGAGCGGTGAAAGTCGCCGGCGTTGATGGCCGGCTGGCTCCACAACTCTGGGAAGCCCCCGCGCAACATGATCTCCGGCAGCTCCACCCCCGGTGCTGCCGCCTGGATTTCAGCGAGCCCCAGCCTCTCCAAGCTCAGCACCGCCGCCCGTCCCGCCAGGCTGTCGCCCACGTTCTGCATCAGGGCAAAGGGCTGCGATCCCGTCAGCACCAGCTGCCCGCAGGCCTTTCGGTCGGCGTCGACCACAGTTTTGAGATGACGAATCAGGCTCGGCGCGTACTGCACCTCATCGATCAGCAATGGCAGCGGGTGCCGAGCCAGAAAGCTGGCCGGGTCGTGTTCGGCCGCTGCGGCTTCGCTGGGCAGGTCGAGCGTCACGTAGTGGTGCTACGGAAACAGGTGTCGGCACAGGGCCGTTTTGCCCGTCTGGCGGGCGCCCGTGAGCACCAGCACCCGACCTCCCGCAGGCCGTTAACGAGTTCAAAATCCACGGGGCCCCCGCTGGGTTGGAGGGGCATCAGCTGGCCCTTGATCGGTTTCGATCGCGATTTCCGCAGCTTTCAGCCCCAGGGATTGGATCTGTGGCTGTTGCCGCCCGCCGCCTAGCTGCGTAAGGTCGCGCCATGCTCCTATCGCTGCGCCGCGCCCCCAGCCTCTCGGCCCGCATGGCCCGTTGGGGGTTAGTGATCGTGGTGGTCTACGCCCTGGTGGCCCTGCTCACGCCGCTGCTGGTGCATGCCGGCTTGCTGGCCGATCCCAACTCCGGCTTGCAAAATCCCATCTACGCCCAGCCCTCGCTGAGCCACTGGTGCGGCACCGATCGTTTGGGCCGCGATGTGTGCGTGCGCACCCTGGCCGGCAGTGGCGTGGCCCTGCAGGTGGTGCTGCTGGCCCTGGTGATCGCCCTGCTGATCGGTGTGCCGCTGGGCATGGTGAGCGGCTACCTGGGCGGCTGGGTGGATCGGGTGCTGGTGCTGCTGATGGACACCCTCTACACCCTGCCGGTGCTGCTGCTCTCGGTGGTGCTGGCCTTCCTGCTGGGCCGGGGCTTGCCCAATGCTGCCGCCGCCCTTTGCGTCGTCTACATCCCCCAATACTTCCGGGTGGTGCGCAACCAAACCGCCCAGGTGAAGGCCGAGTTGTTTGTGGAGGCGGCCCAGTCGCTTGGCGCCGGCCCGATCTGGATCCTGCGCCGCTACCTGCTGCGCAACGTGATCACCTCGGTGCCGGTGCTGCTCACCCTCAACGCCGCCGATGCCGTGCTGGTGCTCGGTGGCCTCGGCTTTCTTGGCCTGGGCCTGCCTGAAACCATCCCCGAATGGGGCGGCGACCTGCAGCAGGCCCTCACCGCCGTGCCCACCGGCATCTGGTGGACCGCCCTCTACCCGGGCCTGGCCATGTTTGTGCTGGTGCTGGGGCTGTCGTTTTTAGGTGAAGGCCTCGAGACCTGGCTCAGCGGTGGCAGCGCTCAGCGGACTGGATCCTGAAGCCCAGAGCAGCAAGCGCTCTGCCTCCGGATAGTCCTCGCCGAAGGCCCGCAGCTCCAGGATCGTGATCTTGTCGACCACCTCCCCGATCGAAGCCGGAATCTGCAAACTTGCAGGGCTAGGGGACACGGCCTGTAAGTGGCGCCCCACAATGGGAGCACCCAGTCACCCTGTGGATAGCCATGCCCTGGTGGTTGGATCTGCTTCTGCTCTCCGCCGCGGCAGCGCTTTGGTGCAGCGGCAACGCCAATGACGACGACGTTTGGAGCCTGTTCCAGAAGTTTCTCGCTGCCGTTGCCCTGGCGGTGGTGCTGCTCGGTGGCCGCCAGATTTTCCTGGAGCTGCTGGCCCTCGGCTTGGCCCTGTGGCTGCCCAGTGCCCGCAGATATCAGTAGCCGAGCATCAGTAGCGCAGCTTGATCGTGCGGGGCATGGTTTCGCTGATGGCCCCCTCGGCATCCAGGCTTGGATAGGGGCGGCCTTCCCGCTGGCACCAGGCCGCCACCTCCGGATAGGCCCACTCAAACAGCAGGCTGTCGTAGCGCCCGGCCGGCACCCCTTCGCCGTGGCTGGGCAGCACCCCGGCCACCTGCCGCTGCCGCAGCGCCTCAAACAGCAGCGTGGCGCAGGCCACGCTCACATTCAGCGACTGCACCATGCCGTGCATCGGGATCACGATCGGCTGATCTACCAATGCCGCCGCTTCAGCGCTTAATCCCCACTTCTCGGCCCCCAGTACCAAGGCGCTGGGGCCGGTGAAGTCGCACTGGCGGTAGTCCACCGCTTCCACCGACAGGTGGGTGCCATAGAGCCGAAAGCCCTGGTCCTTGAGTTGGCGCAACAGGGCCACGCTGGCGCCGTCGCTATGGCGATGCAGCGGCACCCACTTTTCACTGCCCTTAGAGGTGCAATTAAAGGTGGGGGTGCGGCCCGCCAGGCTCACCACATGGGCCTCCAGCACCCCCACCGCATCGCAGCTGCGCAGGATCGCCGAGAGGTTGTGGGGCTTATCCACGTGCTCGAGCACCACGGTGAGATCGCCCATGCGGCGATCGAGCACGGCCTTGAGCCGCTCAAAGCGGCGGGGCAGCAGGGGCATGGCGTCGGGCTTAGTTGAGGTGCGGAATCACGGGCATCTCCCGAATGCCCAGTCTCCCTAATGACAAGTAGGCCTTCGGCAGTCACTTTTTTGTTTTTAGGCTGGGTTCAACACTCGGTCTCCCAAGCTCAAGCCAGCTTTGCTTCCTCCCGCCCGGCGCTCGATGCAAGCTCCCGCCCCCACGTTTGATCAGCGGGTTTACGCCGTCGTTGCCCAGATCCCTTGCGGACAGCTGGCCACCTACGGCCAGATCGCTGAGCTGGTTGGGGTGTGGGGCGCCGCCCGCCAGGTGGGCTGGGCCCTGCGGCGGCTGCCGTTGCCGTCGCCCATTCCCTGGCAGCGGGTGGTGAATGCCCGCGGCCAGATCAGCTTCAACCCCAGCCGTGAAGGCAGCGACTGGATCCAGCGTGAGCTGCTGCTCGCTGAAGGCATCCCCGTAGATGCAGCCGGCCAGCTTCCCCTGGCCCAGCACCGTTGGCGGGCTGGAAATGGAGCTGGGGATGGAGATGGTGTGTTTATCAATTAGTTCTCCTTAGCTAACTAGCAAAAAAACATCCACCTCCCCAGCCCGTCACACCCCTGCGCGCTAGTTGTGGAGCCTTGACCTCCGCTGTCCCACTCCCTGGCACTCGCCCCCCCAGCCGAAACTCCCGCGATTGGCCTGGCGCCGCGCCAGCTTGCCTGGCAGGTGTTGCTGGCGGTGGGCGCTGGCGCCTACGCCGATGTGGCGCTCGAGCGGGAGCTGCAGCGCCATCCCCTTGAGGGCGCCGACCGGGCCCTAGCCACCGAACTTGCCTACGGCGCCATCCGCCAGCGGCGCCTGCTCGATGCCTGGCTCGATGCCCTCGGCAAGGTTCCCGCAGCCCGCCAGCCGCCCAAGTTGCGCTGGCTGCTGCACTTGGGGCTCTACCAGCTGCTGTTCAGCAGCCGGGTGCCGGCCTCCGCGGCGGTGAGCACCACCGTGGAGCTGGCGAAACGGGGCAAACTCGGCCGGCTGGCGCCGGTGGCCAATGGCCTACTTAGGGCTTGCGGGCGCCGGCGCGCTGAGGCCGGGCCTGAGCCCTGGGATGGTCTGGGCCCCCTGCCCAGTGACCCCGCGGCCAGCTACGGCCTGCGCCATTCCCTGCCCGCCTGGCTCGCTGAGCTGGCGTTGCAGTGGCCTGATCCCGAGGCCTTCGGTCTGGCCTGCAACCAACCCCCCGCCCTCGACCTGCGCCTCAACCTGCTGCGCACCACGCCTGCTGGTGCTTTGGAGGCCTTCACTGCCGCCGGGATCGAGGCGGCCCCCCTGCCGGATCTGCCCGGGGGCCTCACGCTGCTGGGCCGCAGCGGTGAGTTGCGCGCCCTGCCCGGCTACGCCGAGGGTCACTGGTGCGTGCAAGACCGCGCTGCCCAGGCGGTGGGTCTGCTGCTCGATCCCCAGCCCGGCGAGCGGATCCTCGATGCCTGCGCCGCCCCCGGTGGCAAGAGCACCCATCTCGCTGAGCTCATGGGCAACGAGGGTGAGGTTTGGGCCGTGGATCGCTCCGAGGGGCGCCTGCGCCGGGTGGGCGTCAATGCCGCCCGCCTTGGCCTGCAGTGCATCCACACCCTGGCCACCGATGCCACCGCGTTGGCGGCTGAGAAGCCTGAGTGGCTCGGCTGGTTTGATCGCATCCTGCTGGATGCCCCCTGTTCGGGCCTCGGCACCCTGGCCCGCCACGCCGATGCCCGCTGGCGGATCAGCCCAGAAACGATCATCGAGTTGGTGCCCCTGCAGCGGGCCCTGCTGGAGTCCCTGCTGCCCCTGCTCAAGCCTGGCGGCCAGCTGGTGTATGCCACCTGCACCGTGCATTCGGCTGAAAATGGCCAGCTGCTCGCTGGCTTCCTTGCTGATCACCCCGGCTGGCAGCTGCAGCAGAGCTGGCAGCGCTGGCCAGCCTCCAGTGGTGGCGACGGCTTTTTTGCCGCCCGGCTGCAGGCCTAAGGCGGGGTTAGGGGGGTGGTGGTGGCGCCACCACCGGGGGTGGCGGGGCTTCCAGCGGTGGCGGTGGGGCGGGCGCCGGGCTAGGGGCAGCAGGGGTGCTTGGTGTTTGCGGCTGGGGCGCGGCAGGGCTGGCCGGTGCGGCTGGCGTATTGGGCTGCTCGTTGAGGCTGGGGGTGGGATCAAGCTCCAACGGCTGGGGTGCCGGCTCGCGCCAGCTTTTGGGGCTGGCTGCCTGTTCACGGCGGCGCTGAGTTTGCTTCTTATCGCGCCGGTAGGTGTCCTCTAGCTGCGGCTTGGGCGGAAACTGGCGCACTGGCAGGTCCTTGCTGATAGGCGCCATAAAGGCCCGCCAGGTGTAGGTGGCCACCACGCTGGTGTCCCTGGTGGTGCGGCTGTCGTCGTAGCCCAGCCACACCCCAGTGGTGAGCTGGGGAATCGAGCCGATAAACCACAGGTCGCGGCCCCCCTCTGAGGTGCCCGTTTTGCCGGCCACCGGCCGGTCTGGCAGGGCCGCGCCGCCGCCCGTGCCCGACCGCACCGCCTGCTCCAGCATCCACAGCATCAGGGCAGCGATGTCGCTATTGACGGCCCGGCGCCCTTGATCGCCATCCACCCGGCGGCTCCACAGCAGCTCGCCATCGGGGCCGAGGATCTCCTCAAACGGTGTTGGTTTCACGTAGATACCACCGTTATTGATGGCGGCGTAGGCGGCGGTCATGTCCACCACGGTTTGCTCGGTAGCGCCAAGGGCTAGGGGGTAGAAGCGCCCCAGCTCGCGGGTGATGCCGAGGTTCTTGGCCGTTTCAATCACCTTGTCGAAGCCCAGCTCCTGCAGCAGTCCCACCGCCACCGTGTTGAGCGAGTTCTGCAGCGCCATCACCATCGACACCGAACCGAAGTAGCGGTTGCCGAAGTTCTTGGGGCAGTAGCCGGCAAAGCAGCGGGCCGAATCGCGGAATATTCGCTCTGGCAGCATCCCCCGCTGCAGGGCCGTGAGATACACAAACAACTTGAAGGTGGAGCCGGGCGAGCGCAGGGCCTGGGCTGCCCGATTGAACTGGCTGTCCTTGAAGTCGGTGCCACCCACCATCGCCCGCACCAGGCCGGTGCCGGGCTCCATCGCCACCAGAGCGCCCTGCATGCTGCCGGTGGCATAGATGTTCACCGCCGACTGCGCCTTCTCCTGCCAGGCCAAATTGACGCTGCTGCGCACTGTCAAACCACCCACCTCGAGCTGCTCGGGGCTGAGCACCTTGGGCAGTTCCTGCTGCACCCAGCTGCTGAAGTAGGGGGCGCGGCTGTCTAAGTATTTGGGTTCAGCTGGCTTCAGTTGCAGCGGTGCCGCTTCAGCCTGCTGTTGCTCACTGACGCTGATGAAGCCCGCCTCCTCCATGCGGCGCAGCACCACTGCCCGCCGCTCCAGGGCCAGGTCGGGATTCACCAGGGGCGAATAAACCGAGGGGGCTGGTGGCAGCCCTGCGATCAGGGCGGCTTCCGGGAGGGTTAGCTGGTCTGGGGTTTTTGTGAAATACACCCAGGCCGCGTCGGCCACGCCGTAGGCGCTTGAGCCGAGATAAACGACGTTGAGGTATTCGGTGAGGATCTGCGGTTTGCTGAGCTGGCGCTCGAGCTTGCCGGCCAGGGCGGCCTCCTTGAGCTTGCGAATCAGGGTGCGATCCTGGCTCAGAAATACGGTGCGAGCCAGCTGCTGGGTGATCGTGCTGGCCCCCTCCTCCACCGAGCCCTTGCGCAGGTTGCGCACCATGGCCCGGCCGATCCCTACCGGGTCAATGCCGTCGTGCCGATAGAAGCGCCGGTCTTCCGCGGCGATAAAAGCCTGCTGCACCAACGCCGGCATCGTTTCGGGCGTCAGCTTTTCGCGAGTAACCGGCCCGATCTTGTGCACCACCTGGCCATCGGCCGAGAGGATGGTGAGGGTGCCTGGGCGGTTGAAGTGGTTGATGCCGCGGGCGTCGGGCAGCAGGCTGTCAAAGCCCGCCACTAGCGCCGCCTGGCCGCAGGCAACGCCACCGCCAATCAGGGCTGCAAGCAGCCCTACTCCCACCAGGTTGGTGCGGCGGGGCTGGGGAGCTTTGCCGTTGGCGGGGGGCTGGCGGTTCACCTCAGCTAACGAGGGAGCTGTGGCCGATTGCCAGGGCGGTCACAAGCATGCCGAGCACCAGGAATGGTTGGGCACTTGCCTGGTATTTGACATCGAAGGCAACTGGATCACGCAGCAGCCAGATGTCCTGGAAGGTGATCTGGGGAATGATCAGCAGCACCAACAACACCGCCGCGAAGTGTTGGCCGATGGCGATCAGCACGGCCACCATCGCCAGCTGAAATACATCGATCATGCCGGCGCTGATCCAGCTGGCTTTTTCGATACCGAAAGCAACCGGTAGGGATTGCAGGCCCATGGCACGGTCGCCCTCGACGCTCTTGAAGTCGTTGACCACGGCGATGCCAAGGCCCGCTAGGGAGTAGGCCAGGGTGAGTAGGGCGGTGGTCCAGGTGAGCTGGCCAAAAAGAGCCTGGCCTGCCCACCAGGGCAGGGCGATGTAGCTGGCGCCAAGGGCGTAGTTTCCCAGCCAACCGTTTTGCTTGAGCTTCAGCGGCGGAGCTGAATAGATAAAGCTCACAAAGGAGCCGCCCAGGGCCAGCAGCAGCAGCACCGGGGTGGTGTGACCGGCCCAGAGATCAAGGCCGTAGGCCACTCCTAGCCCTGCTAGCAGCAGGATCCAGATCTGGGCCTTCACCTGGCCTAAAGGAATCGCTCCTGAAGGAATCGGCCGGTATGGCTCGTTGATCGCGTCGATTTCGCGGTCGTAGTAGTCGTTGATCGTTTGGGTGTAGCCGGCCAGCAGGGGCCCGCTCATCAGCATGCAGGCGATCGAGGCTCCCACCTCGCTGAGGCTCCAATGGAAATTGCCTGAGGCGGCAGCACCGCACAGCACACCCCAAATCAGGGGTATCCAGGTGACCGGCTTCATCAGCTGCAGCCGGATTTTCCAGATACTGCTGGTACCGCTGGCACCCTTCATGCCGAGCAGCTGACGGGCGCCGCCGCCGCTGGCCGCTTCCGGATTGGGGCTGTTGCTCAACGGCCTAGGCCTCAGGCGAGGGTGAGTTCGTCGTCAAAGAACCAGGCGATCTGACCACCGCTTAGCTCCACCACCACACCGATGCCCTTGCCATCCACCGTGCGGAAGCCGGTCACGGTGCCGGTGGAATCGGCCTTCAGGGAATCAACCATCTCACTGGAGATGCGATCCCGAACCCGGGTGATCCGCACCTTCGAGCCGATGTTGATGGTGGCAGCCTGGGACATGGCCGGCGCGACTGGAAAGTGGCGCAACCTTAACAGTGCCCTACGGAGCTCCAGTCCATGGTTGCCAAGCGGATCATTCCCTGTCTCGACGTGGCCGATGGCCGGGTGGTGAAGGGGGTGAATTTTGTTGGGCTGCGCGATGCCGGTGATCCGGTGGAGCTGGCCTGTCGCTACAGCGCCGCTGGGGCCGATGAGCTTGTTTTCCTCGATATCGCCGCCAGCCACCAGGGCCGCGGCACCCTGGTGGAGCTGGTGCAACGCACCGCTGAGGCGGTCACCATTCCCTTCACCGTGGGCGGTGGCATCAGCAGCGTTGAGGGCATCACCGCCCTGCTGCGCGCCGGCGCCGACAAGGTGAGCCTCAACTCATCAGCCGTACGCGATCCCGAGCTGGTGGCCCGCGGCGCCGAGCGCTTTGGTTGCCAATGCATCGTGGTGGCGATCGATGCCCGGGCCCGCGCTGGCGGGGGCTGGGATGTGTACGTCAAAGGTGGCCGCGAAAACACTGGCCTCGATGCGGTGGCCTGGGCCCGGCAGGTGGTGGCCCTCGGGGCTGGCGAGATCCTGCTCACCTCCATGGATGGTGATGGCACCCAGGCGGGCTACGCCCTGGAGCTCACCCGCGCTGTGGCCGATGCGGTGCAGGTGCCAGTGATCGCCTCCGGCGGTGCCGGCTGCATCGACCACCTCGCTGAGGCCCTCGACCCCGGTCCGGCGGGAGGCCATGCCTCAGCAGCCCTATTGGCCTCCTTGCTGCACGATGGCATTCTCAGCGTTGAGCAGATCAAGACCGAGCTGCTGCGCCGTGGTTTGCCGATACGGCCCCTCGCATTGAGTTGTTAAGGCTCGTTACATTGGCTAGAGACCTTCACTCGGTTCGGCCAGCACTTGTTCTCTGCCCTTCCCGTACTCCCGTCTAATGCCTCCACCGCAATTGCCCTCGGCATGGTGGCGGCTGTGGTGGCTCTGGTTGCTTGGGCGCTGCAGCTGATGCAGGCCGCCAACGATCGCCAGGAATTTTCGTTGATGCTGGCTGGCTGCATGGTGTGCTCAGCTGCAGTTGGCCTGGCCACCGTGATGGTGCTCACCTTCACCAGCCCCAGCTTTTTGCCTGCTGTGGATGCGGGCATCAGTCTCGATTCGATTGTGTTGCCTTGGGATGGCCAGCTTTAGGCCCGGAGATCCACATGCGGTTCAGGAGCTGTTTGAACAGATAGCGCCCCGCTACGACCAGCTCAACGACCTGCTCAGTTTTGGCCTGCATCGCCTCTGGAAACGTCAGGCGATTGCTTGGTTGCAGCCCCAGCCTGGCCAGCATCTTTTAGATCTTTGTTGCGGCACCGGCGATCTGGCCCTAGTGCTGGCTGACCGGGTGCGGCCGGGTGGAAGCGTGCTCGGCATAGATGCGGCCGCTGCCCCCCTGGCGGTGGCGGCCCGTCGGGCAGCCGCCCAGCCCTGGCTAGCGGTGAGCTGGCAGCAGGGGGATGCCCTGGCCACTGGCTTGGCGAGCGCTAGTTGCGATGGGGCCGTGATCGCCTACGGGCTGCGCAACCTCGCTGATCCAGGGGCAGGCCTGCTGGAGTTGCGACGGCTGTTGCGCGACGGCGGCCGCGCCGCAGTGCTTGATTTCAATCGCACCTCTGGGGCTGTAGAGAGTTTCCAGAGCTTTTATCTACGCCGGTTGGTGGTGCCCACCGCCGAGCGGTTCGGCATTCCCGAGCACTACGCCTACCTGGAGGAGAGCCTGCAGCGGTTTCCCACGGGCTCCGAGCAGCAGCAGCTGGCGAGGCGGGCGGGCTTCAGCGAAGTGAGGCATCGGCCCCTGGCTGGTGGCCTGATGGGTTTGCTGGAGCTGGTGGCCTGAGGCCAGTGGACAGCTTGGATCCTGGCTCCTGGTGTGCGCCCCGATTGTGACTACTATTGGAGTATCTGTTTTGCATAGGGGTTGAATCCCCAAGGGTTTTGGAAAACTTCTACATCCAGCCCATCATCGACCTTTCTTCCGGCCGGGTTTGCGGCGGCGAGGTCCTGTGGCGCCCCAACCACAACGTGCCCAGCTCTGAGGAGATTCAGGCTCTAGATGAAGACCCCGCTCTCAATATCTCCGTCACACAAGACTCTTTCATATTTGCTCTGCGGGCCCTCGACCGGATGCAGTCGAACGTGTGGCTGTCGGTGAATCTCTCCTGCCAGTACATCGGCTCTGGCAAGATGTTTTTCCGGCCGATCTCCAAGGCGGTTGGTGATCTCGAAACCCTGCGCCGCAAGGTTGGTCGCCGCCTAGTGGTGGAGGTCACCGAGCGTGGGGTCGCCGGTCAGCATGAGTCGTCGTTTATTAACGAGCTCACCTCGCTGCACACCATTGCGGTGGACGACTTCGGCACTGGCGATGCGCCCCTCTCTCACATGCTGAATCTAAATTTCAGCAAGGTGAAGGTGGATCGCTCGATTGTCTCCGGCATTGATGCAGATTCCTTCCGCCAGCGTTTCCTCAAGTGGCTGGTGGCTGGTTGTCACGCCATCAACGTGGATGTCTGCGCCGAGGGTGTGGAAACGGAATCGGAGGCTACCTTCCTGCGCCGCATCGGCGTCAACCAGGGCCAGGGCTGGCTGTGGAGTAAGGCCATACCTGCTGAGCAGTTTGAAAACCTCACCGTGCCAAGCGCAGCCGTCACTGAGTCGCTCGGCCGCATGCTCAACGCATCCTGAATCAAAATTCCATCGCTGTTGTAGCACATGCGTTGATCGATAATAGGCTGGCTAGATGCTTTTAATTCTCTATATTTTGAGGGGTAACTCGGTGCTAAGTGCCATGGGACTCCGCTTGCACTGAGTTGGTTTTTCTTTAGGGCCTGTTTCGGTGCGAGCTGGGCGGCGCTTTCCGTTTTTACCCACCCTGCCGTTAACGGCCCAGGCGCTCTCCGGTGAAGTGGAGCACTACCTCACCCCGCAGGCGCTGCTTTCGTCTTCGATGGCCCGCAACACCTTCCTGGAGGGCTGGGTTGCCGCCGCGGAGCTGGATCAATCCGCAATGGTGGGCTATCTCCGCAATATCCAGGCCGAACACGGAGCCACCACCGCTTTTTTGTGTCCGATCGCACCGGTCGCTCCTACCACCTAGACGGGGTGATCAAGCCTGTCTCCCCTAGTGATCCCAACGACCGCTGGTTTTACCGGGCGCAGGCCAGTGCCGATCCCTTTGAAGTCAACATCGATAGGGATACGGCCGATCCCAACCGGGTAACCGCCTTCACCAACTTTCGGGTGCTGGATAAGGCGGGTGGCTTCATTGGCTCTATCGGCTTAGGTATGGACGTGCGCGAGTTGGCCCGGGAGCTGAATCGCTATCAGGCTCGCTATGGCGCCCGGGTGCTCTTGGTGACCCATGCAGGTCAGGTGGTGCTCTCCCCCGGCGCCGACTCTGGGGTAACCCTGAAAGAGGTTTCCGGGCTGGCTCCTCACGCTTCCCGGATCCTCAATCAGCCCGCCACATCCCTGCAGTTCCCCCACGGCGAGGGCGAGCTGTTCGTGAACAGTCGCCAGATCCCCGAACTCGGTTGGGTGATTGTGGTGCTGCAGCAAAACGATCCGAGCACCGCTGCGCTGCTGCCGATCCTTGCTCAGAATCTGCCGATCACAGACAAGCTCACCGGCCTGCTCAACCGTACCGATATCGACACCCTGTTTGCCCGTCTGGTGAAAGACGCCCTACGGCGGCAGGAGCGGTTGGCAGTGATTTTGTTTGACATCGATTTTTCAAGCTGATTAATGACAGCCACGGCCACGCGGTGGGCGACCAGATGATTCAGCACGTTGCTGCCGTGCTCCAGCGGTCGACCCGTGGCAGTGATCTGTTGTTTCGCTGGGGTGGGGAGGAGTTTCTGCTGCTGTTGCAGGGGTGTTCGGCGTCCCAGGCGATGGAGCGCTGTGAGCGCCAGCGCCAGATCCTGCGATCGCAGCTCCTGGCCGCTTCCCCCAGCGCGGCTGAGCCCATTGCCCCACCCACCCTCAGCTGCGGCGTCACCACCTATCAGCACGGTGAAACTCTTAAGCAGTTGCTGCTGCGGGCTGATCAGGCCCTCTACATGGCCAAGCGTGGGGGGCGTGTCGGGTGGTGTGCCTGGAGGCTGGGGCCCCCCTACTGGGCAGAATCGATCCAAAGCCCAGCACAGCAGCGTGAACTTCCAGGACATCATCAGCACCCTGAACCGCTTCTGGGCCGACCAGGGCTGTTTGATCCTGCAGCCCTACGACACCGAGAAGGGCGCCGGCACGATGAGCCCCCACACGGTGCTGCGGGCGATCGGGCCCGAGCCCTGGGCCGTGGCCTACCCCGAGCCCTGTCGCCGCCCCACCGATGGCCGCTACGGCGACAACCCCAACCGGGCCCAGCACTATTTCCAATACCAGGTGCTGATCAAGCCCAGCCCCGATGGCATCCAGGAGACCTATCTGGCCTCGCTGGAAGCGCTGGGCATCCGCGCCAAGGATCACGACATCCGCTTTGTTGAAGACAACTGGGAATCGCCGACGCTGGGCGCCTGGGGTGTGGGCTGGGAGGTCTGGCTCGATGGCATGGAGGTCACCCAGTTCACCTATTTCCAGCAGTGCGGCGGCCTCGATTGCCGGCCGGTGTCGATTGAAATCACCTATGGGCTGGAGCGCCTGGCCATGTATCTCCAGGATGTGGAGAGCATCTGGGATCTGAGCTGGGATGGCAATCGCTCCTATGGCGACATCTGGCTGCCATTTGAGAAGGGCCACTGCGCCTACAACTTCGAAGCCTCCAACCCCGAGCGGCTTCAGCAGCTGTTTGCCATCTATGAGGCGGAGGCGGCAGATCTGGTGGCCAAGCAGCTACCCGCTCCAGCCCTGGATTTCGTGCTCAAGTGCAGCCACACCTTCAACCTGCTGGAGGCCCGCGGCGTGATCTCGGTCACGGAGCGCACCGCCACGATCGGCCGCATACGCACCCTGGCCCGTCAGGTGGCGGAGGCCTGGCTGGCCGAAAGGGAAGCCCTCGGTTTTCCGCTGCTCCCTGAGGCCAAGCGCCCCGTGGCGGCGTGACGAGGCTGCTGCAGCGCAGCTTGCTGGTGGTGGTGCTGGCCGGCGGCAGCTTCCAGTTGGGGCGCTTAAGTGAGCGGGCCGTGTGGCCCTGTCGCCTACGCCCGGTGGCCAAGTTGGTGGCACCGTTGCTGGGCCAGGAGATGCCGAGCCGGGAGCTCTGCGAGCTGTTGCTGCAGATTCCTCGCCTCTAACCCCATACCGCGTGGGAACCCTGGCTGGGTTCATGCGGAGTGGCCAGTGGCCTGTTGTGGGGGTTGGGCGAACACTGACGGCGCAGCCGGGCCGCGCCTTAAGCCGCTTGTGTGGGGCCTGCTTTTGGCCCTGCTGCTGCTGCGGGTGGGCTGGCTGGCGTTCACGCCGCCCCAGCCGGCAGCCGGCGATCCAGTGCTTCAACTCGAGGCAGCCGGTGGCCCACTGGAGCTGACGCTGCGGGGTGTTCTGCTCAGTGATCCGGTGCCCAGCGGTGCTGGTGGTGCCTGCCGGGCCCTGCTGCAGCTGCCCGTGGGCCGCACCGAACTGCGCTTTGGTCAGTGCCCGGAGCTGCAGCAGGGCTGGCGCTTGCAGGTGCAGGGCCGCCTGCGGCGCCCCCAGGTGTCGCCCCATCCCCTGCTGGCCGCGCCGGCAGAGCGACTGGTGCGCCAGGGGAGCTTCAGCCAGCTGCAGGTGCAGGATTTTGAGGTGCTGCAGCGTGCGGCAACGCCGGTGGCAGACCTGCGCCGCCGCATGGCCCAGGCGCTGGTGCAGCATGCCGGCCCAAACAACGGCAGCGTGCTGGCTGCCTTGGTGCTCGGTAGCGCCGTGGTGCCCGTGCCGGCGGAGCTGCGCGATGCCTTTCGGGCAGCGGGGCTATCCCATGCCCTGGCGGCTTCCGGCTTCCATTTGTCGGTGCTGCTGGGCGTGGTGCTGCCCCTGGGCAAGCGCTTGCCGCGGCTGGGGCGGCTCACTTTGGCGGCGGCGGCGATGGGCCTATTTGTGCTGTTGGCAGGCCCCCAGCCTTCGGTGCTAAGGGCAGTGCTGATGGGGGCCCTGGCCCTGGGGGTGGTGGAGTGCGGCTATCGCGGCAGGCCCTTGGGCATCCTGGCCGCCAGCGCCCTGGTGTTGCTGCTGGCGCGGCCCGACTGGCTGCTCGATGTGGGTTTCCAGCTCAGCGTTGTGGCGACTGCTGCGCTGGTGGTGTCGGCCCGGCCGCTGGAGCTGGGCCTGCGCCGCTGGCTGCCGGGGTGGTTGGCGGTAGCCACGGCGGTGCCGCTGGCGGCCTCGCTCTACACCCTGCCGCTGCAGCTGCTGCACTTCGGCGTGGTGCCCCTCTATGCGGTGCCCGCCAATTTGGTGGTGGCACCCCTGCTCACACCCCTCACCCTCGGGGCGATGGCCCTGGCCTGCCTGGCGGTGCTGCTGCCGCCGCTGCTACCGCTGGCCACCGCGCCCGTGGCCTGGCTTACCAATGTGTTGGTGGCGGTGGTCAAGGTGTTTGCGGCGCTGCCCATGGCCCAGTGGCAATTGGGGCGCCCCGCCCCTGGACTGGTGCTGCTCTTCACTGTGGCCCTGCTGGCGCTGGCCTGGCCTGCCCTGGCCCAGCGCTGGCGCCTGCTGGGTGGTGCCCTGCTTGCGCTGGTGGTGGCGGTGCAGTTCAGCTTGCTAAGCGGCGACCAGTTGTTGCTGGTGCACCAGGGGCGGCTGGATCTGCTGGTGGCGCGGCACCAGGGCCGGGCGGTGTTGGTGAGCAGTTCTGGTGATGGCTTCAGTTGCAGCCAGGCCAGCCAGCTGGCCCGGGGCCTGGGGGTGCAGCGCTACGACTGGGCCCTACTCCTAGATCCCCTGGCGCCCGAGCAGCCGAACTGCTGGCAGGGGCAGGCGGGCCTGGTGATGGCCAGTGCCGATGGCAGTTTGCCGTTTCAGCCTGGTCAAAGGCTTGCTAGCCCTGGGCTGAGCGCCGCACCGGTGGCGATCGAGAGCCGGGCCATCCAGCTGCAGCTGGGCCGTTGGCGCTGGCTGCTGTTGCCCGACCGCCAGGCGCTCTGGGCCTGGCGGCAGCTGGCCGCCGATGGCTCAGAGCCAAGCGTGTTGCGCGGCCGAATTGATGGCGTCTGGCTGGGTTTTGCGCCCTCCGCCCGCGAGCGCCACCACCTCAAGGAGCTTGGCGCCAAGCGGCTGTGGCTCAGTGGCGCTGTCCCGGCGGGCTTGCCAGCGGCCTGGGCGGCCAGCGGTCCCAGTGGATACCTGCAGGCCACCCTCGGCTGACCGGTCCTTAGAGTGATCAAGACCCAGCGGGTCTTTGGAGAGGTGGCTGAGTGGTCGAAAGCGAACGACTCGAAATCGTTTGAAGGGAAACCTTCCGTGGGTTCGAATCCCACCCTCTCCGCTTTTTGCATGTGTTGAGACGGTTCAGATCGTCCCATTACGTTGCACTGGAACGATTCAGCTTCCTATGTTTGTCTCATGTGGAGGTAAGATATCCCCGTTGATCTCTGCTTTGTTTTATGAGATTAAATGTGAGTTGCAGAGACTTCTTTTGTGAGAGAAATACTTTTGTGAGATGGGTTCCATGGATGTCCAGACCCCTGACAGACTCTCAAATTCGCGCTTTGCCGCCAGTCCCTAAAGGGGGGAGGCGGAAGGTTCTAACTTTTGGAGATGGGTTGCTGCTGGTCAATGAACCTGTCATTGGCGACCGACCTTGTAGGCGCTTTATCCATCGCTATTGGGTCTTGTCAGATCTTGTTGGTGGTTGCTGCATGTGTGGCAGCGACCACCATCACCCGACTGGCACGGAACGATCAGAAGGCGGCATCAGCACTTTCCTTGGATCTCGCAAGGAAGGTTACGGTTCTGGATTGCGGGATTGAGGATTTGTTGGAGGTTGTTGAGGGTTGAATTTCTGATACAAACCTCATCGATCCCAATACCGCTTGCCATCAACTCGTTTTTGCGTCAATTGTCTTGATGCGCGACGCGTGAACTCACTCACGCTCGGGTTAGGCACCAGCGGATCCACATGCGCCACTTGCATCCATAGTTCTCTTGGTGCCCATTTTATGGTGTGATTTAGCTGATCATGCTTTGTCACATGGCACCAGGAACTTGTCCCACAGTCAGGGCAGAAAAGTTCCTCTAACCACTCATTGGATAAAACAAGAACTGGATAGGCATTGATGACTAATTTTGCCTTCTTGTCTGACATCCCGCGAGCGCGGAGTGCATCTGGAGTAAGAAGGTGTAGGAAGTACTTCTTGCCATTGCCGTCAATCCGTTGCTCTGGATGCTTTGGGCAAAAAAGTTTACGGCGTTTTGGGCGGCGGTCACCGCGCCTACTTGCGGTACTTGATTGACTCACTGCTACTACTCCTTCCTCTTGAAGAAGTTGCGGCGGAATTCGTTCCCTTTCGTCGCCCATGGGAAGTAATGAGCGGAGAGATCTGATGAGTATGTTCGGAGTTCCAGGCAAGAGAATGTGAATCCTGCTGATTCCGCAATGTCAATTATCTGCTCGTGATCTTCTGCAACCTTTATCTTGGATTGAAGTTCTTCGTCTTTCTCAATTAGCTTGATGAAGGCGATGAAGAACTCTGATGGGCGATTTCCGGAGGGAGAGGAAGGCAATCGAACCCAAGATTTATCTAAGTTCATTGGAATCGATAAATGCTATTTTTGGCAAGGGAAAATGTGCTTATGCTAACAAGCATTGCAAGCGCATATCCGTAATGAAGCAAATTCACAAAAAGTTCCAACTGGGCTTCCTTGTTTGGCGTCAGCGATTTCTCGCCTGACCTTTGTCGGTTGATCTATTGACTTTGCCCGTTATGCAGTTCCCTCATAGTTCTTGGTGGATGCCTGTGGGAACACTGTGAGCAGTCGCCATAAGACCAATGCCCCCGCTCACCACCTCTGCGCTCTCCGCCGAAGTTCTTGAGAGTGCTCTGCTGACCCTGGATCAGATCAGCACTCGCATTACGGTGCTTGCCCTCAACGCTTCTAGGAACCCAGAGCAGTCAGTGAGGGTGCGGATGCTGCTGGAAGACCTGCTGGCGGACATTCATGACTGTGAGGAGCAGTTGGGGACTTATGCCTCCTTGGGTGCCTGAGTTCTTCCTCCTCCCTGCTCCAGATAGACCCGCAACCATTGCGCTGCTACCTCTGCCGCTGTTCCTTCTTCCAGATCCGCTCCAGTGATTTGCGGAACTCCCCTCCGCTTTGTGGTTTTGATAGGTCACGCCTCCAAAAGACACTGCTAATCCACCACACCTGAAGACCGCCAAAGACCACGGCGACCAGACCCAGTTGGATGTAACCCCAGTTCAGGTGCTCCATTACGCCTGCTCTCCTGTGATTAGTTACCCATTGGTCTGAATTCCTGGAGTAGTGCCCGATTGAGGTTGTCGTCGCACCCCACCACTAACTGCGGGTAGATGGTGCCTTCTTTGTAGGCGGCATAGGCGTGAGCACAGACCGCTCGGTTCGTCTCCTGCCACTGCTTGAAAAGTGCCTTGGGCACCTTTTGCTTCAACTGGTTTGTGGATTGCTCCCAGGACTGACCAGCGCAATAGCGCATCTCCATCGTGTTTTCGCCAGGGCACTGGATCTTGGGTTCCTGGGCGTGGATAGCAGCGGGGAGCAGGAACACGCCTGTGGCGACCAGCAGGTGCTTCAACGGAATCTTCTGGCGCTGCTTGAAGGGTATGGACGCTTTCTGCTGTTGGCGACTGCCTTGGCGATAAGGGACTCAATGGACTCCTTGACCTCACCGCCTCAGCTGAGTAGTACAGGTGTATCTGCTTTTGTGCGATGCCTGCTATCCGCCCTGTTCCACCTGCGACCCCCTCTGAGGAATGGGAGTTCCTTGAGTGGAATGTCCTCAAACCATCCCGCTCCTCAAGCGTCTGTATCACCTGCAAGCACTTCCGCTACGAGGTCGGCAGGCACTGCGTCACCCTGCTGACCTGTCCGATTCACCAGGGTCTGATTCCTCAAGGGGAGCACCTCACCAAGCGGTGCTCTCAGTGGATGGCAAGGCAGGAGGTGGCGGTTGGGTGGTGCGTTTGCGTTGTTGCGGTTGGGTGGTGTCCTGTCGAACACTTGAGGCAATCGCCCCTTGGCGTAGGGGTAAATGCCTAATAGGGTCGACGAACCGTCATCAGCGACGGATGCATCCCTGGCGGTGTCGAACCTGTCAGGGTTTTTTGTGAACCAACTTTTTGTTAAAACTACATGCTTGGGGAAAAACCTGCTTTGCCAGACGCTTCCACCAGAAGATGTACTGCATGTGGAATTGAGAAAACGCTTGCAGCGGATAACTTTCAGACTGTACTTTCTTTTGCTAAGGGGCTCTCCTATTATTGCAACGATTGCGATATCGAGTCGAGAAAGCAAAAATCCTTTATTAGCGAGACACCTAAAGCGAATATTGTTGTTGAAGTGCACCACGTAAAATTGCCCGTTGCGTTGACGGCACACCAGGCATGATTAGACAAGGACATGAGTTTCAGGCGCTGATGCCTGCAGGATTCCGAATCTTTCGTGGTGCCCTGAAGCGGATTGTATAGATGACGGGCAATATCCATAATTCTCTACTGGTGTTGCCTTTTTTATTCAACTTTCCTAGGCGGTATTGCCAGATTCCTCAAGGGGAGCACCTGACCAAGCGGTGCTCTCAGTGGGTGGCACGGCAGGAGGTGGTTTCGGGGTGGTGTCCTGAGGGTGTGTAAGTGCCTTGAGGGTGTCCACATGAACACCTTCGGCAATCACTCCATGTCGTGAGTGTAAATGCTTAATAGCGTTAGTCAGTCGTCATGAGCGACATGAGGAATGTCCCTGGCGGAGTCGAACACGCCAGGGATTTTTTTGTGAACAAACCTTGCTGCTGCTCGCGTTCAATACCAGTGCATGACTC
Organism: Cyanobium sp. Maggiore-St4-Cus; assembly: GCF_024345615.1. Taxonomy (NCBI): domain Bacteria; kingdom Bacillati; phylum Cyanobacteriota; class Cyanophyceae; order Synechococcales; family Prochlorococcaceae; genus Cyanobium; species Cyanobium sp. Maggiore-St4-Cus. The sequence goes on from NZ_JAGQBL010000001.1 coordinate 165,436, forward strand.
AAATACCCCTCTATGGCGGAGTTCGACCCGTCCATAGGTCGAGGAAGTGGGCGGAGATTTCGTCCCCGTCGCTCACGCCCCACTCCTCCATCAAGCAGCGCCAGGTTTGGGTCTCCCTGAGTGAGCACCTGACTAGGAGGCGTTCTCACTGGGCGCCAAGGCAGGAGGTGGCGGTTGGGTGGTGTCCTGAAGGTGGGTGATCAGCACCTGTTTTGAGGGGTTCCCTTAGTACTGGGAACTGCCCTCCATTGCCTGCAGACGCTCCAGCAGGCGTTCGAGGTCCTCTCAGCGCAGTTCTCCATTCCGATCCCATGCCAGCGCCGTATGAGAGAGAGCGTCCTGGTCCTGATCCATTCAGTCGGTACTGCGTTGGTTCAAGCATCAGGGGACTTACCACCCGTTAGTTGCTAGTAGAAGCACTTCGAGGAGGAAGACTTTTAAAGAACCCCAGTGCTTATGCCCGCCCTTGCTCCTCTCTCTGGGTATTTGCGCTCTGCGTACTCCTTGGTGACCTCTTGACCTCCTGTGAGACCTGTAAGCACTTCACGGGGCGCTCTGGACCCCAGGGCATCTGCTCGATTTGGCAGAGGGCGCTGACGGGTGCGATGGCAGCAGTGCAGCGGTGCTCGCTTTGGCAGGGAAGGGGGCGGTGAGGCATCCTGAAGTCGAATGATGCGAAGTCGTTTTAGACGCCCTGGACGGCAGAACTGAAAGACTCGATATGCCAGTAATTTTCAACTGGTTGTGTTGTTGGAAGTGTTGTTGGAATTTTCTGGAGATGCCCAACAGTCGTCCCAAAAGGTCTGATAGGGCATGTTTACCTTCTATATGGACGCACACCCTCTCCGCTTTTACAAGGTTTCAGGCAGATTTCAAAAATTTCCCCTATCCCTACCCCTGCAGCTAAAGCGGATTGGTGCGCTGGCGGAAATGCTGGATTTCAGAGACCAGTTTCATTGTTTCCTCACTGAGGCGGATGCCGAACTGCTTTGGAGCGTCGGGATGCTCGTTTTAACAATCGCTGCTTGCCTATAGCTAAGCAGGCTATGGCTTTATCAGGTAAATCGGGATACCTGCCATTCGGCATTAACTTTGCTTTGGGTAAGATGAATGATGTTTTCAAAATCTTTCTCGTCCCGCCACTTAAGCTCAGCATTAATGCCAATATTGCCAGGCGAAATATTGTCAGGTAAAATATTGTTATTTAGGCTTAAATGTTCTGCTGCAAATTCCAGTATTTTTAATGCCTGGGGTAGCTGGGCGACCCATCGGTGGTGCTGGTTTTCGTATTTTATCTCAATTGCAAGATTCTCAATCGCAGCATTTAGTGCAGTTGGGTCGTCGATTAATTCCTCTTTGCTTTGAGTGACATCGCCGCAAATATTGATATAGAAGTATATGCTTCCTTTGATTGCAGGCGCTTTTAGGATGCTATCGCTACCAATTTTCGCAAGAAGTTCCCTATTCTTTTCAACCGTCTCCTCGCCAAGGTGACTGCTGAACTGCTTTGGAGCGCCTGGCTGTTCTTTCATTACCGCTGGATCGTGTGGTTGTAGTGTGGCAGCACATTGAGGGTTGCCAGGTCAAGGGAGGAGAAGCCTGCGGAAAGTTCAATTGGTTTCCGCTGTATATATCGCTACGGCCTTCTTCTGAATTTGCTTTAGAAAGGAGGAATTCAGCGGAGTCGCTATGGATTTCTCTGGTTCGCCCTCCCTTCTTGTATTTGTCGCCCTGGTGGGGTTTTTGGTTGTTGAAATAGTTCTCATGTTTGGCGCTTGATATGTTATTTTTTTGGATTAAATCAGCCACGTTGATTTTCAGCCTAGTAGATCCCGGTATACTCCTTGTCGCGAAAATCCTCACCACTCCATGCAGTGAGTGTAAATGCCTAAAGGCGTAAGTGAGTCGTGATGGGCTGCGGGAGTCTGTCCCTAGCTGGTCTGTGGGTTTACAGGGGATTTCCTTTTCCTGCTTCCTGCGGCATCCTTGGGTTGAATTCCATCACTACTTAAGATGAGGGACGACGATTTCTCTTTGGTCGACGACGATGCCAATGATGGGGAGCTGCCTGTCTTTGATATGGGCGCCGAGCACTGGCAGGAGGAAATTGATTTTCTAGAACAACGTCTTCGTGGCGAGCAGGGCGATATTGATAAGGACGATAAGGAGACCTGTAAGGAGGCACTGGAAATCGCCAAGGAGAACCTTGCTAATTGCTTAAAGCGTCAAAAGTAATATCATTGTAATTTTAGACGTTGCATGTTCCCCGCCTACTTGTTTAGGGGGCTAAAAGCTAATCGGAATTTATTTTGCGAGTCAAGCACGGACGTTCACTTTGCTGTAAAGCGAACAAAACTCTTCTTTGCCTGAATCCATGGCATGGGCCATTGAGTTGAGCACATATTCAAGATCTTCGATTGCTAGCTCGCCGAGCGAATTCCAGTTTAAGGCAAACAGAATTGAGGAGTCCATGGCAGGGTATTGAGGCCACCCTGATGCAAGGACGACTGATTTAATGTCTGCAAACCTTAACCCCATAAGCTGTCAAAATGGGATTTCAGCACATCCCACAGTCTTAAGAAATTAAGTAGTGGGCTGGATTTTGCTGCGCTGCAGTGTGTTTGGGGGATTTCAATGCTCCGGATCCTGCGCCTAATATCTTTTTCTGCTTTTTCTCAACGTTATCAGGCCGGGATTAGAAGACGGATTTTTATCTTTTGCAAGATATAACCAGTTGGCGCGATGCCTCGATCGAAGAAGTTATCTCCTTGCCAATTCTGGTTCTGGTCCGAAACCTGACTTTAGTAGTTGTCGCCGTATTTGACTTCGGTTGATGCATTCATAAGTTCTACAGTCGTTTGGAAGCCCTGGGCCACGGTTACCTCGTGTTGGATGCCGATGTCCCTTAATGCAGTTACGTCGTATTCAGGAGCGGTGATCCAGCTGAATCCTTTGCCAAATGTGTTGTCAGGGTTGACCACATACCAATGGCAAGCGGTGTCTGGAACTGCCACCGAGCATTTGGTCCAGTCGTTGTCCCATTGGGGGACTTGAACAAATGAAAGGGCCGCAAATAAGAAACCAAAAATGCTTAACAACATGGCCGTCTTATGAAATCTTCACAATCCTACTACGGTTAGGTCGCTTTTTGTCGTTTCCCTGATCTGGATTTGGTTTCGGTTGCCTAAATTTCCATCCCTGATCTGCGTCGAGCCCCTGGAGATGCCCCACCACGAGAACCGTCCCACCAAAATCTGCCCCGTTTGTGAGCGGCCCTTTCAGTGGCGGCGCAAGTGGAGGGATGTTTGGGATGAGGTGCGCTACTGCTCAGAAAGGTGCCGCCGGCAACGCACCGCCAAAGAGGTTTAAAAGATGCGCCCCACCTTTGTGAAGTTGGAGCTGGGTCTGGTTTCTAAGCCCCAATTCGACGCCGTGATTCCAGCCCATCTGGCCTGGCTGGCAGAACTAGAACGCAAGGGCCATGAGCCCCGCAGTGGTTATTGGGCCGATCGGGTCGGCCGCAGTGGCGATGGGGCTGGCGGCATGTTGCTGTTTACGGCAGCCAGTTGGGAAGAAGCCGAGGCCCTTGTTCGGACAGATCCGCTGATCGTCCAGGGATGCGTCAGTTGGACGCTGCATCAATGGGCGCTGGTGTTTCCGCCAGCAGGCCTAGCTGTGAAACAGCAATACCAGACCTGAATTGAGCTGGTGAAACTCCCGCTCTTCGCGACTTAGATCGAGCCCTACCTGCAGACCTTCCTTGAGGGCATCTTCATAGGGAGGAGCTGTTGGCGCTGCCCCGGCTTGCCACAGGGCTGCAATCCCTACAGGTGTGGCGTGCCAGCTAAAGCAAGGGGTTAGCCCGATGTTCGGCTCCTTGAGGGCATCTTCGAGCAGCTCGCGAATTGCCATGTTCTCCATGATCTGCTTGCAGCTTCGTCAGGGGCTGGGGCAGGGGCAATCAGCTGAGAGTTTTCGTGATGAACGCCACTGCAGCGGCAGCAGTGAGCCAAATCAGCTCAAGCCGCCGATTTAGTTGCAGCATTTGCAGTACCGCCGCCTGATCCGGCGCTGGCAGCCCAGCGGCAAGCAGGGGCTTGCGATGCATTTGGCCGCCATAGCTATTGCTGCCCCCCAGCTGCACCCCGGCGACGTGGGCGTAGGCGGCTTGGGATAGCCCCGCATTTGGTGAGGGGTCGGCGGCGCCATCGCGCCGGGACGCTGCCAGTACCCCAAGGCTGCGGCCTGGCTGGCCAGCCGCCAGCGGCAGGCTCACCGCCACCAACCGGCAGGGCAGCCAAACCAGTAGGTCATCGAGGCGGGCTCCTGCCGTGCCCAGCCAGCGCAAGCGCCCGCGGCGGTAGCCCAGCATTGAATCCAGGGTGCTCGCTGCCTTGAAGCCCCAGGCCAGGGCCAGGGGTCCTGGCCATGCGGGGTTGAGGCTCCATAGCCCAGCCCCCAGCAGCATCCAAAACAGTGGGGCAAATAGACCGTCCACGCCGTTCTCGCTGGCCGTTTCGGCCAGGGCCCGCAGGATTTCCGGGGCGTCGAGATCGGCCGTGTCGCGGCCCACTATCCAGGCAAGGGCCCGGCGGGCTGGCTGAAGGGCTGCCTGGGTTGGGTTGTCGCCAGCGTGTTCTATCTGGTTTTGTTCTGTCTGTTTCTGTACAGCATGTACGGAATTAGGGAGAGCTTTCAGCACCCCACCCACCGCTTGCTCGAGGCTGCGGCCGGCAATGGCGCTGGCTAGGGCCACCACCAACAGTGGCGCAGGAGCCAGCCGCTCCATTCCCCAGCCCGCCAGGACGCTGCAGCCGACTAGCACCAGCGTGATCAAGCCCCCCGCCAGCCGCAGCTTCCAGGCTCTGTTGCCCGCCCAGGCTTCAGCGCCGCGGCGCAGCAGGGTGATCCACCAGCCCATGACCACCACCGGATGGGGACACCAGCGCGGGTCCCCCACTAGGCGATCGAGGCCGCAGGCGAGGACAACCAGCAGCAGGGGGTTGCTGAACAGTTGATTGCTGAGCAGGGGCTGGATCAGGCCGTTTTCAGCCAGCTGAACATGGAGCGGAGGCCCTTGCCCACCTGCTCAATCGGATGGGCCGCATCGCGCTCGCGGATTTTGGTCATCTCCGGCTTGCCGGCGTCACACTCGGCCACGAAATTGCGGGCGAAGGTGCCGTCCTGGATGTCGGTGAGGATACGCTTCATCTCCGCTTTGGTGTCGGCGGTGACCAGGCGCGGGCCGCTCACGTAGTCGCCGTATTCGGCGGTATTGGAGATCGAGTCGCGCATGGCCGTCAGGCCGCCCTTAACCATCAGATCGACGATCAGCTTCACCTCGTGCAGGCACTCGAAGTAGGCCAGCTCGGGCTGATAGCCAGCCTCCACCAGGGTTTCGAAGCCGGCCTTGACCAGCTCGGAGAGGCCGCCGCACAGCACGGCCTGCTCTCCGAAGAGGTCGGTTTCGGTCTCTTCTTTGAAATTGGTTTCGAGGATGCCGGCTCTGGTGCCGCCGATGCCCTTGGCGTAGGCCATGGCCAGCTCACGGGCGTGGCCGCTGGCGTCCTGCTCGATGGCGAATAGAGCCGGCACGCCCATGCCGTTCTGGTATTCCCAGCGCACGGTGTGGCCGGGGCCCTTGGGGGCAATCATCACCACGTCCACATCGGCGGGCGGCTTGATCAGCTCGAAGCGGATGTTGAAGCCGTGGGCGAAGCTCAGCACCTTGCCGGCGCTGAGGTGCGGTGCAATTTCCTTGTCGTAGACGGCCTTCTGGAATTCATCGGGCAGCAGCACCATGATCCAGTCGGCCTTGGCGCAGGCATCGGCCACGCTCAGTACTTCCAGGCCATCAGCCTTGGCTTTTTCTGCCGAGCGGCTGCCTTCGTAGAGCCCAACCACGACGTTGACGCCGCTGTCCTTGAGGTTCAGCGCGTGGGCATGGCCCTGGCTGCCGTAGCCAATGATGGCCACCGTTTTGCCATTAAGCAGGGAGAGGTCGGCGTCGGTGTCGTAATAGAGCTTGGCCATCGAGGCGTCGGGTCTGGGCAGGGCTGAAGCTGAGCTTACGCAGGCGCCTGCGGCGCGCCTCTTCCAACTGACAGGGGGCAGAGGCCATCCCTACCATCTGGACTCTGTTCCAAGCGCCATGGCCGTCGACCAAGCCACCACTTCGACAACGGCCGCCGCTTTGTTCGAGGCCCACATGCAGGCCGAGCTCAACGGCGATCTCGACGCCACCATGGCCACGATGGTTGCGGACCCTCATTTGATCAACCTGGCCTCCGGCACCGGGGGGCAGGGAGCCGAAGGGGTGCGTGAGTTCTACGCCACCCAGCTGATTGGCCAGTTCTTTCCGCCCGATGTGGAGTTCATTCAGATCTCACGCACCGTGGATGGCGAGCGCCTGGTGGATGAGCTGGTGATCCGCTTCACCCACACCACAGCCATCGGCCATCTGCTGCCCGGTGTGGCCCCCACCGGCCGGCGCGTGGAGATGGCCCTGGTTGTGATCGTGGGCGTGAGCGAAGGCAAGGTGGCCTACGAGCACATCTACTGGGATCAGGCCGGACTACTTGTCCAGCTTGGCTTGCTGGATCCATCCGGGCTGCCGATCGGGCTAGACACCGCCTCACGCCTGCTGGCCGCAACCGGCAAGGGCTGAATTTACGAATTTGGTCTTTAGAAGGCCTGGGCCTCAGAAGGCTTGGGCATTAGAAGGTATCGGTGTGGTGGTGCACCACACGCCAGTGGCCAGCCTCCTTGCGGAAGATCGTGGTGGCGCGGATGTCAGTCCGAATCTCCGCACCGGCCTGGGTCATGCCGCTGGTGCGCTCCATGCACACCAGGTAGCCCATATCAGAGCTTTCAACAAAGCGACGGTCGTCAGCCACCAAGCTGCCTTCGAAGCCCATGGCGGACTCCCTTGTGAACTGTTCAAACACCGCCTTGTGTCCTATGCAGAGATTGCCGGTGGGGCCGAGGTGGCTGATGTCGTTAGCCTCAGACCAGATCTCCGCAAATGGGGCGCAATCCCCTGCAAGCAGCTGGTTGCCAGCTGCGTAGAACAGATCGGCAGCCTCGGGGAGGGTGGTGGCCATCGGCTCAAGCCTCGCTTGGGTGGGCGATCACCCGATCGATCAGGCCATACTCCTTGGCCTCGGCGGCGCTGAGAAAGTAATCGCGGTCGGTGTCCTTCTCGATCTTCTCGAAGGGTTGGCCAGTCATGTCGGCCATGGAATGGTTGAGCATGTCCTTGATGCGCAGGATCTCCTTCGCCTCAATTTCGATGTCACTGGCCTGGCGCTGGCTGGTGCCGCCCAGGGGCTGGTGAATCATGATCCGGCTGTGGGGCAGGGCCAGCCGCTTGCCCTTGGTGCCAGCGCCCAGCAGGAAGGCGCCCATCGAGGCGGCCAAACCCACGCAGATCGTCACCACGTCGCTCTTGACGTACTGCATGGTGTCGTAGATCGCCAGGCCCGCGGTCACCGAGCCGCCGGGGGAGTTGATGTACAGGTAGATCGGCTTGGAGTTGTCTTCCGAATCCAGATAGAGCATCTGGGCCACCAGGGCGTTGGCCACTGCGTCGGTGACCTCCGAACCCAGGAAGAGAATTCGCTCCACGCCCAGCCGCGTGTAGATGTCAACCCAGCGCTCGTACTGGCTGCCGGGGAGGCGATAGGGAACGCTGGGGGTGCCGATGGGCATGGGTTTGGTTGGGGTGGTCGGTGGAACGCGGGGTGCCTGGGGGGCTGGCAGCCAGATGGTGGCTCAGCCCAGGCCTGCTGCAGTGGCCGGCGGAGCGGTTGGAAGGTCTTTCTGGCTGGTGAGTACCCGATCGATCAGTCCGTACTCTTTGGCTTCCTCAGCGGTGAAGTAAGTCATCCGGTCGGAATCGCGGGAGAGCTGCTCCACCGACTTGCCGGTGTTGAGAGAAAGCATCTCCAGCAGGGTGCGCTTGTTGTGCAGCACTTCCTGGGCCCGGATCTGGATATCGGTGGCCTGGCCGCGGGCACCGCTGCGGGGCTGGTGCAGCACGATCGAGGCGTGGGGCAGGGCGGCCCGATGGCCCTTGGTGCCGGCGCTGAGGATCATGGCTGCGGTGCCCATCGCTTGGCCGATGCAGATGGTGTGCACCGGCGGCTTCACGTAGCGGAGCGTGTCGGCGATGGCGAAGGCTTCGGTTTCAAAGCCAACGGCGTCGCCGGTGTACCAGCTGGTGCCTGTGGAGTTGATGTAGAAGAAAATCGGTTTCTCCGGATTGTCAAACTCCAGGTAGAGCAGCTGGGCAATGATCAACTCGGTGACGTCAATGCCCATCTGGCGCTTGGCGTCGTCGTCGCTGAACAGGGGCAAGCCCAGATAAACGATTCGCTCCTTCAGCAGCAGGCTGGGCAGATCGGGCGGCGGCGTGCGCATGGCCGCGGAATCGCCGTAGTAGGGGGCTGAAACCGACATCCGCGGTTGATGGAAGCAGGTCTGCGGAGCCTAGCGGGGGCCGTCCGCCTGCGGATTGGCCTTGCTGCGCTCTTGCCGTGGTTTGCGCTTGGCGGTGGCCTCCCCATTGGCCTCGGCTGGGGCTCCGTCGCCCCGGGCGAAAACAATCCGGCCAGTGGGGTTTTGCAGGGCTCCGGTGACCACCACCGGCAGCCGCTCGCCAATGCGGCCCCTGGCGCCTTCCACCACCACCATGGTGCCGTCGTCGAGGTAGCCCACGCCCTGATCGGCCTCCTTGCCATCGCGGGCGATCTTGAGCTGCAGCTCGTCGCCAGGCTGCACCTCGGGCCGCAGGGCGATCACCAGCTCGCTGAGGTTGAGCACCTTGAGATCCTTCACCTCAGCCACCTTGGCCAGGTTGTAGTCGGCGGTGAGCAAGGTGCCGCCGGTGTCGGCGGTGAGCAGCAGCAGCTTGTCGTCGACGCCGTTGCCTTCGTAGCGGGTGCTGTTGACCACCAGCCGCCGGCCGTACTGCTCGCGCAGCTCGCTCAGCAGCTTGAGGCCGCGGCGGCCCCGGCCGCGCTTCTCGGCGTTGCCCGAGTCGGCCAGGGCCTGCAGCTCATCGATCACGCTCTGGGCCACGATCACCTGGCCCTCCAGCAGCCCTGAGGCGAGCAGGCCGCGGATGCGGCCATCAATGATCACGCTGGTGTCGAGGATTTTGGCGCTGGCCGGTTGCAGCACCCCATCGGCCACCAACATCGCCTCCGTGCTGCTGGGGTTGAACAGGCGCAGCAGGGTGCGGCCATGCACCTCGGCCAGGTTGTAGCCCGATACGCCGAAAAAGACGTTGCTGAGCACCGCCGCCAACGGTTTGACGAAGATCACCTCCCAGGGCAGGGGCAGCAGCAGGATTGGCGCCAGCAGCAAATTGGCCACCAGCAGGCCGAGGATCAAGCCCACGGCGCGGCTTACCAGCAGGTCGGTGGGCATGGTGCGCACCTGCTGCATCAGCTTGCGCCGCAGCTGCTGGAAGAAAACTCCAGCGATCACCCCAAAGAAGGCACCGAAGCCGCCCATCACGGTGCGCAGCCCTTCTGGTTTGTCCACCTGCAGCAGCAGCTGCTCGGGCAGCAGGTCTACCCCAAGCCAGCCGGCGGCGGCGCCAGAGATCACAAACAGGATCAGGATGAGGGAGTCCACCATTCCCGTCGTGCGTGGCTACCCAACTGATCTGGGGTGCAGCATGCCTGATTTCGGTGCCTTTGGCCTGAAGGGGTTTCCGCACCTGTTGTTGTGACTGCTCAATTTCCCCATCCAGTTCCAGTCCCAGCCCCAGCTCCTGGCCCGGCAGCCGCCCTGCTCTGGCCGCCGCGCAGTGCCTATTTGCACATCCCCTTTTGTCACCGGCGTTGCTTTTATTGCGACTTTCCGGTGGTGCCCCTGGGCGACCTTGCCGGCGGCGAAGCGCCGGCTCCGGGGTCGGCCTCGATTGCGGCCTACCTCAGCCTGTTGCTGCAGGAGATTGCCGCCTCGCCCCCCGGCCCCCCGCTTGCCACGGTGTATTTCGGTGGCGGTACGCCCTCCCTGCTGACGCCCCCCCAGCTGGAGTCCCTGCTGGCGGCACTGAGCTGCCGGTTTGGCCTGGCTCCTGGAGCTGAGATCAGCCTGGAGCTTGATCCAGCCAGTTTTGACCAGGATCGCCTGGCTGGCTATCTGCAGGCCGGGGTAAACCGGGTGAGCTTGGGCGGCCAGAGCTTTGACGATGCCGTGCTCGCCGGGCTGGGCCGCCGCCACCGCGGCGCGGACCTGCTGGAGGCCGCCGGCTGGCTGGCCCAAGCCCTGGGCGGCGGGGCCCTCAGCAGCTGGAGCCTGGATCTGATCCAGGGTCTGCCGGGTCAGGACCTGGGCCACTGGCGCCGCCAACTGCGGCAAGCCATTGCCCTGGCACCGCCCCACCTTTCCGTCTATGACCTCACCCTGGAGCCCGGCACCGTGTTTGCCCAGCGCCACGATCGCGGCCAGCTGCAGCTCCCCGATGCCGACCTAGGCGCCGACTTGATGGAGCTCACCTGGGCCGAGCTCAGCGCCGCTGGCTACGGCCACTACGAGATCTCCAACTACGCCCTCCCCGGCCACGCCTCCCGCCACAACCGCGTCTACTGGAGCGGCGCCGGCTGGTGGGGCTTTGGGATGGGAGCCACCGCGGCGCCCTGGGGTGAGCGCCTGGCCCGGCCGCGCACCCGCGAGGCCTACGCCGACTGGTTGGCCCAGCCGGGCTCGCCGCCCGCTAGCGCTGGTCAGGCTTGCCCAGGAATGCCGCTAGATGAGCGCTTGCTGGTGGGGTTGCGCCGCCGCGAGGGGGTGTCCATGCCCGCGCTGCTGGCCCAGGCGGGGCTGGGGCCAGCGGCGCTTGTGGCCTTGCACAGCCACTTGGAGTCCTGGATAGGTGAGGGGCTGCTGCGGATTGAGGGGCCCCGCTGGCGACTCAGCGATCCAGCTGGCCTGGCCCTCAGCAATGGGGTGCTGCGGGAGCTACTGGCTTGGTGGCAGGAGCAGGAGCAGTTGCTTGGGCAGGGTGACGCTGGCTGGCGATCCAGCCCTGCAGCGCTGCCACCCCCAGGGCACGACCCTGCAACAGCGGCGGGCTGAAGGGGGGCTGGCGGCTGGTGAGCCCCAGCAGGTCTGCCGTGACCCGAACCTGGCCATCACAGCCCTCGCCGGCGCCGATGCCTATCACCGGTAGATCCAATTCCTGTTGCAGCAAGGCCCCCAAATCGGCGGGCACGTGTTCAAGCACTAGGGCGAAGCAACCCGCTGCCTGCAGGGCCAGGCCTTGGCGCCGCAGCCGCTCGCGGCTGACCTCATCGTTGCCCTGGCGGCGGTAGCCCAGCCGATGCACCGACTGGGGGATCAGGCCGATGTGGCCCATCACCGGTATGCCGCTGCGCACCAACCGGTCGATCACGGCCAGGGTCTCAGGCTCGGCGCCTTCAAGTTTCACGGCGGCGGCGGGGGTCTCCTTGAGCACCCGGCCGGCGGCAGCTACTGCGTCATCTGGGTTGCACTGATAGGTGAGGAAGGGCAGATCGCAAATAAGCAGGGGCATCTGCCCAGGGCCGCAGCTGCTGGATAGGCCGCGGGCCGTGGCTCGGGTGTGGTGCAGCATCTCCTCGAGGGTCACCGGCAGCGTGGTGGCGTGGCCCAGCACGGTCATCGCCAGGGAATCCCCCACCAGCACCGCATCAGCGCCCGCCTCGGCCACCAGAGCGCCAGAGAGGGCATCCCATGCCGTAAGCATCGTGATCGGCAGGCCAGCCTGCTTGCGGCTCGCCAGATCAGCGGGGCGCAGGGGCACGGGCTTCGGTGCGAGTGATGCCATTGCTAACATCTAATCGACTCGGACCCATGCGGCTCTGACGCCCAAATCTGGTCAGGACCGGAAGGGAGCAGCCACACGGGATGCTCAGGGCAGGCGTGGAATCCGGGTCACCCCAATCACAAACCGCTGACTAACTGTCCTGGGTCTGGCGGTTGAGCAGGAAGGGAGGGATTTTGGCGCCCCTTTCCTCATTGGTGCTGTTGATCAGGGGAGTTCCGGCAAAGCTGACCACGGTGCGCTCGGTGCGGTAAGGGGCGCCGCTCTCGAAGCCGGTGGCGATCACGGTCACGTGGATTTCGCCCTCGAGGCGTTCATCCACGACGGCACCCACAATGATGTTGGCGTCAGGATCGACAACCTCGTAGATCACTTCAGAGGCGGTGGTCATGTCCTCGAGGGTCATGTCTTTGCCGCCGCTGATATTGATCACACAACCCTTGGCACCGTCGATGCGGGCCGATTCCAGCAGGGGGCTGCTCATCGCCGCCTGAGCCGCCTCAAGAGCGCGGGAGCGGCCGGAGCCCACCCCGATGCCAAGCAGGGCGGTGCCGGCGCCAGCCATCACCGAGCGCACGTCGGCGAAGTCGACGTTCACCAAGCCAGGCCGGGTGATGATGTCGCTGATTCCCTTAACGCCCATCCGCAACACGTCATCGGCGGCGCGGAAGGCCTCTTGGAGGGGGGCGCCGGCAATGGCATCGCGCAGGCGATCGTTGGGGATCACGATCAAGGTGTCCACGCTCTCGGCCAGCCGGGCAATGCCCTCTTCGGCCTGACGCAGCCGCTTGCGACCTTCAAAACCGAAGGGCTTGGTGACGATGCCTACGGTGAGGGCACCAACTTCCTTGGCGACCTCGGCAAGGATTGGTGCTGCGCCGGTGCCGGTGCCGCCACCCATGCCAGCGGCGATGAAAACAAGGTCGGCACCCTGCAGTGATTCCTGCAGTTCGGCCCGGGACTCTTCCGCAGCCTTTTGGCCGATTACCGGATTACCGCCGGCACCTAGGCCGCGAGTCAGTTTTTGTCCGAGCTGGATGCGCTTCTGCGATGCCGACTGCAGCAGCGCCTGAGCGTCGGTGTTCAGCACCCGGTAGCCCACACCCTGGAGGTCGGAGGCAATCATCCGGTTCACCGCATTGCTGCCGCCACCGCCGACCCCGATCACTTCGATGCGTGCCGACTGGCTCGGCACAATCTCCCCTGAAACGCCGCCCAAGGACGGATCGTTTGAGGCTTGGACACCGTTTGACTGGGAAGAGCTTTGGGTCATAGCGGCATCAGGGGTGGCGGTGCGAACAATCGGCGAATGCATTATGTCGGCGTTTCCTTGCCTGGTTCAGGAGAGTGTCTCACCTTTGCGGGTTTCCTGGCATGTCTCTGCTGGATTCCTTACGGCTCCCTGCTGGCCGCAGCCTGTCTACGGGTGGCGGGTAGGCCCAGCTCGGGTTGTTCTGGATCGCTGAGATCGATGGATTGCAGCTGGCGGCCCTTCACCTTTGCCGGCAGTTCCTGTTGCAGGTGACGGAGCACTTCAAGGCGCCGCCCCAATTGGGCATCAGCCGGCCCGAGGCGCACCTTGCCGAGCCGCTTGCTCTGCAGCCACAGGCTGCTGTCTGGTTCAAAGCGGATCTGGCTGATATCGCCACCAAGCCGCCCCCGTTGTTCGAGCACCAGGGCGAGGGCCGGGCGGTAGCGAGCCTGCCAACCCAGCACCAGTAAGCCGGCACTGGCTTTGGCTGCGGCCCCCTGGCCCTGGCCAATGCTCATCCAGTGGCCGAGTCGATCGACATAGCCCTGCTCGCTTCCCTTGGCGGTGCGTCGCTGGGCCCTGGCTACCGCCTGGCGGTCGACCAGTTCAACCCGCAGCCGCGGCGGTGCCATCAGCCGACTCACCCGCACCTGTTCCACCGGCAGGGCACCGGCCAGCACATCGGCGATGCGTTTGGGGTGCAGGCCCAGCAGGGGTTGGGGAAAAGTCAGGCGGACGGCTTGCACCACCTGGTCGGCTCCCACTTGCTGGCTGCCCACCACCTCCACCTGGTCGGGGCCGCTTAGTACCCAGCCCTGACGCAGCAGGCCGTAGCCCAGGCCGCCGGCGAGGGCTAGCAGCACAAGGAACCGCCAAAGATTGCGCAGGCGCTCTCGGCGCCGCTGCTGGCGCAGTTGGCGCCGCCGCTCCGATCCAGGTGGGAGAGGGGAGGCACTCACCGAAGCAGGCTCAACTCCTGGCTCACAATTCGCAGCGCGAGCGCGACATCAGCTCATCGATCCAGCGCCGGGCCCGCTCTGAATCGGCGAAGGGCAGGTCTTTTTGTTCGCCACCACCCACTAAGCGCAGTCGGCAAGCCCCCTGGCTCTCTTCGGTGAGGGGCGCCTCGCCCGAACCCAGCGAAAGCAGCTCAACCAATTCGAGCTGCTTAATCACAAAAAAGTCATCTTGCTTTAGTTGACCGGCTTCGAAGGAGCACCAACTCAGCAGGCCATCCACCAGCCGGGCGCCGCCGCAGCTGTCGAGTTTGGCCAGCTCGGAGCCCTCGGCCCATTCGCGAAACAAGCGCTGCCGCCGCCGCTCGAGCCAGCCCAGGGCGGTGAGCAGTACGAACACTAAAAGCAGCGGCAGCCAAAGCAGGCCGTGACTCATGTCGAAGGGCCTCCGCTAGATACCTGGAGATGCCATTGTCGGGCCCCTTCGATCAATTCGCGCACCAAGGTGGGCAGGGCCACACCCGTGGCGGCCCAGAGCATCGGGTACATGCTCTGGCTGGTAAAGCCCGGCAGGGTGTTGATCTCGTTGAGCCACAGTTCGCCACTGGCTTCGCAGAAGAAGAAGTCAACCCGCGAAAGCCCCATGGCACCAACGGCCTCACAGGCCTCGATCGCCATGCCCCGGCAGCGTTCAGCCACCGCCTCTGGCACCAGCGCCGGGATCACGGTGTGGCTTTTGCCCTCGCTGTATTTGGTTTCGTAGTCGTACCAATCGGCTTCAAAGCAGATTTCGCCCAGCACCGAGGCCTGCAGGGGCAGGTGGCCGCCGCCCCGCACCGCGCATTCCAGCTCGCGGGCCGTCACCCCCTGCTCCACCACCAGCCGCGGATCAAGGGCGGCGGCAAGCTTCAGACCGGCCTGCAGGCTGGCCCGATCAGTGGCCTTGCTGATGCCCACCGAAGAGCCGAGGTTGGCTGGTTTCACGAAGCAGGGGTAGCCGAGCTGGCTCTCCAGCTGGTCGAGCAGGGCGTCGTCGTTTTGGGCCGCTGCGCTCGCTGACACGCAGGCATAGGGCACCTGGGGCAGGCCGGCGGCGGCGAAGGCGGCCTTCATCGCCTGCTTATCCATGCCCACCGCCGAGCCCAGCACGCCCGAACCCACGTAGGGAACCTGCATCAGGGTGAACAGGCCCTGGATCGTGCCGTCTTCGCCGTTGGGGCCGTGCAGCACCGGCAGCCACACATCGATCTCCAGCGCGCCGGCAGGTAAGCCCCGGAAACCAGGCGGCGGCAGCGGTTGGGGCAGTTGCTCGAGCCGGGCCGGGCTGCCCTGGCGCAGCACAGCATCGGCCAACTCAGCTCCCCACCAGCGTCCTTCGGGGTCGATGTAAAAGCAATGCAGCGCGTAGCTCGACGCGTTTTCGCCATCCCGCACGGCCGCCGCCACCGTGATGGCGGAACGGATTGAGACGGCGTGTTCGCCGGAGGCTCCCCCAAAGATCAGACCAACGGCGATGGGGGTGGGAGTCATGCCAGCCGGTATGGGACCCAGGGGGCCCAAAACTCAGGCCAGTTTGCCGCTCAAGGAGAAGGCGCGCACCTCTTCGATTTGCACCGTTACTAGGTCGCCCGGTTTGATCGGGCTGCCATGGGCGTTTTGGCCGGGGAAAAAGGTGAGCCGGTTGGTGCGGGTGCGGCCCATCACCTGATTGGAGTTTTTGGGATTGCTGCTTTCCACCAGGATCTGCTCACAGCGGCCGGCGTAGCGGTTGCTGCGCTGCTGGGCGGTGCGCTCCACCAGGGCGTTGAGCTCCTGCAGGCGTTCCACCTTCACCGCCTCGCTGAGCTGGTTTGGCCAGTCGGCTGCTGGGGTGTTGGGCCGCGGCGAGTAGGCGGCGGTATTCACCAGGTCGAAGCCGATCTCCTCAATCAGGGCCAGGGTGCGGCGGTATTGGGCGTCGCTTTCGCCGGGGAAAGCCACGATCGCATCGGCACTGATCGAGGCATCGGGCATGCGCTCACGGATGCGCTCAACGATGCGGCGGTAGCGATCCACCGTGTAGCCGCGGGCCATGGCTTTAAGCACGTCATCGTCGCCGCTCTGGAAGGGCACATGGAAGTGCTCGCACACCTTGGGTAGGTCGGCGCAGGCATCGATCAGCCGCTCGGTGAAGTAGCGCGGGTGGCTGGTGGCAAAGCGGATCCGCTCAATTCCGGCCACGTCGTGGACGTGATGGAGCAGGTCGGTGAGGGTGTGGGCGCGGCGGCCTTCGGGGGTGATGCCGGGCAGGTCGCGGCCGTAGGCATCGATGTTTTGGCCCAGCAGGGTGATCTCCTTGAAGCCTCGTGCCGCCAGGCCCTGCATTTCGAGCTTGATCGCTTCGGGCAGCCGCGACTGCTCCTGGCCGCGCACCGAGGGCACCACGCAGTAGGTGCAGCGCTCATTGCAGCCGTAGATCACATTCACCCAGCCGCATACCTGGCTGTCGCGGCGAGCGGTGGTTATGTCTTCAAGGATGTGCTGCTCACCGGTGGCTAGCACCTGCTGACCCTGCTCCACCTGGGCCAGCAGGGTGTCGAGCCGATTGGCGTGCTGGGGGCCCATCACCAGATCCAGCTCGGGCACCCGCCGCAGCAAGGATTCGCCCTCCTGCTGGGCTACGCAGCCCGCTACCACCAGGGTGAGGTTGGGGTTGATTCGCTTGCGTTGGGCCTGGCGGCCTAAGTAGCTGTAAACCTTCTGCTCGGCGCTATCGCGGATTGTGCAGGTGTTGTAAAGCACCAAATCGGCGCTGTGCTCGTCAGTGCCGGCCCGGTAGCCCATGGCTTCCAGGATCCCGGCCATGCGCTCGGAATCCGCCTTGTTCATCTGGCAGCCAAAGGTGGTGATCCAGTAGCTGCGCTGCGCCTGTGTCGCCGTCATCAATCCAGTTTCCGATATCGCTGGACCAACTCAGAGATCTTCCACAAGGGTTAGCTGCTGTCCGCAAAGGGCCACCTTGCGTCCCAGATCAATGGCTAGCTGGGTGAGCAGGGCGATCGCTGCGGCGGGATTGTCCTCCTGGAGCTCTTCGAAGGCGCTGCGCTGCAGGAGCCAACAGCTGCCATCGGTATCGGCCACCACATCGGCCATCCGGAGCTCTCCGCTGAAGAAGGCAGCATCGCCAAACACCATTCCCTCGGAAAACGTGGCCATCCGGGCCAGCCTTGACGGAGCTTCCGGCCGCAATATCGGCAAGAAGATGCTGAAACGACCGGAGGCCACCAGGAACAGCTGATCGCTCTCCTGTTGACGCCCCATCACCAGCGTGCCGGCCGCATATTGGCGGAGTTCAAGCCGCTCCGTGATCGCCTCGCGCAGATCGGCTGCGAGCGGTGCCAGCAGCCCAAGCAGGCCGACATCAGTTGGTGTTCCCTTCTGCGGGGCCGCCAGGGCGGCACTCCCTTCACCGGCACTGCCTTCACCAGCACTCTCCTCACCGCAACTGATCTCAAGCAGCAGGTCTTCGGCGGCTTCCAGGGCCAAATCCAGGCTGGCGTAAGTGAATTTTTTACGACTGAGGGCTGCTGGTAGTTCCAGATGGCTGCTGCGGCAGAGCAGAAGTTGCTTGCCCGCCGTCTGCAGGAGCTCTGCCTGACGCTGTAGCAAAGCTTTGCTGGCGGCCGGTAGTTCGCTGACCTGACCGAGATCAAGGATGATCACGGCGCCATCGGTTGCTGCCTGCTCGATGCTTCCGAGAACGTTTTCCAGCGCGGCGAAATCCAGCACCCCTTGGGCATGAAGCACCTTGATTTGCGATCTCAGGGGATCGATAACTTCGGCTTCAGCGGTGCTGCGCCAGCGACGGGAGCGCCGCTCCGTGCCCTTGTAGGTGCTGCGCACCGGCGACTGCTGCAGGGGCGTTTGGTCAAAGAGGTGGAGCTCCAGGGCTTGGGATAAACGCCGGCAGGTGGCGATGCCGCGCACGCTGTTGCCGAAGGCATCGAGCCTTGGCGAGTAAACCGCGATGCCGAGCCGGCCCGGCACCACCGCAAGCACCCCGCCGCCGACTCCGCTCTTGGCCGGCATCCCCACGTCGTACAACCACTGCCCGGCGTAGTCGTACATCCCGCAGCTGCCCATGACGGCGAGCATGCGGGTGGTGATGGCCGGATTGAGGGGTTCGTCCTGGGTGAGCGGGTTGCGCCCTTGGCAGGCGAGGGTGGCGGCCATCACGGCAAGGTCCCGGCAGGTGACCCCGATCGAGCACTGGCGGAAATAGAGATCGAGGCCCGGCTCTGGCTCCTCCTCGATCACTGCAGCGTTGCGCAGCAGGTGGCTGATCGCCCGGTTGCGATGTCCGCTGGCCCGTTCGGATTCATAGACCGACTCATTCACCGCTAAGGGACGACCGGCCAGGGTGGAAAAGAACTCCAGGGTGAGGGCCTCGGCCCGGCCTGGATCGTGGCGCCACACCTGGGCTGCCGTGGCGATGGCACCGGCATTGATCATCGGGTTGCGGGGAATGCCGGTGCGTGGATCCAGGCTGATGGCGTTGAACGCATCGCCCGAGGGCTCCACCCCCACCTTTTTCTCCATGAACGACGGGGAGAGCAGGCTCAGCGCCAGCCCATACATAAAGGGCTTGGAGATCGACTGGATCGTGAAGGTCTTCTCCCAGTCCCCCACGGCATAAACCCTGCCATCGGCGGTTGCCAGAACGATTCCAAAATCCTCTGGATTCGCTTTGGCCAGCTCGGGGATGTAGTCAGCCACCTCGCCCTCACGGCAGTCACGCAGGTCTTCCAGCTGCTGCTCAAGCAGTTGTTGGATCAGGGAGGAGCGGATCGGTGCGCTTGAGCTCGGTGCCTTTGTGATACCCGTGATCGCGAATTGCTAATGGTGATCCTGGGCTGTGTTGGCCCCAGGGGCTTGTTCACAGGCAACCTTTGGTCCATGCCAGCTTGGAGGCCCATTCCAGGAAAGGCCGCGGAAGCCATGCGCCTGAGCCTGCAACGCTTTCAGCTCACCAAGGCCGTGCCCCTGGCCATCAGCCGCGGCACGACGGCTGCGGTGGAGCACCTGCTGGTGAGCCTTGAGCACGACGGGCTCACGGGCATAGGCGAGACCGGCGGCTTTGAAACCGGCCACCGCCATTACGACATCGATGCCGTTGCGGCGGAGCTGGAGGCGGTTGCCCCCCAGCTGGCCGCCCGGGCGCCTGAGCCCCTGCAGGCCCTGGAGCCCCTGCTGGCCGCCCTGAGCCCCCCGGCCCGTTGCGGCTTGGATCTGGCCCTGCACGACTGGTGGGGCAAAAGGTTGAACCAGCCCCTGCACCGGCTCTGGGGCCTGGATCCAGGCGCCTGTGTCGCCACCAGCGTCACCCTGGGCTTAGGTACGCCCGAGGCTGTCCTGGCGCGGCTCGAGCGCTGGTGGCTGCAGTTGCCTGCCACCCGCATCAAGCTCAAGCTGGGCAGCCCCGCCGGCATCGCCCACGACCTGCCCTTGCTGGAGGGGGTGGCTACCGCCCTTGAGCAGCGGTGCCAGCAGACGGGTAGCGCCTGCGAGCTGCAGGTGGATGCCAACGGGGGCTGGGATCTGGTCACAGCCCGGGCCATGCTCGAGCCCCTGGAGCGGGCCGGCGTGGTGCTGCTCGAGCAGCCCCTGGCGCCCCTGCTGGATCCGGAGGCTGACAGCGCTGGTTTTGCGGCCTTGCATGGCGAATCTCCCCTGCCCCTGGTGGCCGATGAGAGCTGCTGGCAGCTGGCCGATCTGCTGCGGCTGGCCCCCCACGTAGATGGCATCAACATCAAGTTGCTCAAGAGCGGTGGCCTCAGCGAGGCCCTGCTGCTGGCCCAGACGGCTCGCCGCCTGGGTTTAGGGGTGATGGTGGGGTGCTACTCGGATGGCGCCCTGCTCAATGGCGCCGCAGCCCAGCTGCTGCCCCTAGTGACCTGGCCCGATCTCGATAGCCATCTCAACCTGGTGGACGATCCCTTCACGGGATTGACCCTGGAGGGAGACGTGCTGATTCCGCCAGCGGGCCCCGGCCTTGGCATCAATCTGGGTATCTCCATGGGGCAGTCGTCATGTTGAGCCCAAGCGCTCCGGTCGTGCTGCTGCAGCACGGCGGCCTCAACGACCTCAGCGGTAAGACCGGTTTGGCGATGCTGCGCTATCGCAGTGGGCCGATCGTGGCGGTGATCGATCCGGCTTTCGCTGGCTCCGACCTGCAGCAGGTGAGCGGCATTGAGCGGGCTGTGCCGGTGGTGGCTGATATGGCGGCGGCCCTGGCCTACGGGCCCGAGGTGGCGGTGGTGGGGCTGGCCCCCTCCGGTGGCCGTCTGCCACAAGCGATGCGGGCCGATCTGCTGGCGGCGCTGGAGGCGGGGCTGAACCTGGCCAGTGGCCTGCACAGCCGCCTTGGCGATGATCCCGAGCTGGCTGCCGCCTGCAGCCGAGCCGGCCAGTGGATCTGGGATCTCCGCCAGGAGCCGGCTGGCTTGGAGGTGGCCGCAGCGCGAGCCGCTGCCCTGCCCTGCCGCCGGGTGCTGGCCGTGGGTTCGGATATGGCCGTGGGCAAGATGAGCGCCTGCTTGGAGTTGCAGGCTGAAGCCAGGCGCTGCGGCCTTGACGCCCGCTTTGTGGGCACGGGTCAGGCGGGCATCTTGATCAGCGGCCAGGGCGTGGCCCTCGATGCCGTGCGGATTGATTACGCCGCCGGTGCCGTGGAGGCGGCCGTGCTGGCCGCCTCCGTTGGGGCCGGGCCGCAGGCGTTGCTGCTGGTGGAGGGCCAGGGATCGCTTTGCCATCCGGGCTCCAGCGCCACCTTGCCCCTGCTGCGCGGCAGCCAGCCAACCGATCTGCTGTTGGTGCACCGCGCTGGCCAGAGCCACGTGCGCACCCGGCCAGGGGAGGTGCCGGTGGCGATCCCGCCCCTGGCCGAGTTGATCGCGGCGCTTGAGGCTCTGGCAGCTTTGGGGCGTCCCGATGGCCTGCGGCCGCGGGTGCGGGCCGTGGCGCTCAACACCGCCCGATTGGAAGCCGCCGCAGCTCAGCTTGCTGTTGACGCCACCGCGGCCGAGCTCGGCTTGCCTTGCGCCGATCCGGTGCGGCATGGGGCTGGGGTTTTGCTGCAGGCGCTGCAGTAGTCACAAAAAAGCCGCCCCAAAAGTGGTGGGGACGGCTAGGGAATCAAGGGCGAGCGAGGGGATTCGAACCCCCGGATGGCGGCACCACAAGCCGCTGCCTTAACCGCTTGGCGACGCCCGCCGCGCCTTTGGAATGTAGCAAGTCGTGGCCTGTCAAGGCTTCTCACCCGTTGCGGCGACCTGCTTCAGCCCAGCTACCGCGGCCTCAGCCACAGGATCGGAATTGCTACCAGGCAGAGAATCCCGGCGCCTGTTTGCAGTTCGGGCAGCACGCCGGCCACTGGCACCAGCAGCGGCGAGCGCAGCCAGGGCCCGACTAGGTCGCGTAGAAATGCTGCTGAGTTGGTGTCGAGCAGGGCTGCTGCCAGGGCAGCCAGAAAGGCCGTGCCAATGAGCTTCTGGTCCATGCCCTTGAGCCTGGGCCCGCATTAGACAGGACGTTGAGGGTTGGCGCAAGGCGCCTGCCGTGGCGAGCAAAGGGTGCCAACCTTAATTGCCTGCAACTTTGCACCGTTTGGTCTGCCGTTCGGACACCCCGGCCCGCTTTGCATGGGCGCCTGGCTTGATCATGCTCGGCCTAGCCGCTGGCGGGCTTGCCCTCACCAATCCATCCCCTGCCGATTTCCGCGCCTACGCCGGTGATCGCCTAGTGGAAGAGATCAGCAAGGAGCTCTGCGGCGATGGCGGCGTGCCGGTGCTGTTGCGGATGGCGATCAACAACTGTGTGGGGCTTGTTCAGGCCCAGCGAGCGGCCTTGGCGGCCGTGGTGCTCAGCCACACCCGCCGCCGCAGCTACGGCCTGTTGAGTGTTTTCGAAAGTGAGCTGGGCGGCCAATCGCTGCTGCGCTGGCAGGTGCCGCGCTTTCGCTCCACCGTGGTGGGCGTAGCCGGTCAATTTGTGTTGATCAGCGCTGCCACCGACCGTCCCGAGAGCCCTTAGTGAAGCTGCGCCTGCCCCGGGGGCTGCTGGATCCGCGCCTGGGCGGAGCCGAGTTTCGCGCCGATGCGGATGGGCTGGTGTCCCTGAGCATCGCTTTCGAGGCGGGACGGATCACGGCCATTTCGCCCCTGCCCGCCCAGGCGGCGGCGGCCAGCCTGCCCCTGGCCCTAACTCCCCTGATTGAGCCCCATGCCCACTTGGATAAGGCTTTCAGCGCCGCCGCCTTTCCCAACCGGGAGGGCACGATGGCGGCGGCCTTAGCTGCTAACCAACGCGAATACGCTCAGCGCAGCGTTGAGCAGGTGGCTGAGCGGGCTGAGCGGGCCTTGGAGCGGGCCTGGCGCAACGGCGTGCGGGCGATCCGCAGCCATATCGATAGCGTGGGGGCTGGGGCCGAACCCAGCTGGGAAGCCCTGTTGGCGGCCCGTGAGCGCTGGCGCGAGCGGCTGGAGCTGCAGCTGGTGGCCCTGGCACCAATGGCCCATTGGCTCACGGCGGAGGGGCAGTCCCTGGCCCGGCGGGTGGCCGCTGGCCAGGGGCTGCTGGGTGGGGTGATCGGGCCGCCCTATGGCCAGGGTGCCGCTAGCCGCAACGCCGACCGCGAGGCCCTGCTGGCCCTGCTTGACCTGGCCGAGCGCCATGGTTGCGGGGTGGATCTGCACGTTGATGAGGCCGATGCCTGCCCTGGCGAGGGGGTGGCGATGGTGGCCCAGTTGGTGTTGGAGCAGCGCCGCGCCGTGGCGATCACCTGCAGCCACGCCAGCAGCATGGCCCTGTTGCCGCCACACAACTGTGACCGGCTGGCGGATCGGCTAGCCGCCGCCAACATCGCCGTGGTAGCTCTGCCCACCTCCAATTTCTGGCTGCTGGGACGCCGGCCCGGGCGCACCCCCTGGCGGCGGCCCCTGGCACCGATCCGCAGCCTGCAGCAGGCGGGCGTGAGGCTGGCTATCGGCGGCGACAACGTGCAAGACCCCTGGTATCCAGGTGGTGATTTCGATCCCATTGAGCTGCTGCGCTGGTCGGCGCCGCTCTGCCAATTGGTGCCCTGGCAGCGGCTGGGCCTGGCCCCCTTCAGCACCGCCGCTGCAGCGGTGCTGGAGCTGGCCTGGGATGGGGTGGTGCGGCTTGGGGCCCCAGCCGATTTAGTGCTGCTTGGGGCTGGTAGCTGGGGGGAGCTGCTGGCCCGGCCGCCCCAGAGGCGGATATTGCGTCAAGGCGTCTGGCTGCCGCCGCCCGAAACTGAGAAACCTTCCCCCCTTTTGCCACCCCATGGCTGAGCGTTGCCCTGAGGACCAGATCACTGCTCTGGCAGCTGAGCTGCGCCGGTTGGATTCGGCCCTGCCGCTGCTCGGGGCCGAGTCGCCGCTGGAGCTGGAGCGGCTCTCCCGCGACTACTACGACTACTCGCCGGTGCTGGTGCCCCTGCTGCAGGGCTGCCGCGCCCAGCTGGTGGCCAGAGCCACCACGGTGGAGCAGGTGCTGCTGGTGGCAGGAGCCTGTGCTCGCCAGGGCGTGCCCTTGACGGTGCGGGGTGCCGGCACGGGCAACTATGGCCAGTGCGTGCCGCTGCAAGGCGGCCTGGTGCTGGATCTCAGCGGCCTCAATCAGCTGCGCCAGCTGGATGAAGCCACCGGGGTGCTCGAGGTGGAGGCAGGCGCCTTGATGGGGGCGATCGAGAAGCAGTTGGCCCCCCGGGGCCGGGCCCTGCGGCTGGTGCCCAGCACGGTGCGCAGCGCCAGCATCGGTGGTTTTATCGCCGGTGGCTCCGGCGGCATCGGCTCCCTGCGCTGGGGTTTTCTGCGCGATCCCGGCAACCTGCTGGGTCTGGAGGTGGTAACCCTTGAGCCCGAGCCGCGGCTGCTGCAGCTCGATGCTGCCGCCAGCGCCCCGCTC
The DNA here is from genome assembly GCF_024345615.1 of Cyanobium sp. Maggiore-St4-Cus. Classification (NCBI taxonomy): domain Bacteria; kingdom Bacillati; phylum Cyanobacteriota; class Cyanophyceae; order Synechococcales; family Prochlorococcaceae; genus Cyanobium; species Cyanobium sp. Maggiore-St4-Cus. The sequence continues at coordinate 189,428 of NZ_JAGQBL010000001.1, forward strand.
AACCACGCCTACGGCACCAATGGCATCATCACTGCCCTGCGGCTGCCCACCAGCGAGGCGGTGGTTTGGCAGCAGCTGGTGGTGGGTTTCGAGCAGTGGGGGCAGGCCCTGGCGGCGGCCCAGGCCCTTACAAGCACGGCCTTTGAGCTGAATGCCATCACCGTGCTGGAGGCGCCGCTGGTTAGCCAGCTCCCCTGGCCGGCGGGCTGTCCGGCGCCCGAGCCTGGTGAGCAGCGCCTGTTGTTGCTGGCCGCCCCCGCAGCCCTGGAGGTGTTGCCGAGCTGGCTGGCGGCCCGGGGCGGAGCGCTGCGCTGGCACGCTCCCCAGGGCCAGAGCCGGGGGCTGCCGCTGCGGGAGCTCAGCTGGAACCACACCACCCTGCATTGGCGCGCCCAGCATCCGGATTGGACCTACCTGCAGATGCTGCTGCCCCAGCCGGAGGCCCCCTGTCTGGAGCGCCTGCGGCAGCAATGGGGCGACGACCTGCTTTGGCACCTGGAGGCCGTGAGGCAGCAGGGTGCGGCCCGGCTGGCGGCCCTGCCGCTGCTGCGCTGGCGCGGCGAGGAGGCCCTGCAGCAGCTGCTAGACGATTGCCGCCGCTGCGGTGCCGTGTTGTTTAACCCCCACGTGATCAGCGTCGAAGATGGTGGCTTGGGTGTGATCGATGCCGACCAGGTGGCAGCAAAGGCCGCCTACGACCCGGCCGGCCTGCTCAACCCAGGCAAATTGCGCGGCTGGCTTAACAGCCCAGGCTGAGGCGGGTGTCGGCGCCTGTGATCGGGTTGGTGCCTTCGGCATCGCGGCAGAGGGAGCGCTGATCCACCCGGTCGATCAGGGCGTCGCTGAAGTCGGCATCGGTGACGTTGGCGCCGCGGAAGCTGCTGCCTGAAGCGATGGCCCCGGTGAGAATGGCTCCGCTGAGATCGGCTCCGGAGAGGTCCACCTTGTCCATCAGGGTGCCGCTGAGATCGGCGCCGGCGAAATTGGCATTGGGGAAGGCCGCCTGGGTGAGGATCGCCCCGTGCAGATCGGCGCCGCTGAAGTTGGCGTGCCGTCCGGTGGCCCCAGCGAAGGAGGTATTGGCTAGATCCTGGCCGCTGAAATCCTGCTCGTTCTGGTTGGTGAGCGTGTAGTCCACGCCGGAGAAGTCGGCCGCTGCCGGCAGTGGAGAAAGCAGTAGAGAAAGCAGTTGAGACATCACCAGCAGCAGCCCCAGGGCTAGGGAAAGGGCCACTGATTTCCCTATTGATTTCCCTATTGATTTCGCCACTGATTTGGCTCCTGGCTGGGCCGCTGAGAGGAGCTCGAAGATGGGAGCCATGGGGATGGGCCGCGGGACCTCACTTTGGCCTGGATGGTGTGGGGTGGCTGATCTGGCCAGCGCGGGGTGGTGGATGCGTGATTTATTGCTTGACTTAGGCTTAGCTTAGCTAAGTGCTAAAAACATGTTTAGGTACGGTCGCGCCTCGATGCCGGGCCGCTGGCGATGAGTAGCAGCAGGATCAATCGAAATCAAAAGTTCCTTGGCTTGCAACTTGGGCTTGGCCTGCTGTGGTTGCTGCGCTTCCGGTAGTCGTAAGCAGCTGGCCGAGCAGGTAGAGCGAGCCGGCCACCACGATGCGTCCGGAGCAGGTTCCCGCAAGGGTCAGGCCCGCCTCGAGGCTGGGGGCGCTGTGCAGCTGGCTAGCGAGTCTGGGATTGGCGGCGGTAAGGGCTTCAAGGCTCCAGCAGGCGTGCCCCGGCACCGGCACGATCCAGGCCCGGTCGCCTGGGGCCAGCAGGGCCGCGGCTATCTCCGGCCCCTGCTTGTTGGCCAGCATGCCAAGCAGCCAGTAGCGCGGGCCGGAGACCAGGCCGTGCCGCTCGGGATGGGCGTCGAGTTCGGCGCGTAGGGCGAGGGCGGCCGGCAGGTTGTGGGCGCCATCGAGCAGTAGGGGTAGGCCGTGCCAGCTCAGTTGTTGTAGTCGGCCTGGCCAGCGGGCTGCTGCGAAACCGCGGCGTATAGCTGGGTCGTTGACCGGCCAGCCCCGCTCCTTTAATGCCCGCAGCAGGCCCAGGGCGACGGCGCCATTGGCGGCCTGCACGGCTCCTGAAAGCCCCAGGGTCCACTGGTTGAGATCCAGCGGCTCCACCCAGCGGAGTTCGGCTCCCACTGCGGCGGCGTGATCGCTCAGCACCGCCGCCACCTCCGGGCTCTGGGGAGCGCTAACTGCCACGGCCCCCGGTTGGAGCACGCCGGCTTTTTCGGCGGCAATCGTGGCTGGATCCGGCCCGAGGAACTCAGCGTGGTCGAGCCCCACCGAGGCAAAGCCGATCACGGGCCGGTGGGAATGGCAGGTGGTGGCGTCGAGCCGGCCCCCCAGTCCCACCTCCAGCACCACCAGCTCCAGATCCGCTGCCGCGAAGGCCAGGAAGGCCGCGGCGGTGACCAGCTCAAACGGTGTTAGCTGGTGGCGTTGGGCGATCGGCGTGGCGGTTTCCAGGTGGCGGCGCAGGCATGGCGCGGCGATCGGGTCATGGCCAAGCCGGATGCGCTCGGTCCAGCTCACCAGGTGCGGCGAGGTGTAGAGGCCGGCGCGGATGTCGGCGGCCAGCAGGGCCTGGTGCACCAGGGTGCAGATCGAGCCCTTGCCGTTGGTGCCCGCCACCTGCACGGCGGCAAAGCGGCGCTCGGGGTTGCCAAGCTCGGCGAGGGCGGCCTGGAGGCGATCGAGTCCCAGGTCGACGCCGCGGCGGCTGAAGGGCTCGATCAGGTCGGCGAAATTGTCGAGCTCAGTGCCCACGGCTGAGTAGGGCGCGCTCGAGGCGGTCGACGGCCAGGCGCAGGTGGCGGGGCTGGATCACCAGCGGGGGCACGAAGCGCACCACCCGTGGGCCGGCGGACACCAGCAGCAGCCCCTGCTCCATGGCCGCCTTGACGATGTCCGGAGCGCTTGGGGCCTCTTCGCGCAGCACTAGGCCTTGCAGGAGCCCCCAGCCCCGCACCCCCTCCAGCAGGGTGGGATGACGGCTCACCAGCTGGGCCAGTAGCTCTTGCAGCAGTGCGCCCATCCGCTGCACGTGGCTCAGCAGGTCGCGCCGCTCTAGTTCGGCTAGCACGGTGAGGCCGGCGCGGCAGGCGAAGGGGTTGCCGCCGAAGGTGCTGGCGTGTTCGCCGGGGCGGAAGTGATCCACGGAGGCTTTCACCGCCAGGGCACCGATGGGGATGCCGCCGCCGAGGCCCTTGGCCAGGGTGATCGCATCGGGCTCGACGCCCAGCTGCTCGTAGCCCCAGAGCTGGCCGCTGCGGCCAACGCCGATCTGCACTTCATCGAAGATCAGCAGGATGTTGTGGGCGTCGCAGAGCTCCCGCACCCGCCTAAAAAAGGCCCTGTTGCCGGGATGCACGCCGCCTTCGCCCTGAATTGGTTCGAGCAGCACGGCGGCCACCCGCGGACCTTCCACTTCGCAGGTAGCGAGTAGGGCTTCAAAGGCGGCAGTGTCGTTGTAAGGGAAGTAGCGGAAGCCCTGCACCATCGGCTCAAAGCCCTGGTGGTACTTGGGCTGACCCGTGGCCGTAACCGCAGCCAGGGTGCGGCCGTGGAAGCTGGCCTGGGCGGTGAGGATTAGGGGCGCCTTGCCGTCGCCAGTGGTGATGCCCCTCACCGTGTGGCCGTGCTTACGGGCCAGCTTGATGGCGGCCTCATTGGCCTCAGCGCCGGAGTTGCAGAAGAAAACCCGATCCAGGCAGCTGCTGGCGGTGATCGCAGCGGCGAGTTCCTCCTGCTCGGGGATTCGATACAGATTGGATACGTGTTGCAGCTTGCCCAGCTGGCGGCTTAGGGCCCGCTTCAGCCGCCCGTCGCTGTGACCGAGGGTGCAGACGGCAATGCCGGCTACACAGTCGAGATAGCGCTTGCCATTGCTATCCCAAACCCAGACTCCCCGGCCTCGGGTGAGGCTGATCGGGAAGCGGGCGTAGGTGTCCATCACGGCTGAGGCAGACATGCCTGAGTGGGTGATGGGCGAGATGGGAGCGGTGGGACTCGAACCCACAAACCCGAAGGCGCTCGATTTTGAGTCGAGTCCGTCTACCAATTCCGGCACGCTCCCGCAGTTGAGAGCTTAAGCCGCCGAGCTGACACGCTCAATGTTGGCACCGGCGGCATTGAGCTTGCCCTCAAGATTGGCGTAGCCACGGTCTAGGTATTCGAGGCCGCGCACGCTGGTGATGCCGTCCGCGGATAGGCCAGCCAGCACCATGGCGGCGGAGGCGCGCAGGTCGCTGCCTTGCACTGGAGCACCACTGAGGCGGGCCACCCCTTCCACAAAGGCGGTGTTGGCCTGCATGCGGATGTGGGCACCCATGCGTTGCAGTTCGCCCACGTGCTGCAAGCGATTTTCAAAGATGTTTTCGGTGATCACGCTGGTGCCCCGGGCCGTGGCCAGCAGGCTCATGAAGGGGGCTTGCAGGTCGGTGGGGAAGCCGGGGAATGGCTGGGTGCGCAGGTCAACTGCATTGATCTGATCGGCCTTGATGGTGAGCCCGACGCCGTCGTGCTCCAAGGTGCAACCCGCCTCCTCGAGCTTGGTGAGCACGGCGCCAAGGTGATCTGGGATCACTGGGGTTACCCGCAAATGGGAGCGGGTGATGGCTGCTGCCAGTAGAAACGTGCCCGCTTCGATGCGATCTGGGATCACGGCGTAGTCGGCTCCATGCAGGCGATCCACACCCACGATCGTGATCGTGGAGGTACCGGCGCCGCGCACCTTGGCACCCATGGCGATCAGCAGGCCTGCTAGATCAACCACCTCTGGCTCAAGGGCGGCGTTGTCGATCACCGTCTCGCCATCGGCGAGCGCGGCCGCCATCATCAATGTCTCGGTGGCGCCAACGCTGGGGCAGTCCATGTGGATGCGGCCGCCCGTGAGGCGATGGCCGCTGCCCGGCACCACGGCGGTAACGACCCCGTGCTCAATGGTGACCTGGGCGCCCAGGGCCTTGAGACCTTTGACATGCTCGACGACTGGCCGGGTGCCGATCTGGCAGCCGCCTGGAAGGGGCACCTTGGCCATGCCAGTGCGGGCCAGCAGGGGGCCAATGCAGAAGAAGCTGGCCCTCAGGCTATTCACCAGCTCGTAGGGGGCTGTAGAGCTATTGATTGAGTCGCCCTTTAATTCCAGTGCGTCACCATCACGGTGGACCTGACCGCCAAGGCTGCTGAGCATCTCGCCCATGGCGGCGATGTCGGTTAGCGGAGGGACGTTTCTCAGTCGGATAGTGTCCCTGGTCAAAAGACATGCAGCCATCAGCACCAAGGCTGAATTCTTGGCACCACTCACTTGCAGCTCACCGGAGAGGCGCCGGCCGCCCCGGATTTCAAGCTGGGGACTTTGAAGATAATGGATCTTGTTTGGTGATTGGACAGCGATCAGACCCATGGAACGACTGCCAGCTCACGTCGCAGCATATTGACAACAAATTGTGAGACCGTCTAGCCGACCGCCGCCGGAACTGGCTCCGACCGCTGGTGCGGGTTGCCGATGGCGTATGTTCTCTTCGTTGCAGCGAGCTCCGCTCTAGCGACAGCCACGCGGATGTGGCGGAATTGGTAGACGCGCTAGTTTCAGGTACTAGTGGCAGCAATGTCGTGGGAGTTCAAGTCTCCCCATCCGCATTTTTCTCATGATCGTTCTCAAGATCTCAAACGCTTCCGAGGTGATGGCCTCGAAGTTAGGCAAATTCCTTGAGAGCCTTACCCCCGACAGCCTTGATCAATCCACGATCGAGGACATTGTCATCAAGAAATTGGTCGAAAACCTCCATGCTGAAGGTCTGAAGGGTGAGGTCGCCTCGGTGCGTGGTCTCGATTTAGACGGCAAGGAGCTCGTAGTGCACGACGGTTTGAATGTGCGCCGTCACCAGGCTTTCTGAAGTGATCCCTAGCGATGGCTTGGGTGCTGCCGAGCCGCTCACTAGCCGCCGCAACCCGCTGGTTAAGCAGCTGCGTCTTCTGCAGGAGTCTCGCGGTCGCCGTGAGCAGGGGTTGCTGCTGCTTGAAGGCACCCACCTCCTGCAGGAGGCGGTCCGTCTAGGGCTTCAGCCCAGGGACGTTTTGGCTACCGCCGCTTGGCTAGCTGACCATGGCGAGCTGGTGGCAGCCCTGCCTCCAGGCTGCAGTTGGCGACTGGTGAGTGGTGAGGTGCTGGAGGCCATAGCCACTACCCAGCATCCCGACGGAGTGGTGGCCAGCCTGCTGCCGCCGACGGCAGCGGCTCCAGGCACAGCCAGCTTTGTGCTGGCTCTTGATGGGATTCAGGATCCCGGCAACCTCGGCACCTTGATGCGCACTGCCTTGGCGGCGGGGGTCGGGGCCCTGTGGCTGGCCGATGGGGCTGACCCATTTCAACCAAAGGTGTTGCGCGCCTCGGCGGGGGCTGCCTTGGCCCTGCCCCTGGTGCGAGAGAGCAGGCAGGAGTTGGCGGAGCGGTTGCAGGCGGCAACGGCCGCCGGCCTGCAGCTTGTGGTTGCGGTGCGCCCCGAGACCGGATCGGTGCCTGTTATTTCGGCACCTCTTCCCTATTGGCAGCTCGATTGGACCCGGCCCACGGTGTTGCTGCTTGGCAATGAGGGGGCTGGGGTGTCAGCGGAGCTCCAGGCCCTGGCCAGCCAGCGCGTCACCATTCCCCACAGCCCAGCGGTGGAATCCCTCAATGTGGCCGTGGCGGCAGCTCCGCTACTGCTCGAGCGTCTGCGCCAGCAGGCTGGAGCTTGACGGGGGAGAATGCCCGTCAACAACCGCAGTGCTGCCCGGTGAGCGACGCCCCCCTTGATGGTTCGAGTTTCGATTACGACGTGATCGTGGTCGGTGCCGGCTATGGCGGCTTCGATGCGGCTAAGCACGCTGCCGACCATGGCCTGCGGGTCGCCATTGTTGAGTCGCGCGACATGGGCGGCACCTGTGTGAACAGGGGCTGTGTGCCCTCCAAGGCCCTGCTGGCGGCCAGCGGCCGGGTGCGGGAGCTGGCCGACGCCGAGCATCTGGCGGGCTTTGGCATCCACGCCGCCCCAGTGCGCTTTGAGCGTCAAAAGATCGCCGACCATGCCAACCAGCTGGTGGCAACTATCCGCAGCAATCTCACCAAAACCCTGGAGCGCGCCGGTGCCACGATCCTGCGGGGTCAGGGCCGTCTGGCCGGCCATCAGCAGGTCACGGTGCGCGAGAGCGGCAGTGGCATCGAGCGCACCATCAGCGCCCGCGATGTGATTCTGGCTACTGGTTCTGAGCCTTTCGTGCCCCGCGGCATCGAGACCGATGGGCGCACCGTGTTCACCAGCGATGAGGCGGTGAACCTCGAGTGGCTGCCCCGCTGGCTGGCGATCATCGGCAGCGGCTATATCGGCTTGGAGTTCGCTGATGTCTACACGGCCTTGGGCTGTGAGGTCACGATGATTGAGGCCCTCGATCGGGTGATGCCCACCTTCGATCCCGACATCGCCAAGCTTGCTGCCCGCACCTTGATCAATGGCCGTGATATCGACGCTCGTGCCGGTGTGCTGGCCCGCAAGGTGACCCCCGGCTGCCCGGTGAAGATCGAGCTGGCAGACATGGCCACCAAGGAGCTTGTGGAAACCCTGGAGGTGGATGCGGTGCTGGTGGCCACTGGGCGTGTGCCCACTAGCGCCGAGCTCAACCTGGCTGCCGTTGGTGTGGAAACGGAGCGGGGCTTCGTGCCAGTCGACGAGCAGATGCGGGTGCTGGTGGGAGGTGAGCCGGTGCCGCACCTTTGGGCCGTAGGCGATGTGACCGGCAAGATGATGCTGGCCCACACCGCTGCCGCCCAAGGCACCGTGGCCGTAGACAACATTCTTGGCCACGGCCGCCAGATCGACTACCGCTCAATCCCAGCGGCTACCTTCACCCACCCGGAGATCAGCTCGGTGGGCCTGAGCGAAGCCGACGCCAAAGCCCTTGCTGAGCAAGAGGGCTTTGAGCTGGGCCTGGTGCGCAGCTACTTCAAGGCCAATTCCAAGGCCCTGGCTGAACTCGAGGGCGAAGGCCTGATGAAATTGCTGTTCAACAAAGCCAGCGGTGAGGTGCTGGGCGCCCACATCTTTGGTTTGCATGCGGCTGACCTAATCCAGGAGATCGCTAACGCCGTGGCCCGCCGCCAGAGCGTGTTGCAACTGGCCACCGAGGTGCACACCCATCCAACCTTGAGCGAGGTGGTGGAAGTGGCCTACAAGCAAGCAGCCATGGCGGTGGCAGGCTGAGCACCATGGAGATCCGTCGCCGGCCGCCCAACCCCAAGGTGAAGGTGGCCTTTCTCGAATACGCCATCCGCCACGAGGACAGCGAGCCACGTCACATTCTTGAGCAGATCCTCTGGGAGAAGGATCGGGAGATAACGGCCGCCCGGGAGAGGGTGCCCTTGGAGAAGCTCAAACAGCAGGTGGCTGAGCTGCCGGCGACCAGGGATTTTTTGGCGGCCCTGCGGGCCTCCTGCCGTAAGCCGGCGGTGATCGCCGAGGTTAAAAAAGCCAGCCCCAGCAAGGGCGTGATCCGCGAGGATTTCGATCCTGAAGCGATTGCCAAGGGCTACGCCGCCGGTGGTGCTAGCTGCCTCTCGGTGCTCACCGATAAGCAGTTTTTCCAGGGTGGCTTTGAGGTGCTGGTGCAGGTGCGCCAGGCGGTGGATCTGCCCCTGCTCTGCAAGGACTTCATCCTGAGCCCATATCAGCTATTTCAGGGCCGCGCCGCCGGGGCCGATGCGGCCCTGCTGATCGCCGCGATTCTCAGCGATCAGGATTTGGCTTACCTGCTCAAGGTGGCCAGGGCTCTGGGCTTGGCCGTGCTGGTGGAGGTGCACGACGGCGAGGAACTAGAGCGGGTGCTGGGCCTTGATGGTGTGCAACTTATCGGTATCAACAACCGCGATTTGGCCAGCTTCCATACCGATCTGGCCACCACCGAGCAGCTCACTGCCATTTATGGCGAACGCATCCGCGCCAAGGGCTGCCTGCTGGTGAGCGAGTCGGGCCTGTTCACCCGCGACGACCTCGACCGGGTACAGGGTGCTGGCGCCGATGCGGTGCTGGTGGGAGAAGCGCTGATGCGTCAGGCCGATGTGACCGCCGCCCTGGAGACCTTGATCGGCAGCGTCTGATGATCGGCAGCGTCTGATCTTTGTGTTTGCAATGCTTAGCTAAACCAAGGCTTAGCTAAGTACTGGTTTAGCTAAGAAGCGCGCAGGTTGGGCGCTGCCGCCACCCCAGCCGCTACGCCGGTCGCTACAAAAATGAATGCAACAAAAAGCCCCCGCCACTGGGCGAGGGCTTGGGGAGTTCGGGGCCGCCGCAGCAGCCAGTCGCTCACACCTTGCGGGAGTAAAACTCAACCACCAGCAGTTCGTTGATCTCAAGGGCGACCCATTCGCGCTCGCACTTGCTGATCACCTTGGCGACGAGCTTGTTCTTATCGAGCTCCAGGTGGGGCGGGATGTTGGCCAGACCCGGGAAGGCCAAGTTGCCTTCAGCCAGTTGCTTGCTCTGCTTGCGCTCGCGCACGGCGACCACATCGCCGGCCTTGCACTGGTAACTGGGGATGTCCACGACGCGGCCGTTCACGGTCAGGTGGCCATGGTTCACCAGCTGACGGGCGCCGGGGACGGTGGGCCCAAAACCCAGACGGAAGCAAACATTGTCGAGACGGTTCTCGAGCAGTTTCAGCAGGTTGGTACCCGTGGAACCCTCTTGGGCCCGGGCTTTCTTCACGTAGCGAACCAGCTGACGTTCGGAGATGCCGTAGTTGAAGCGAAGCTTTTGCTTCTCTTCGAGGCGGATGGCGTATTCGGAGCGCTTGCGACGGGCTTGGCCGTGCTGACCGGGGGGATAAGACCGCTTGGCGGACTTACGGGTGAGACCGGGAAGGTCTCCCAAGCGCCGCGTGATCCTCAGGCGAGGGCCGCGGTAGCGAGACATGAAAACAAATTCAAAGGACGAAGTACCTCCCTTGGGAGGCAAGGCGCTGCGGTATCGAGCATGCTGGGATGATCCCGCTAACTCGAACTGTGCCGCGCCAACGATCGATCCTATCGGTTGGGCCGCGCAGCCTCGATCTCCAGCCAGAGCCGGGCCTCGCCTCCCTGCAAGAGGCCCAGCTTGGGGCTTCACCCCAACTGCCGAGCAAACAGTCAACCCAGCTGCTGACCCAATTGCTTACTCGTGGCCTGGCGGCCCTATTGCTCGCCTTGATCAGCCTTTATCGCCAGTGGATTTCGCCCTTGCTGGGGCCCCGCTGCCGTTTCATTCCCAGTTGCAGCGCCTACGGCCTCGAGGCGATCAGCCGCCATGGGCCCTGGTGGGGCAGCTGGCTCACCCTGCGCCGGCTGCTGCGTTGTCATCCCTTCAGCGCCTGCGGTTGCGATCCGGTGCCCGATTGATGCTCTCCTCCTCCTCTTCCCCCGCTTGGCCCTCTTCCTCCCCCGGGCTCCCTGTTTTGCTGCTGCTAACCCGTAAGGGGTGCTGTTTGTGTGAGGGACTGGAGCAGAAGTTGCGCGCCCTCGATCCTCCGCTGGCGCTGGAGACGATCGATGTGGATGGTGATCCCGCCCTGCAGGCCCGCTTTGGGCTGGAGGTGCCGGTGCTGCAGGTGCGCTCCGGCCAGGGAGATCGGCAGCTACCCAGGGTGCCGCCCCGGCTGGCTGGATCCAGCTTGCAGGTTTGGTTGCAGAAGCACGGTTTTTCCAGCCAGGACGCTTAGATAGGCCCCAGTTTTACTGACGACGCCGTGACCCAGCTGCTCCACCCAGTCCTGCAGCAGGTGGGTTTGGAGGTGCCTGCGGGCGTGGCCAACGGGGAGTTGAGCGGCATCAGCTGTGACTCGCGCCGCATCGGGCGGGGCACTTTGTTTGTGGGGCTGCCTGGCACCCAGGTGGATGGGGGCTGCTTCTGGCCCCAGGCCCTGCAGGCCGGTGCGGTAGCTGCGGTGATTAGCGAGGCCGCGGCGGCCCTTCAGCCGCCTGGGCCAGGCGATGCTGTGCTGGTAGCGCCTGAGCCGCTGAACCGCTGGGCCGGAGAGCTGGCGGCTGCCTTCTGGTCCCAACCCAGTCGCCGGCTGGCCCTGATTGGGGTCACCGGCACTAATGGCAAAACCACCACCACCTATTTGATTGAGCATCTGGCGGTTTCGTCAGGCAGGCCTTCGGCCCTGTTTGGCACCTTGGTGAACCGCTGGCCAGGCCACAGCGTGACGGCCCAGCACACCACGGCCTTCGCCGATCTGCTCCAGGCCCAGCTTGCCCAGGCCGTTGAGGCCGGTGCCCAGATCGGTGCCATGGAGGTGAGCTCCCATGCTCTTGATCAGCAGCGGGTGGCTGGCTGCCACTTCTCCGGTGCCGTGTTTACCAACCTCACCCAAGACCACCTCGACTATCACCCTTCGATGCAGGCCTATTTCGAGGCCAAAGCGCGGTTGTTTGCGGAGCCGCTGCTGGCTGGGGGGGCGGTGGTGAATGGCGACGACCCCTGGGGCGCCCAGCTGGTGAGCCGTCTGGGTAAAGCCTGTTGGCGCAGCTCCCTGGAAGATCCCAGCGCCGAGCTGTTCATCCGCGATTTGCAGCTGGGGGCAGGCGGCGTGCGCGGGGTGCTGCAGACGCCGGCGGGTGAGGGGACATTCCACTCACCCCTGCTGGGTCGTTTCAACCTGATGAACCTGCTGCAGGCGGTTGGTGCCCTGGTACAGCAGGGCGTCCCCCTGGCCCAGTTGCTCGAGGGGCTGGCCAGTTTCCGCGGTGTGCCTGGACGCATGGAGCGGGTGGTGGTGGGTGACGGCGGCGGCGACCCGGCCGTGCTGGTGGATTACGCCCACACTCCCGATGGCCTGGCCAATGCCCTGGCTGCCTGCCGCCCTTTTACGAAGGGGCGTCTGATCTGCGTGTTTGGCTGCGGCGGCGACCGCGACCGCAGTAAGCGCCCCCAGATGGGAGCGATTGCAGCCCAGCTGGCTGACCAGCTCTATGTGACCTCCGACAACCCCCGCACCGAGGATGCCCAGCAAATCCTGGCTGATGTGACTGCCGGCATTGCCCCTGGAGCATCCATGCAGGTGGAGGCCGACCGGGCGGTAGCGATCGCCGCCGCCATCGCCGCGGCAGCACCTGGGGATTTGGTGCTGATTGCCGGCAAGGGCCATGAGGACTACCAGATCCTCGGCACCACCAAGGTTCACTTCGACGACCGGGAAGAGGCGGAGAAAGCCCTGCGCCGACGGCGGGGCACTTAGCGGCTGAATTCTTCGTGAATGCTCCCAGTGTCTTGTTTCCGTAAGGTGCTCCCGATAAACTTCGATAGTCTTATAAATCACATTTGTGACAGCCTCTATTCCAATGGGCAAGAAGCTTCTTGCTGAAGGCTTCGGTACTTTTTGGCTGGTGTTGGGAGGGTGCGGTAGTGCCGCAATTGCGGCTAATTTCCCGTATCTCACTGGCGCAGATATTGCTCCGGGCAACCCCTTTGGACTTGGCTTCCTTGGCGTGTCGCTTGCCTTTGGCCTCACGGTGGTAACAATGGCCTATGCAATTGGGCACATCTCTGGTTGTCATCTCAATCCGGCGGTGAGCTTCGGCCTTTGGGCCAGCGGACGAATGAAGGGTTCGGAGTTGCTGCCTTACATCGTGGCTCAGGTGATCGGCGGCGTTCTGGCCGGAGGCTTTATCAAGCTTGTGGTGGCTGGTGGCCCTGCTTTTGATTTGGTGATGGCTGGTAGTAATCCGCTGGCTACAAATGGCTGGGGCACCCATTCACCAGGTGGCTATGGCTTTTGGGCAGCTTTGATCGTGGAGCTAGTGCTCACCTTCTTCTTCCTATTGGTGATTATTGGTGCCACTGATCGCCTGGCGCCCTCTGGCTTTGCTGGCCTTGCTATTGGCCTCACCCTGGCGCTGATTCACATGATCAGCATCCCGGTGACTAATACATCAGTTAACCCTGCGCGTAGCACCGCAGTGGCTGTTTGGGCCGGAGTGGAAGCGATGGGTCAGCTCTGGTTGTTCTGGGTGGCGCCAATCGTGGGGGCCTTGCTGGCTGGTTGGGTTTATCGCAATGTGTTCAGCGACCAGGCTTCCTGATCGCAATTAGATTTAGGCAAGCTTGATCTAGAGAAGGGGCGGAAGCCCCTTCTTTTTGTTCGGAGTTGGGAGCTACTCAGAGGGCTTGCAAAGCTCTAAGTAGCTGGTCAATCTCGGCTTCGGTGCTGGTGATGTGGGTGCAGGCCCGCAGGCAGTGGGGATCGTCGAGGCTGCGTAGCCAGATGCCTTGCTCACCCAGGCGCTTCACCACCATTTCCGGATCTTCCCCGCTGATCTCAAAGCTCACCAGCCCCGCTGGTGGCGGCACCTCCAACAGCGTGCGGGCGCGCGGGTTTGCCTGCAGCCCTTGCCAGAGATAGCCGCTGCGCTGCTGAATCAGGGCCAGGCGCTCTTCGGCTGTGCCTTCCGCTTCCATCAGTTGCAAGGATTGCTCAAGCCCTGCGCAAAGGGGTACGCAGGAGGTGGCCACTTCAAAGCGCCGGCTGTCGGTGTGAAATTCGCTCTGGCCGCTGGCTTCGTGGCTGAGACTGCGCCAGCCGATCAGGGTTGGTCTGGCCTCGCGCACCACCCGCTCCGATAGGGCTACTGCTCCCAGTCCTTCGGGGCCGCAACACCACTTGTGGCCGGTGCAGCCGTAGATGTCAGCGGCGGCTGCGGCGGCTTCGATGGGAATGGCCCCAAGGGATTGGGCCCCGTCCACCAGCAGCCAGGGATGCTTGGGGTGTGAGCTGAGCTGGCTAGCTACCGCGGCAATCGGCATCACCTGGCCCGTATTCCAGAGCAGGTGTGAAAGCACAACCAATCGGGTGGCGGGGCTGAGCTGGCGATCCAATCGCTGCAGCACCTGCTTGTTTGTGTCATCGGCAATGCCGCGTAGATCCGCCACCGGCAAGGTGGTGAGCACAAGCCCTTGTCGGTGGGCTAGTTCGCGGCAGGCGGCTACCACCCCAGGATGCTCGCAGTCGCTGATCAGGAGTTCGTCGCCTGCCTGCCAGGGCAGGCCCCAGAGCGGCAGTACGCAGCCACTGGTTACGTTTTCGCTGAAGGCCAACCGGTGCGCTGGCACGCCAAACCAGCCAGCCAGGTGCTGACGCAGCTGGCTGGTGGTCTGTTCCACAAAAGGCCATACCGCGCCGGTAAATGGGCCCAGCTCCTGGATGCTGCGCCAGGCGGCGGTGATGGCCTCGAGGGATGAGCTCGGCAAGGGCCCCTGGCCGCCGTAGTTGAAGTAGGTCTTGTTGGCTAGGGCGGGTAGCTGGGCGCGGAAATCAGTTGGCATCAGGAGCGTTTATTTGCTCGGATCCTGGCATTGCATTGACGACCGGTCGATTGATCCGTATAAGGATGAATAGTTCAACCTATGAATTGTTGGCAATGCCAATTCCAGATCTGTCAGCGCTCTTGGTCTCCACGATTGTTCCCTTTGTTTTGAAGCTGGTGGGGGCTGTAGCCCTCTGGATCGCTGGTGGCTGGCTGATTCAGCTGGCTATGCGCATTATGCGCAAAAGTTTGCGTCATAGCAGTCTGGATGTGACGGTTGTTGGCTATCTGATCAATATCCTCGCTGCGGTTTTGCGAGTGATCCTGGTGGTAGCGATACTCGGCTTCTTTGGTATTCAGACAGCCAGCTTTGCTGCCCTGCTTGCTGGTGCTGGCGTAGCAATCGGGGCGGCCTGGAGTGGCATGCTCGGTAACTTTGCGGCTGGTGTATTTCTGCAGATCTTCCGACCTTTCAGTGTTGGTGACTTCATCACAGCTGCCGGCATCACCGGCACAGTGGAGGAAATCGGCATGTTTGTTACCTCGCTGCTAGCGCCAGACAATGTGCGCAACATCGTGCCTAATGGCAAGTTGTTTGGTGACACCATCCAGAATTATTCGGTCCATGGTTACCGTCGTGTTGAGCTAGTGGCCCAGCTCGACAATTCCGCTGATGTAGGCCGTGCCATTGCCCTGCTTAAAGAAGCCATCAAGCAGGTGCCTAATCAGTTTGCTGGCATGGAGGCAGACGTCGAGGTGCTCGAGTTCAGTGAGCGTGGTCCCCGGTTGGCGGTGCGCCCCTACACCCACACCAGCAACTACTGGCAGGTCTACTTCGACACCAATCGCATGATCATTGACGTGCTTGGTGCCAATGGCTTCCCCGTGCCCAGGATCCCGCTGGCGATGGGCGCTAACTAGAGCACCTGGCCAACCATTACGGCGGCGATTGCTGAAAAAAGCGTGATGCCCAAGGCGGTGAGTGGGTTCTGGCCCTGAGCCACCGCCACGGTGGTCACGATCCCTGCCCCAAGGCAGGCCACCGCCAGTTGGCTAAGCAGTTCAGGGCGGCTGTTTGGGGTGGGGCTCACGGATGCTCGGGCGGCTTGGGCCAGAACGTAGAGGTGAATTCCCTTTGATTCCTGGCCTAACGCCGAGGTTGTTACCTGACGTCGGAGTTCGTTACGCCTCGACATCAACCTCACCTTTCCCTAGCCGCGGGAAGCGGGCCTGGCCCGGCCGCCGCTGGCCCAGGCCTGCAGCGCCTCCAGTTGTTCCCGGGCGGTGCGCGAAAGGGGCACCACCTGGCTAGCGGCAGCGATGAGGTCGGCTTCGCCGAATTCCCGCTGCTCGGCGAAGGCCAGGTGCATGGCCTCGATCACGGTCTGCTCCAGTTCGGCGCCTGAGAATCCCGCAGTCCGATCCACCAGCACTTCCAGGGTGATGCTGTGCTTTGGCCGGCGGCGACGCAGCTGCAGATCAAGAATGGAGCGGCGCTCGTCAGCGCTGGGCAGATCCAGCAGGAAAATCTCGTCGAAGCGGCCCTTGCGCAGCAGTTCGCCTGGCAGCTTGTCGACGCCATTGGCAGTGGCCACCACAAATACGGCGCTGGTTTTCTCTGCCATCCAGGTGAGGACCGTGCCCAGCACGCGCTGGCTGGTGCCCCCATCACTGCGGGAATCTCCCCCAAAGCCTTTGTCGATCTCATCTATCCAGAGCACGCAGGGCGCCATCGCCTCCGCTCGCTGGATCATGTCTCGGGTGCGGGCCTCTGAAGCCCCCACCAAGCCGGCGAACAGCCGGCCCACATCCAGGCGCAGCAAGGGCATGCTCCAGCTGTGGGCTATTGCCTTGGCAGTGAGCGATTTGCCGGTGCCCTGGGGGCCCACCAGCAGCACGCCCCGGGGAAGGGGCAGGCCGTAGCGCATGGCTTCTTCGCTGAAGGCCATGTGGCG
Source organism: Cyanobium sp. Maggiore-St4-Cus (assembly GCF_024345615.1). Taxonomy (NCBI): domain Bacteria; kingdom Bacillati; phylum Cyanobacteriota; class Cyanophyceae; order Synechococcales; family Prochlorococcaceae; genus Cyanobium; species Cyanobium sp. Maggiore-St4-Cus. The sequence goes on from NZ_JAGQBL010000001.1 coordinate 205,711, forward strand.
CTGCTCTAGCCAGTGCTTGAGGGCTTCGAGTCCGCCGATATCGGCGGGGCTGGCCTCGCTCGGGCAATACTCCAGGAGCTCGCTCTTGGCGATCGCCTGACGTTTCTCCTCCAGCACCTCGGCTAAGTCCGCCTCCCCGAGTTGGCCACGCCGCGCCAGGGCCCGGGCAGCTAGCTGGCGCACCCGCTGCTCGCTAAGGCCGTGGCAGGCGGCGGTGAGCTGTTCGCACACGGCCGGTGCCATCGGGTAGCCACTGGCGCCAGCAATCGTGCTGAGCAGTTGACGTATCTCTTCGGCACCAGGCAGGGGTAGATCCAGCAGGGTGATGCTGTCTTCCAGTTCCCTGGGAATGGCCCAGTCGGGGGCGGTGATCACCAGGGTGCGGGGGGCCTGGCGCAGGCTCGAGGCCAGGTTGCGTAGCCGGCGGCAGACACCGGCGTCTTCGCAGTAGCGGTGAAAATCGCGCAGCACCAGCAGGGCCCCCTGCTCGGGCGGCAGGGTATCGAGGCAGGCCAGGGCCGCCATCGGGTTGCGGGTGGCCTCGCCACTGCGGTTTGGGGCACCGCTCAACCCATCAATGAAGTCCCAGCGCAGCAGGGTGCGGCCGCCCAGTCGTTGGGCGGCTTGTTCCAGCAGGCCATCAACCCGTTCCTCCTCAAGGCTGCGGATCCACAGAATCGGCGTGCGGGCCCGGATCAGTAGATCGAGTTGGTCGGCCCAGCTGTCGGTCACGGAGGGAGGCTCAGGGGTTCAGGCCCTGCAGGGCGCTCCAGCGGGAATCGATGCCGGCGCCGTCGCTGCTCCAGGTGGCCGGACCGGGGCAGTCCTTGCCGCAGTGGTTAACGATGGGTAGCAGCAGGTTTAGTTGCTCAAATATCCAGTGTTCTGGATCGAAATTGCCCCTGGGATCGAGCTGCTCCATCAGACCGCTGTCGTCAGCCTCGCCCTCCATTGCCATCGAGTCGGATGGGATTGGGGCCGGTTCGCCGATCCAAAGCAATTCTTGGTTGCTGGCGAGGAGGGGATGGTTGAAGTGCTGGAGGCAGCGGTCGCAGCAGAGGGTGACGATCGTTTCTGCTTTGCCCACCACCTCCAGCACGTTGCCTCGATGGTTGGCGTGCAGTTGGCCTCGCACCGGTGTGAGGCTGGCTAGACCCTCAATGGTTTGGTCTATTTGCCAATGGCGCCCAGCTTCCAGGTGCCGCAGATCCGAAAGGGGAACCGGCCGAAGCCGCTCCCCGAAAATCTGATCAGAGTGCTCTGGCTGGGGTGAACTGGACACGGGTCACTTCTTGCCCTTGGGTTCGAAGGGCAGGCGACCGCCACTGGCTGACACAGTCACGGGTTGCTGCGCCATTTGCTGGTCAAGGATCGCCTGCAGGTTGTCGGGCAAGGCTTCGCGGCTGAGCAGGAAGGTCTGCAGGGCCTGGAAGATGTTGGCCACCACCATGTAGAGCAGCACCCCAGCCGGCAGGGGGAAGAACAGGAACATGCCTGTGATCATCACCGGGGTGATCTTGTTGGCGGTGGATTGCTGAGGATTGGCGGGCATGCCCATGCCAGAAAGGATCTGGGAGGCAAACAGGCTGGCGCCGAAACCTGCCACCAGGATGGCGATGTCCCAGTTCACGGCGCCATCGGTCATAAAGCCCACCTGGCCGAGAGCTTTGATGAACAGGAAGCCGCTGCGGGCTGCCAGGCCGGGGATCTTGGCCTCGACTGTGGCGTCGCCGGTGCCTAGGGCAGTGATCGTGCCATCAGCTGCCACGCTTACGACGCCTTCTCCCTTGGTCACGCTCCAGGCCGGCGTGTAGGCGTCGCCATGGTCAATGCCCTGCAGCACCGAAGCAAAGCTCGAGCCGTCTTTGGTGTGCAGCTTCACCTGGGCTGAATCACCCACTCCCAGCTTGGTGCCGCCTTCGAGGCTGGCGATCACCGGCACGTGGGTGGTTTCGGTAACGAAGATCGAGTGGCTCGGGCTGTTGAAGGGTTTGGGTTCGACTGCGGCGATTTGCTCAGCAGGCAGCACCTTGAGGTTGAGGGTGTAAGGCACATCCGCGAAAGGTGAGCCCCGCAGGGTGGCGAACAGGGCAAACAGGATCGGCATCTGCACCAGCAGGGGCAGGCAGCCAGCTAGGGGGCTGCCGAACTCCTTCATCAGCCCGCCCAGCTCCTCCTGCTGCTTCTGGGGGTTGTTGGCGTATTTGGCCTTGATCTCGGCCTGCCGCTTCTGCATGGCGGGCTGGGCGATCCGCATGCGGCGGGCGTTGCGGATCGAGCCGGCGCTGAGCGGGAACAGGGCCAGCCGGATCACCACGGTGAGGGCGATGATTGCCAGGCCATAGCTGGGCACCAATCCGTAGAAGAAATCGAGGATTGGGAGCAGCAGGTTGTCGGAGATGTAGCCGATCACGGCAGAGGGGCTCTCGGGGTAGGGGGGCTCGTGGGCTCAGTGTGACTGATGGTCTAGGCGGCCATGCCCTTGGGTGTGGACCTTTTGGCTTGGCGGCGCTCCTCGATGTAGGCCTCGAGGTCACGGAACCCAGGCACTGCGCGCATCTCGAGCTTGGAGCCGTCGTTGAGCACCAGCACCATGTCGCCCCAGAGGCCGAAGCCGCGGGGCACACTGCGCACCTCCCTGATTTGGCTGTACACAACCTGGGTGCGGTCGCGCCCCAGCCAGCCACCATTTACCTCGATCCGGCGACTGGTGATCCGGAAACGCAGCCAAAAAGCCCGCACGATCGCTCCAATGGCGAAAGGAATGCCGATGAGGGTGAGCCCGAGCACCAAATTGAAGATCAGGTCTCCCTTGGCGGGTCCACCTTCGTAGAAAACGCTTTCCTCAATGGAGGTGGCGGCGGCAGTGCTCATCGCGTCAGGCCTGCTTGGTGAAGAAGTTGACTGCATTCTCCCAGCAAGACCTGGGGGCATTGCTCAGCGCTACCGGGTTTGAGGCTGAGTAGGAGCCAGAGGCAGCGCTGGCCATCGCCGATTTGCTGGGCAAGTAGGTGCTCGTGCAGGAGCCGGCGCAGGCGATTGCGGCGCACGGATCGTTTGTGCACCTTGCTGCTGATCACAATTCCGCAGCGCCAAGTGCTGGCCGGACTTGCCTGCTGCTTGGCAGGTAGGAGTTGGGGCAGGGCGTCCAAAACGCGGAGCAACAAAAAAGGGCCGTGGGTTTTGCGGCCCTTCTGATACACACGGTCAAACACCCGTTGCCCCTTAAGCCGGTGGCACTGGGGCAGGGCCAAGGCTCTTAAACGGCGAGGCGGGCCCTGCCGCGGCGGCGGCGGGTGCGGATCACGCGGCGGCCTGTGTGGCTGCGCATGCGCACACGAAAACCAGATACGCGCTTGCGCTTACGACTCGTTCCTTCAAGGGTGCGCTTGGTCATGGCTGGCTCTTCGCTGCGCTTATTGCGTCGGTAATGGGCGTAAGGGCCAACCTATCAGGCGGGGTTGGCGCCGCTCGGGCTCAGTGTCTATGCCGCTCAGTTGTTAGGCGGATCGATCTGAATCAGCCAGCTGCCCAGGTAGCCGGCCATCGGCACGTCGCCGGGGGCTTGGGCCAGGGCATTGAACTGATACATGCCGATGTTGAAGGGATTGAAGATGTTCATGTACACCCCGATGGTGCCGGTGTCTGGCACGGGGGTGTCTGGGAAAATCTCTATGGCACCGCCATCGGCAGATACTTCGATCGTGGCTGGGATGGTCTCCTGGCACTTGGTGCGAGACATCATGCCGCCTTCACTCATCTTGCAGAGCTTGACACGCTTGGGATCAATCTTGGTGTCAAAATAACTTGGGACGCTGATACTTAGTTTTAGAATTGCCGTCTTGCGATCTTTTGGTCTGAGTATCAAGTAGTACTCCGAGCGCTTGAGGCGCTGGGTGTCGGTCATAAAGAAGTAGAGCTTGCGGTAGTCCTTGGTGTTGTCCCAGCGGAACTCCATCAGGCTGGGCGTGCCCTGGGCCAGGCTCGGCTGGAGACTGGTGCTAAGCGCAACTGCTCCAGTAACGAGTGCGGCGCTGGCGGCCAGGGCCGGGAGGGCGAGTTGGCGGCGAAGGCGAGGGAAACCCATCAGGGCTGCACCAATAAGTCATTTGATTCTCAGCAGGGAGCTGCTGCCCCGGTGCCCGGGGTGGCCGGCCCCAAAGGTGGCGGCGGGCCTATGGCTGAGCCCGATCTGGTCGCAGGCCAGCTGCCTCGCGCAGGTAGGGGTGCATCGGGGTCTGCTGCGGTTGTAGCCAGGCATGGGCCAGCAGTCGGATGCAGCGAGGCAGATCGCCCGCTACTTCCATTTGCTGGCAATCGAGCAAAGCCACCTGGTCCCAGCCCGGCTGGCGCCTGGCGATGGCCGCCGGAAAACAGGCATCCAGATCCCGGGTTACGGAAAAGGTCACCGACACCAGCTGCTCTCCCTGGAGTCCATTGCGCTCCATCAGGGCATCCACAAGCTCCTTGACACAGGCCTGAATCGCCTCGGTGCTGTTCGCCTCGGCGGTGGTTGCCCCGCGTAGGGCCCGCAGCACAAAACCAGCATTCATGGCCTGTAGAGCCACAGGGGTTGACCGCTCCAGGCCAGTTCCATGCTGAAGCTCTCGATCAGCTGGCGCAGTTGGCTGCGGCCGGGCAGTACACCGCCAAAGCGTTTAGGCGGGCTGCCAAAGGTTGTTGGGCGGGTTTTCTCAGGGTCGAGGCCAGCCAGCTCAGCGGCCAGTCGCCTGGCCGTCTCCTCATCACCGAGCACATCTACTAAGCCCAGCTCCAGGGCTTGGGCGCCGCTGAACACCCGGCCATCGGCGAAGCCGCGCACCGTCTCTTGGTTAAGCCCCCTTCCCGTTGCTACAGCCTCCACAAACTGGTGGTAGCTCGAATCAATCAAGCTCTGCAGCAGCTTGCGTTCCCCTTCGCTGAGAGCGCGATCCGGCGAAAGAATGTCTTTGTAGAGGCCGCTCTTGACGGTTTCAAAGCTCACGCCCACCCGCTCCAGCAGTTTGGAGAGGTTGTTGCCCCGCAGAATCACGCCGATCGAGCCTGTGATCGTGCCTGGGTTGGACACAATTTTTTCGGCGGCAACTCCGATGTAGACCCCGCCTGAGGCGGAAATGTTGCCGAAGCTGGCCACCACCTTGCAGCCCTTTTCTCGCAGGCGCATTAGGGCGCTGTAGATCTCCTGGCTGTCGCCCACGGTGCCGCCGGGGCTATCAATGCGCAGCAGAAGAGCAGGGCACTCCCGTTGCTCCACCTGGCGCAGGGCCTTGAGCACCCGGCTGCGGGTGGGGCCGGCGATTGGTCCTTCGATGGCAATGCGCGCCAGGGTGCGACGGGTCTTGCGGCGCCAGGGCCAGGGCATTTGGGATAGGTGAAGTGGTTGGATCTTAAAAACAAAGCCTTCGCCGGCCAGGAAGCCCATGCCCCAGGCCCTGCGATGGCCCTTGATGTTGCTCCCTTTTGCGCTGTGGGGCACGGCGATGGCGGCGATGCGGCCCCTGCTGGAATCCAGCAGTCCCCTGCAGGTGGCAAGCCTGCGGCTGCTGCCAGCGGGGGTTCTGGTGCTGCTGGCAGCCCTGTTGCTGGGCCGATCCCTGCGGGTGGCTGCCGTTGATTGGCCCTGGTTGCTGGCCTTTGCCCTGGTGGACGGCAGCCTCTTCCAGGGGCTACTGGCCCGGGGCCTGGGCCAGACCGGAGCGGGCCTGGGTTCAGTACTTATTGATTCCCAGCCCCTGCTGGTGGCCCTGCTGGCCCGCAGTCTGTTTGGGGAGGCGATCAATCCGGTGGGCTGGGTGGGCCTGCTGCTGGGGTTGCTCGGCATCCTTTGCCTGGGCTTGCCGGCACCGGTGCTGCGCCACTGGTGGCTCGATGGTCCCGTCGCCCTTGGCGAACAGGCCTGGAGCCATGGGGAGCTGTGGATGCTGGCGGCGGCGGCGGCGATGGCCATCGGCACGGTGCTGAGTCGCTACGCCAGCCGACAGAGCGATCCGGTGGCAATTACCGGCTGGCACCTTCTGCTTGGTGGCCTGCCGCTGCTGGGCGGGGTGGCCTGGGAGGGGGCCCTACTGCCCAGCTGGAGCCTGGGAGAATGGGGATTGATGGCTTACGCCACCGTGCTCGGCAGCGCCCTGGCCTACGGCCTCTTCTTCTGGTTTGCCAACAGTGGTGACCTCACGGGTTTCACCGCTCTCACCTTCTTAACTCCCGTCTTCGCCCTGCTCTGCGGGGTTTTGCTGCTTGATGAGCAGTTGCAGCCGCTGCAGTGGCTCGGGGCCCTGCTGGCCTTGGTGTCGGTGCTGTTGATCAACCGGCGCCAGCAGCTCTGGCGCGGTACCTCCCTGCTGGAGCAGCCGTGATGCGGATCCTGGTGGTGAGTACTCCGGTGGGAGCCCTGGGCAGTGGCCGCGGCGGCGGTGTGGAGCTGACGGCCTGTGCACTGGTAGCGGGGTTGTTGGCGCGGGGCCACCGGGTGACGGTGCTGGCGGCCGAGGAGTCGGTGTTGCCCACCTCCTGCCTCGCCGCCGAACTTTGGACCTGTAGCGGCAGCTCCCAGGCCAGCGCCCAGCACCAGCAGCGCAGTGCCGCGATCACGATGCCGGCCAATGGCCTGCTGCAGGCCTTCTGGCGGCGGGCGCTGTTGGAGGGGCCTGGGGCCGGCTTTGAGGCGGTGATCAACCTGGCCTACGACTGGCTGCCTCTCTGGTTGACCCCCCTAGCGCCCCTGCCCCTGTTTCACCTGGTGAGCATGGGTTCGGTGAGTGACGCGATGGATTTGGCGATTGCCGAGCTGGCGGCTTGGGATCAACGGCGCCTCGCTTTTCATACCCGCGTGCAGGCGGAGGATTTTCGTTTGCCCCAGGCGCCGGTGGTGCTGGGCAATGGCTTTGACCTAGACGCCTACGGCTTCTGCGCCGAGCCTGAGCCGCTGCTCGGCTGGGCCGGCAGGGTGGCGCCGGAGAAGGGGCTGGAGGACGCGGCGGCGGCGGCGGCCCAGCTGGGGTTACCCCTAGCGGTGTGGGGTTTGGTGGAAGACCAGGCCTATGCGGCAGCTGTGGAGGCGTCGGTGCCGGCTGGCACCCTGCAGTGGCGGGGTTTCTTGCCCACCAATCAGCTGCAGCAGCAGCTCGGCCATTGCCAGGCCCTGCTGAATACCCCCAAGTGGAATGAGGCCTACGGCAACGTGGTGGTGGAGGCGCTGGCCTGCGGTGTGCCGGTGGTGGCCTATCGCCGCGGCGGCCCCGGCGAGCTGGTGCAGCACGGTCTCACTGGCCTGCTGGTGGAGCCGGATGATGTGACGGCCCTGGCGGCGGCGGTGGCGCAGGTGGGCGCTATCGAGCGTCGCGCCTGCCGGGCCTGGGTGGAGGCCAACGCCACGCGGGCGGTGCTGGCGGAGCGGGTGGAGGCGTGGTTGCTGGCGGGGTTGAGCTGACTGAGATGGGGCATTCACGGCCATGCGGCAGGTGAACCGTTTGTGATCAGCTAGCCGCCGCCGAGATCGCCGATCTGTTTGATGGCGGTTGGTAGGAACTGCCAGGTCCGGCTTGCCACCAGCGGTCGCACGTCGCTTCAGTACGTTGAATGCTTCGGCAAAACGCCCTCTGCCACAGCGCTTAACGCCAGATCTGCTAAGCGCTGAGCCGCCACCGGCCACGCTGACCCGCCATCGCCTCGTCTTGCTCTGCACCCTGGCGATCGGCTTGCTGCTGTTCGTGTGGCAGCTCGGCAGCACGGGGCTAGTGGATGAAACACCGCCGCTGTTCGCCGCCTCGGCGCGGGCGATGGCTGAAACGGGCGACTGGCTGATTCCCCGGGTCAACGGCCTGCCCCGCTACGACAAACCGCCGCTTTTGTATTGGCTGATGGGGGCCATCTATGCCCTGCCGGGGCAGCAGGCCTGGAACCCCCTGGGCACCTGGGCGGCGCGCCTGCCCTCGGCCCTGGCCAGCGTGGCCCTGATGCTTGGTCTGGCCCACACGCTGCTGCGTTGGCCCCAGCGCTCCCGGGCCCCAGGGGCCACGGCGCTGGCGGCCGCCCTGGCCTACGGCCTTTCGCCCCTGGCGCTGGTGTGGGGCCGCATCTCTGTGAGTGATGCTCTACTGGCTGGGTGTCTGGGGTTCAGCCTGCTGCTGAGCTGGCGCTGCTACGCCGCAGGCGGGCGCCGTTGGTGGCAGGCCTGGCTGGTGCTGGGGCTGGCGGTGCTGGCCAAGGGGCCGGTGGCGGTGCTTTTGCTGGGGCTCACCCTCCTTTTATTTGGCTGGCTGCAGGCGGATCTGGGCGGGCTGTGGGCGCGGCTGCGGCCCCTGCCTGGACTGGCACTCACCGCCCTGGTGGCGCTGCCCTGGTATGGCCTGGCGCTGCTGGTGGAGGGAGAACCGTTCTGGCAGAGCTTTTTTGGCTATCACAATCTTCAGCGCTTCACCGCGGTGGTGAACAACCACCAGGCTCCCTGGTGGTTCTTCGTGCCCGTGCTGGTGATCGCCAGCTTGCCGGTCACGCCCTTGCTGCTGCTGGGGCTGGCCCAGGGCCTGGGGCGCCTGCGCTGGCGCTGGCTGCCTGCCGAGCCGCTGGCGCCCGAGCTCTCCCTGCAGCGTTTCGCCGCCTGCTGGCTGCTGGCGGTGTTCCTGTTTTTCACTGCGGCCGCCACCAAGCTGCCCAGCTACTGGCTGCCAGCCACACCGGCGGCGGGCCTACTTGTTGCCCTGGCGGCTCAGCGGGGCCGGCGCTGGGCCTGGGGGCTGAGCCTGCTGCTCACGGCGGTGGTGGCCGGGGGCTTCGCGGCAGGACCCCTTTGGCTGCCGCTGATTGAGGCCCCCGAGATGCCCAGCCTGGTGGCTGAGCTGTTGGCGGCGCCCTGGGTGCCCCTGGCCGCTGCCTTCTGGGCCCTAGCCCTGCTGCTGGGGGCCTGGGCAGGCTGGCGCAAGGACGCTCTGTCGGGCTTGCTGGCCCTGCAGCTGCCGCTGGCAGCTTTTGTGCCGGCCGTGTTGCTGCCGCTGGTGGAGTTGGGGGATCGGCTGCGGGCCGCCCCGGTGCGGGAGCTCGCGGCTGAGGCCCGCTCCGCCCGCCGGCCCAGCGAGCCGCTGGCGATGCTCGGCATGCTCAAACCCTCGCTGCATTACTACAGCCGCCGGGTGGTGATCTTCGAGGGTAATGAGCCCCAGCATCTGTTGAACCTGGCCGATCGCCTCCGGCATGAGAGCCGCCCAGGTCAACCCGCCAGCACGTCGGCGCAGCAGCCAAGTGTGTTGGTGGTGATTGATTCCGGCACCGCCGCCCAGCCCCACTGGCAGGGACTTAAACCCCAGCTATTGAGTCGCCGCGGTATCTATGCCCTCTGGCGCCTGGAGCGCAGTCGCCTGGAGCAGCGGGCGGCCCAGCTGCAGCGGCAGGGGGTGGCCGCCGACTGGCAGCTGCAGCGCCCCGAGCGCTACTGAGGCTGCGCGCCTTCTAAAGACTGGGTCAGCTGCTTTTGCCGGCAGAAACTGCAATGGCCCCAACGGGCCATCTCACCGGCGGGGGCCGGGCTGGTGCAGCGGGGACAGCTAGCCATGCCGTGGACGTCCACCCGGCTGGGATGGACGCTCCACACTTCTTCCTCCTGCTGGCGACCGGGGGCTACGGCGGCGCTGGGGTGGTGCTGCTCCAGGCGTATGTCGCGCACGGTGAAGCCGTTGGCGCGTAGGGCCCCCAGCAGTTGGTGGCGGTTGTATTGGAGCGCCTGCAGCCAAGGGCCAGGGGCGGCGCCCACGGTGAGCAGGCCGCTGTGCAGCCGCAGGGGCCGGCAGTGGGGTGCCAGCTGGGCTCCGGCGATGCGGGGCCAGGCCTGCCATAGGGCTGCCAGGTGGCCGCCCTGCTGCCAGCTTTGCTCCAATTCCCGCAGGCAACTGGCCAGGGCGCTGGCGGGCTGCCGGGGTGGCGGCATCAGCAGGCTCAGATTGCCGAGTTGGCGGGTTTGCTGTCGGGGGGCCTTGGCCATGGCTTGACCCTATCGGCGGTGCGGCAATCCCGCTGGTGAATCAAGCCAAACCCTGGCTAACCTCAAGCCTTGCCCCTGCAGCCTCCGATGGGCTTCTTCGACCGCCTCAGCCGCCTGATCCGCGCCAACGCCAATGCGGCGGTAGGCGCGATGGAGGACCCTTCCAAGATTTTGGATCAATCGGTGGCCGACATGCAGTCGGACCTGATCAAGCTTCGCCAGGCGGTGGCTACTGCTATCGCAAGCCAAAAGCGCATCCAGAACCAGGCCGAGCAGGCCGATTCCCAGGCTAAAACGTGGTACGAGCGCGCTGAACTGGCCCTCAAGAAGGGTGAGGAAGACCTGGCCCGCGAAGCCCTAGGGCGCCGCAAAACCTGCCAGGACACCGCCACTGCCCTCAACACCCAGCTGCAGAGCCAGGCGGGTCAGGTGGACCAGCTCAAAAAGAGCTTGGTGTCACTTGAGAGCAGGATCGCCGAGGCCAAAACCAAAAAGGACATGCTCAAGGCCCGGGCCCAGGCGGCCCAGGCTCAGGAGCAGCTGCAGAGCGCCGTGGGCAGCCTTGGCACCAACAGCTCCATGGCGGCCTTTGAGCGCATGGAGGAAAAAGTGCAGACCCTGGAGGCTCGCAGCCAAGCCGCCGCTGAGCTGGCTGGAGCAGATCTGGAGAGTCAGTTTGCGGCCCTTGAAGGGGCCCCCGAGGTTGACGATGAATTGGCGGCTTTGAAAAATCGCCTCGCCGGTGGCACTCCGGTATCCCTGCCCCTGGGAAGCTCAGCTGCTCCCCAGCTCGAACCGGTAAAGGTGAGCGAGGTAGACCCGGAGCTCGAGGAGCTCAAGCGTTCGATCGACAAACTCTGAGAGGCTTGGCAGTTCGTCTCCGGCCGGCTGCCCCGCTTAATACAATCGCCGTACGCATACGTTTTTAAAGGCTGCTGTCGTGTCTGTCGCTCATCTCACCGATGCCAATTTCCAAGCTGAGGTGACCGATTGTTCTACGCCCGTGCTGGTGGATGTGTGGGCCGAATGGTGCGGTCCCTGCCGGCTGATGGCTCCAATGATGGAGTGGATGGCTGCTGAATATGCGGGTCGCCTGGTGGTGGGCAAGCTCGAGGCAGACGCCAACCCAGTGATTCGCGATGGCTTGCAGATCCAGGGACTGCCCGCCCTGATCTTGTTCCGAGATGGCAAGGAACTGGCACGCCACGAGGGTGCCATGGCAAAACCGCAGCTACAGGCTTTTGTGGATGCCCATATCTGAGCGCCTGTCGCGTCTTGGCAGCGGCGTTTTCGCCCGCAATGACCAGCGCAAATCGGCCTACGCATCTCGTGCCGCCAGCCGGGGTCTATCCCCACTCCTCGATCTCTCACTCGGCTCCACGGATCTGCAACCCCCCGAGGCGGCCATCGAGGCGATCGCTGCCCAGCTTGGTCAGCCCGCCAGCGCCTCCTACTGCCTTCACGCAGCGACCCTGCCCTTTCGCTCGGCAGTGGCCGATTGGGCCCAGCGTCGCTTTGGGGTGAAGGTGGATCCGGAGACGGAGGTGCTTTTGCTGGTGGGTTCCCAGGAGGGCACGGCCCACCTGCCCCTGGCGGTGCTTAACCCGGGTGATCGGGCCCTGCTGCTCGACCCCTGCTACCCGTCCCACCTGGGTGGTTTGCACCTGGCTTCCGCTGAGCCGGTGTTGTTGCCGCTCGATCCCGAGGCGGGCTGGCGACCGGATTTTGATGCCCTCAGCCCAGAGCAGTGGGACGACTTGAAGTTGATGGTGCTCGGCTACCCCCACAACCCCACTGCCACTACGGGCCAGCAGGTCTGGCTGGATGAAGCGGCGGAAAGGGCCTTTCGCCATGGGCTGGTGCTGGCCCACGACAACCCTTACGTGGATCTGGCCCTCGATGGCGAGGCGCCGGCCCTGTTGCGAGCACCCCATTGGCGCGACTGCGGGATTGAGTTTTTCTCCTTTTCCAAGGGCTGGTGTTTGGGGGGCTACCGGCTGGCTTTCGCCATCGGTGCCGAGTGGTTGATCAGCGCCTTGCGCCAGCTCAAGGGGGTGGTGGATTTCAATCAGTCCCTTGCCCTACAGGCCGGGGCAATTGCGGCCCTTGAGCAGGCTCCGCATTGGCCTGGTCAGTTGCGGCAGGAATATCGGCAGCGACGCGATCGCATGGCTGATGCCCTTGAGGCGGTGGGCTGGCCGGTGCGGCGGCCCTCAATGGCGCTCTATTTGTGGTTGGAGTTGCCGCCCCAGGCGCGTGAGCGCAGCTGGGGCAGCGAAGATTTTTGTGCAGCACTGCTCGAGGCCACCGGTGTGGCCCTGACGCCTGGCAATGGCTTTGGCCCCGGAGGCGAGGGCTGGCTGCGCCTTGCCCTGGTGCATCCGGTGGCTGACCTCGAGGCTGGTGCGGCCCGCATCGGTGCCTGGCTGGCCACCCTTTGAGCTGGCAGTTGCGCCGCCTGCCGGTGTGTGCCAGCACCGAGATCGAACTTGATCGCTGGCTGGAGCGACGCCAGGCCTCAGGCTTGTCGTTGCAGCGGCTGGCGGTAACAGCTCGGCGCCAGCGTTTTGGCCACGGTCAGCAGGGGCGGCCCTGGTTGTCGCCGGCGGGCGGGATCTGGCTAAGTGCGGCCATTCCTTGGGCTGGGGCTTTGCCTGGAACGGCCTCCCTGGGCCTTGCGGTAGCGGTGGGGCTGGCCCAGCAGCTCGAGGCCCTGGGGCTTGCGGTGCAACTCAAGTGGCCCAACGATCTGCTCGTGGGGGATCGCAAAATTGCGGGGTTGCTGCCCCGGATGCGCTTGCGGGGCCAGCGGATCCGCGCGGCCCAGGTTGGGGTTGGTCTCAATGGTTGCAACCGGGTGCCGCCTGGAGCCCTGTCGGTGGCAGAGGCCCTCGGCTGCCGCCAGGGCCACCCCCTGGCGCGGCCAGAGCGCTTGTTGCCCAGGGTGCTTGCCGGCCTGGAATGGGCTGCGGCTCATGCCCAGCAGCCTTGCCAGGTGCGCGCTGCCGCCGAGGCCCGGCTGTGGCGCCCTGGGGCGGGCTGGTTGCACGACGGCGAGCTTTGGCAGGTGCTGGGTCTGCATGCCGATGGCCGCCTGCGCCTCGGCCGGCAGGGGCGGGAGCTGGCTCTCCAGCGCTACTTCTGAGGCCGTTCCTTCGGCAAGGGCGCGGTTAGGCCGGATTTTTACAATGGCTCCTATGCGCGATCGCCAGCCACCGGGGCAAGCCCCCCTAAATCCTGCTGCCCCAATCCGCCGGCGCCGGGGCCGGGCCCTGTTGGCGATGCTGCCCCTTATGGCAGCCCCCCTGCTGGGAGTGGGCCTGGCCTGGGGGCAAGACCAGCTCAGTCCTGGCCTTGCCCCTTCGCCTGCTGCGGCTGGAGCCAACCCCCAGCAGGCAATCGAGATGCCGCCAGCGCTACGGCCCGTGCCCCTGGCCCAGCCGCTGCGTCCCGATCCGGCTGCCCTGCCGAGCCGGCCGCCGGCCCGTTTTGATGCCTCCCTCGATGAGCTGGTGCGTGATGGGGTGGTTAGTCCGGTGGAGCGGGCCCGGATTCGTTCGGGCTCCGGCACGACCCCCTTCAACGTGCCTGCCCACCAGCAGGCCTGTCGCAGCGGCGCCCTTTCCCAGCAGGAGTGCAGCAGGGGCTTGGTGGTGCGCTGGCGCGGCCGTACTAACAACGGCGTAAGTGGCGGAGTAGCGGGCGCTGAATCTTTAGGCCGCTATGACGGCGAAGGTCGCTTGCTGCCGCCGCTCACGGTGCCGGTTTCGGCCCTGCTGGCTGGCGCTGGCGGTAGCTTTCGCCTTGCCGATGTCTTTGGGGTCACGCCCCGCCCGGCTCCGATCGGTGGCAACGGCAACCGCAAGTTGCTGTTTCCTCTTATTGGTTCGGCGGTCATCAGCAGCAACTTCGGCTACCGGCTGCACCCGATCCTGGGCAGCTGGCTGATGCACGCGGGCCGCGATCTGGCTGCTCCAGAGGGCACGCCAGTGGTTTCAGCCCTGGGCGGCCTGGTGGTGAGCAGTGGCCTGGCGGGTGGCTATGGCCTGGCGGTTGAGGTCGAACACGACCGGCCGCGGCGCCGCACCCTCTACGGCCATCTCAGCGAGCTCTACGTCAAGGAGGGTGATCGGGTGCGCCAGGGCGAGGTAATCGGCCGGGTCGGCAGCACGGGCTTGAGCAGCGGACCCCATTTGCACTTCGAGTTGCGGCTGCCCGGCGACGGCGGCTGGGTGGCGGTTGATCCTGGTGATCTAGACCCGGGCAAGGGGGCCGCCGGCAGCGATGCCATCGCCCTGTTGATGGGGCAGCTATTGGAGAGATTGGAGCGGCCACGCACTATCAGCTGATGATCCGTCAGCTGAGGATCCGTCAGCCCAGAATCCGGCCGTCGCGGAAGTGCACGATCTTCTCGGCCCTGGCAGCTACGTCGTCTTCGTGGGTAACCATCACCACGGTCATGCCGCCGCGATGCAGGGCATCGAAGATGTCGAGTACTTCGGCGGTGGTTTGGGAATCCAGGGCCCCGGTCGGCTCGTCGGCCAGCAGCAGGGCGGGCTTGTTGATGATCGCCCTGGCTATGGCTACCCGTTGCTGCTGGCCGCCCGAGAGCTGATTGGGCTTGTTATTTAGCCGCTGACCCAGCCCCACCCGCTCGAGGGCCGCTTGGGCCCGTTGGCGCCGCTCAGCCGCAGGCACCCCCGCGTAAACCATCGGCAGGATCACATTGTCGAGGGCGCTCAACTGGGGTAGCAGATGGAACTGCTGAAACACAAAGCCCAGGTCGCGGTTGCGCAAATCAGCGAGCTGGTCATCGCTGAGGTCTTCCACCGGGGTGTTGTTGAGCCGGTAGCTGCCACTGGACGGGCGGTCGAGGCAGCCGAGAATATTCATGGCCGTGCTTTTGCCGGAGCCGGACGCTCCCATTACTGCTAAGTAATCCCCTCTATTGACGGTGAGATCCACACCATCGAGGGCCTTAACGGCCATCTCGCCGCTGCCATAAACCTTGTCTACGCCCTGAAGTTGGGCAACAGGATCCCCCATCAAATCCCTGCCCTGTTCTTAACAAATGACCCGTGTTCAACCAATGGCCTGAACAAGCATCGGCGTGCCGGTAACAGCCTGGCTGGCCCAGGTGAACAGGGGGTTGGAGAGAATGCCACCCACGGCGGTGACAATCACGCAGCCCACCAGGGCGGTGCGCAGGGCGGGCAGGCCAGCCACAGACCAATTGATGGCAGGGTAGGCCTTCACCACATCTGAGGCTTCCTGGGGTTCTTTTACCACCATCATCTTGATCACTGAGATGTAGTAGTAGATCGATACCACCGAGGTGACCAGACCCACCACCACCAGCAGGTATTGGTGATCGGCCCAGCCGGCAAAAAATAAATAAATCTTGCCGAAGAAGCCCAGCATCGGCGGTATCCCACCTAGGGAAAGCAGGCAGAGACTTAAGCCCAGGGTGATCAGCGGATCCTTTTGATAAAGGCCGGCGTAATCAGCGATGCGGTCGGAGCCGGTGCGCAGCGAGAACAGGATGATGCAGGCGAAGGCGCCCAGATTCATGAACAGGTAGGCCGCCATGTAGAGCACCATCGCGGCGAAGCCGTCTTCGGTGCCGCACACCAGGCCGATCATCACGAAGCCGGCCTGGCCGATGGAGCTGTAGGCCAGCATCCGTTTCATTGAGGTTTGGGCCAGGGCCACCACGTTGCCCAGCACCATGCTGAGCACCGCAAGCACGGTGAAAAGCAGCTTCCACTGGGCATCAAAGCTCTCGAAGCAGCCCACCAGGATTCGCAGGGCCAGGGCAAAGCCTGCGGCCTTGGAGCCCACCGAAAGGAACGCCACCACCGGCGTTGGCGAGCCCTCGTAGACGTCGGGGGTCCACTGGTGGAAGGGCACCGCTGCGATCTTGAAGGCCACCGTGGCCAGCACGAAAACCAGGGCCAGGGCTGTAACGGGCGAGGCGCTGGTGCGCAGGGCCAGGGCTACGGCATCAAGGCCGGTGGCACCACCGGTTAGGCCGTAAAGCAGGGAAGCGCCGTAGAGAAATACAGCCGCGGCGGCCGAACCCACCAGCAAATATTTCAGTGCCGCCTCGGAGCTGCGGGCATCCCTCTTCATGTAGCCGGCCAGCAAGTAGCTAGATACAGAGAGGGTTTCCAGCGACACGAAAATTGTCACTAGATCGGTGGCGCCACATAGGAACATGGCGCCGAGGGTGGCAGCCAGCAGAATGCCGGCGAATTCCCCCACCGGCGTGCCGCTCTGCTCCACGTAGCGCCAGCTGAGCAGCAGTGAAATCAATGTGGAGGCCGCCACCACGGCTCGAAAGGCAATCGCCAGGTTGTCCGCCAGGAAGGAGCCCACGAAGGCGGGCTGCAGGTCTGGGGTGTTCCACTGCAGGGCAAGCAGCACTAGGGCGCTGCCCAGGCCGGCATAACAAATCGGTGGAACCCAGCGGCTGGCCGCCTTTTCGCCAGCGAGATCCACCAGCAGGCATGTAAGCAGTGCGATCAGCACCGCCGCCTCCGGGGCGATGGCGCCAGCATTGAGCTGGAGATTTAAGCCTCCCGTTCCGGCACCACTGCCGATCGCATCGGCCACGGAGGAGAGGGCGCCCAGCAGGAACATCAGCGAGGGGACCGCGAGGTGGGAGCTGTGATGGGGTGACTGTAGCTGCGCCTGGCTGTCAACTTGGGCCCGCCGATGCGATAAAGAGGGAAGCGTTAAGGCGCGTGCCTGTGGGTCACACCCTGGTCATTGTTGAAAGTCCGACGAAGGCCCGCACGATCCGGGCTTTTCTTCCCAAGGATTTCAAGGTGGAAGCGTCGATGGGGCACGTCCGCGACTTGCCCAATAACGCCAGCGAGATACCTGCGGCGCATAAGGGAGAGAAGTGGGCAAATCTGGGAGTGAACACCGCCGCCAACTTCGAGCCGCTGTATGTGGTGCCGAAGGACAAGAAGAAGGTGGTGAAGGAGCTGAAGGATGCTCTTAAGGGTGCGGACCAGCTGCTTCTGGCGACTGACGAAGACCGTGAGGGTGAATCGATCAGCTGGCACCTGCTGCAGCTGCTGAGCCCGAAGGTGCCTGTGAAGCGGATGGTGTTTCACGAGATCACGAAAGAGGCGATCAGCCGTGCTCTGGAGGACACCCGCGAGCTGGATATGGAGCTGGTGCATGCGCAGGAAACGCGTCGGATCCTCGATCGGCTGGTGGGTTACACCCTTTCGCCACTGCTGTGGAAAAAGGTGGCGTGGGGTTTGAGCGCCGGCCGGGTTCAGTCGGTGGCAGTGCGCTTGCTGGTGCAGCGCGAGCGTGCGCGGCGTGCTTTCCGCAGCGGCAGCTACTGGGACCTCAAGGCCCGTCTGGAGCAGGGAGAAGGTGTGTTTGAGGCCAAGCTCAGCCATTTGCAAGGTGAGCGGATCGCGGGAGGCTCCGACTTCGATGAGAGCACCGGCGGCCTGAAGGACGGCAGCAAGGTGAGGCTGCTGAGCGAGGGGGAGGCGCGGCAGCTCCAGGTCCAGGTGCAGGCCAACCCCTGGAAGGTGGGCTCTGTAGAGGAGAAGGCCACGGTGCGAAAGCCAGTGCCGCCATTCACCACCAGCACGCTGCAGCAGGAGTCCAACCGCAAGCTGCGGCTTTCGGCGCGGGAAACCATGCGCACGGCCCAGGGTCTCTACGAGCGCGGTTTCATCACTTACATGCGCACCGACTCGGTGCACCTCAGCGAGCAGGCGATCAACGCGGCGCGTAGCTGCGTCAGTGAGAAGTACGGGAAGGACTACCTCAGCCCCAGCCCGCGCCAGTTTTCCACCAAGTCCCGCAACGCGCAGGAGGCGCACGAGGCGATTCGTCCAGCGGGAGAGGCGTTCCGCACGCCAAACGGCACAGGTTTAGATGGCAAGGATCTGGCCCTCTATGAGCTGATCTGGAAGCGCACGGTGGCCAGCCAGATGGCTGATGCCCGCCTGACGATGCTCGCGGTGGAACTGGAGGCTGATGGCGGGGCCCTGGGCCCAGCCCAGTTCCGTGCGTCGGGTAAGCGCATCGACTTCGCTGGTTTTTTTCGCGCCTACGTGGAGGGCAGCGACGATCCCGACGCGGCGCTTGAAGGACAGGAGCTGCTGCTGCCGGCCCTGAAGGTGGGCGACAGCCCTGACTGCAAGTCGGTGGAGGCGCTCGGCCACCAAACCCAGCCCCCCGCTCGCTATAGCGAGGCGGCCCTGGTGAAGATGCTTGAGAAGGAGGGCATCGGCCGGCCTTCCACCTATGCCTCGATCATCGGCACGATCGTGGATCGCGGGTACGCGACGCTCGCCAATAACTCCCTCACGCCGAGTTTCACGGCTTTTGCCGTGACGGCCCTGCTGGAGGAGCACTTCCCGGATCTGGTGGATACCAGTTTCACGGCCCGGATGGAGAACACCCTCGATGAGATATCCCACGGTCAGGTGCAGTGGCTGCCTTACCTGGAGAGCTTTTTTAAGGGAGAAAAGGGCCTAGAAACCCAGGTGCAGCAGCGGGAGGGCGATATCGACCCCGGTGTGTCCCGGACCGTTGAGCTGGAGGGGCTGCCGTGCGTGGTGCGCATCGGCCGTTTTGGTGCCTACCTGGAAACGAAGCGCGTCGCTGAAGACGGCAGCGAGGAGCTGCTCAAGGCCACGCTGCCTCAGGAGATCACCCCTGCCGATCTCGATGGCGAAAAGGCGGAGTTGATCCTGAGGCAAAAGGCGGATGGTCCTGAGTCTCTTGGTGATGACCCGGAAAGCGGAGAGCAGGTGTACTTGCTGTTTGGCCAGTACGGGCCGTATGTGCAGCGGGGCCAGGTGAGTGACGAGAACCCGAAACCGAAGCGAGCATCACTGCCCAAGGGCGCCAAGCCCGAGGATCTGACGCTGGAGGATGCCATTGCCCTGCTGCGTCTACCGCGCCAACTTGGCGACCACCCGGAGGGTGGTCGGGTGGAGGCGGGTCTTGGTCGCTTTGGCCCCTATGTGGTGCACCACAAGGGGAAGGGTGAGAAGGACTACCGATCTCTTAAGGCAGAGGACGACGTACTGGTGGTTGGCCTTGAGCGAGCGGTGGAGTTGTTCGCCATGCCCAAGAAGGGTCGCGGGGGCCGCACGGCCCTCAAGGAGATCGGAGTTCCGGAGGGAGCGGAGGAGGCGATCCAACTGTTTGATGGTCCCTATGGGCTGTATGTAAAGCAGGGCAAGGTGAATGCTTCTTTGCCGGAGGGCACGACGGCCGACACGATCACGCTGGAGCAGGCGGTTGAGCTGCTGGCCGCAAAGGCAGCTAGTGGCAAAGCTGCGGGGAGGAAGCCTGGAGCGAAAAAGCCAGCAGCGAAAAAACCAGCAGCAAAGGCTCCTGCAGCTAAGGATCCTGCGGCAAAGAAAGCCCCCGCTACGACTAAGACCGGCCGTCTGCGGGCCAGTGCGGTGCGTGTGATCAGGGCGGCGGACAGCTGATGGCAGGCGCCGGCCGCACCTTTGGGTCGCTGCTTTGCGCTCTAGCGCTGGCTGGCTGCAGTGGCACCCGCTTCGGCGACCAGCTGGCCCGCAGCTTCTCAGCGCCCCCGGCCCAGCCCGCTCAGCCGGTCTCTCCTGCCCCTAATCCAGCGACCGCCACTCCCGCCTCAAAAGCTGCTGCCCCACCTACTGCTGCCGCCACTGCTGCCTCCCCCAAAAAGCCTGAGCCCAAGCCCGTGGAAGCCAAGGCGGCAGCCGTCAATCGCAGTAAGCCAGCCCCCTATCGCATCACGATCCAGCTGCCCTCCGCCGATCCCGCTGCCCCGGCTGAAGCGGTCACAGAAGCCTTGCGGGCGGCGGGGGTCAGTTTTGAGGTGGAGATGATTGAGCGGGTCGGAGCTGCTGCCATGCCGGCGGCTGCCCCCACGGTCACACCGGCGCCGGCACCGCGCTGATGTCGTCCCGGCGCCAACTCAACCGCGGCCAGGCCCGCCAGTTGATGGATACGGCCTATCTCGCCGCCGCCACCGCCCTGCTGTGGGTGGCGCTCTACTACCTGCCGGTGGGCAGCCCCCTGTTTCGGCTGGCCCTGCCCCTGCCCCTGGCCCTGTTGCAGTTGCGTCATGGCTGGCGCTGTGCCGTGGAGGGACTGGTTGTGACCGCCCTATTGCTGGTCGCCCTGATGGGTCCGATCCGGGGGCCGTTGGTGGTTTTCCCCTATGGCTTGCTGGCGCTGTGGCTGGGCTGGTGCTGGCGGGCCAGGGCCGGTTGGCGTTCCAGTTGGTGGCTGAGCTGGGGCGTTGGCAGCCTGATAAGTGCAGCTGGCTTCCTGGTGAGGGTGGCGGTGCTCTCGGTTTTGGTGGGCGAGAACCTTTGGGTGCTGATCACCACTGCGGCTGCTGGTTTATTGGAGAAGTTGGCTGGCTGGCTGGGCCTGGCGGCATCGATCGAGCTGGCCCAGGTGCAGCTGGCTGCGCTGGCGTTGGTGTGGGTGCAGAACGTGATCGTGGTGCTAGCCCTGCATGCGGTGGCCTACTGGATCTTTCCGCGCCTGCATTCCCCCATCCCAGAGCCCCCAGATTCCCTTCGGGCCCTGGTGGCCCTTGACCCCCTCTGATGCCACCCTCTAAGCGGCCTGATGGCCCCTGATTCCTGGACCCAGGCTCTGGAGCAGGGCTGGCACCGCAGCCGCACTCTGCTGCTGCTCGCCGCCACCGATACGGCTGCGGTGCCTGGGATTTCCGCTGCCGGGGCATCGCCCCAGTCCCGGCTGGGCACGGCGGCCGCCGATGCCGAATTGCTGCTGCTGGGCCCCGGTGGTCGCCGCTGCCATGCCCTGCCGCCCCTGCCGGCGGGGGTCAGCCCGGCCCTGATCAGCCACGTGGTGTTGAGTCAGCTGGGGCTGTTGGAGCGCACCCGGGTGCTCGATCTGGGCTGTGCGATTGCGGCGGCGGTGCCGCACCTGCGCCTGCCGGGGCTGGAGAGTGCCGGCCCGGCCCGCTGCCTCAGCACGGGCCAGGCCCTTGCCCCAGCCAGGGTGGCGGCCCTGGTGCAGCGCGGCAGCGCCTGGGGCAGGCGCTGGGATCCGGCCGAGCCGTTGCTGCTGGCCGAATGTGTGCCAGGAGGCACCACCACGGCCCTGGCGGTGCTCGAGGGCCTGGGGGTGGCAGCGGCGGGTTTAGTGAGCGGCAGCTTGCGCCAACCGGCCCATGGCCTGAAGGCGGCCCTCGTGGCTCAGGGTTTGGCTGCAGCGAGTTTTGAGGCGGCAGATCTGACGGGAGTTGCGCATCCCCCAGCATTTGCGGACCCCCTGAGCGTGTTGGCGGCGTTGGGGGATCCAATGCAGGCCTTCGCTGCTGGGCTGGTGGGGGCGGCGGCGGCCCGCGGTACGCCGGTGCTGCTGGCCGGTGGCAGCCAGATGGCGGCGGTGCTGGCCCTGGCCCTAGCCCTGGCTGAGCCAGGCCAGCGGCCAGCCCTGGCGGATCGTTTGGTGGTGGCCACCACCGCCTGGGTGGCCGAGGAAGCTGGCAGCAACCTGGCCCTGCTGCTGGAGCGCATAGGTGCCCGCTGGCAGGTGCGGCCGAGGCTGGAGGTGGCGGCCCTGCGCTTCCATGGCTGCAGCAGCGCCGCCCTACGCGACTACGAGCGCGGCTACGTCAAGGAGGGGGTGGGGGCCGGCGGCCTGGCCCTGCTCTGGCAGCTGGCGGGCCGGCAGCCAGGGGCCCTGGCTGAGGCCTGCGACGCAGCCTGCCGGCTGGAGCTCGGTGCCTAGGGTCGCTGCCATGGCATTCACTCCCGCTGTGCTCTCCCGTCGCCGGCTGCTGCAGCTAGGGGTGGGAGCTGGCGCTGGCCTGCTGGCCGCCTGCCGCTCCGCCCCTGGCCCCGAGCTGCTGCTGGCAGAAGCAGACCTGCCAGCCGCCTGGCTGAAGCAACTGCCCGCCCCCTGGCGGACACGCCAAGTGGCTGATGCCGCTGCTATGCAAAAAGCCGTGCGTGAGCTGGGCCAACGGCCGGCCCCTGGCTTGGTTGCTCCTGGTTTGGTTGCCCTGAGTGACGGCTGGGCCAGTGGCCTGAGCCGGCAGCAACTTCAGTCCTTTGAGGCGCCGCGGCTGTGGGCTCGCCTGGCCGCCTTCAGTGCCCCGGTGGCTCGTCTTTATGCTCCGCCAGCTGCTGGGCAGCTGGCCTTCCCCTGGGCCTACAGCCCCTGGGTGATCGCCCTGCGCAGCCGCCCCGACCTGGCCGCCCGTCGCCAGGAGGGCTGGCAGTTGCTGCTTGATCCCAGCCTGCGTGGCCGGTTGGTGTTGCCCTCCAGCCCTCGCATCAGCCTGGAGATCATGGGCGGCGATTTTGAGCGGCTGGAGCGGTTGCGGGCCCAGGCCCTCGCCTACGACGACCGTGACGGCCTCAACCTGCTGCTCAGCGGTGATGCAGAGGCGGCGGTGCTGCCCCTGCAGCGCCTGATTCCCCTGCTGCGCCGCGACCAGCGCCTGGCGGTGATCTGGCCCGACAGCGGCGCGCCCCTCAGCTGGCAACTGCTGCTGCGACCTGTCGGTGCTGCACCGTCAGCGCCACCACCACTGGAGTGGCTCGGTGCAGTGCTGGAGCAGCCCCTGCTGGAGCAACTGCTGGCCCGCGGCTGGGTGCCGCCCCTGCCCCAGGCCGATCTGGCGCCGGTGGCTCGGCGCTTTCCCGAGTCGATAGCAGCCCTGCTGCTGCCGGGAGATGGCCTGCTGCAGCGCTGTTGGAGCCTGCCACCCCTTTCCGTGCCCCAGCAGCTGGCCCAGCAGAACCTCTGGGATGCGGCCGCCCCCAGGCCCTAGCCCCAAAGGCGGCGGCGGGGGGCGGCGCTCAGGCGCCGGTGGGTGTCGGCTAGCAGCTCGGGGATGGGTAGCTCGTGGGGGCAGCGGGGCAGGCAGGCGCCGCAGGCGCGGCAGGCCTCGGCGTTGAGCTCCTCCCACCAGTGGCCGGCACGGCCGATCAGGTTGTAGCGCTCCTGGGCAAAGGCCTCCATGCCGTGGCCCACGGCCAGGTTGCGCAGGCGCAGGAGTTCGGGGATCGGCACGCCGTTGGGGCAGGGCAAGCAGGCGCGGCACTGGCCGCAGCGCTCCGCCCCCAGGCGCTCGCGGCCGGCGACGTCCAGGCGCTGCAGGGCTGAGAGTTGCGCGGCACTCAGCCAGGGCGAGGGCCCGCCGATGGCAGCGGCCCAGGCCAGGTCTTCCGGCTGCTCAGCCCCCAGGCTCAAGGTGGAGATACCCTGATCGAGCAGGAAGCGATAGGCCAGCTCCAGGGGGTGAAACGGGGCGCAGTCGGCGAGCAGCTCCGCTGGTGGGTCGTAGAGGCGACCGCCCTTGTCGGCAGGGGAGATGGCAAGCACGCCGATTCCCTGGGACAGGGCGGCGCGGGCGATGGGCAGGAGGGTCTGGTCAAACAGGTGCACATGCAGGCTGCAGAACGTGAAGCTCCCCGAGCTCAGGGCGGCTTCGATCAGCTCGGGCGTGCCGTGGCTGCTGAAGCCCACCTGGCCCACCAGTCCTTCGTCTTTGGCCCAGGTCAGCAGGTCGGCGCCGGGCCCCTTAAGCGCCCACTCCAGGTGCTCGGGGCGGTTGAGGCCGTGTACGGCCAGGTTGGTGAGCTGGGCGACGCCAAGGCGCGCCAGGATTGAGCGCAATTGCCCCTGGCCGGTGGCCAGGTCGGGGCCGGGCAGCAGTTTGCTGGTGATGCGCCAGCCGTCTGAGGGGCCCAGGTTGTCCCGTTGCAGGGCCGCCAGAGCTTGGCCCAGGAAGGTTTCGGCGGGCCCATAGGCAGGGGCTGTTTCCAGGTGGTTGATGCCGGCGGCCAGGGCGGCCCTAAGCACCGATTCCATTTGGGCGGGGCTGCCCAGGGCCCGCATCGTGCCCAAGCTGAAGGCCGACACCGCCGGCCCGGCGCCGTAGGGGCGCCGCAGCCGGTTTTCAGGCTGTTGGTTCATCCCCAGGTTGGTCGGCTTTGGGGTGGGCCTGTTTGAGGTGGCGCACCAGGTCGGCAGGGCTGGTGCTGTCCAGGAAGCGGCGGAAATTGTCCTGCTCCTGGGCGTCGGCCTCCGCATCCACCGGGATGGAGGCATCAGCCACGACCTCTTCAAGCATCCAGATGCTGCTGCCGGTGCGCAGGGCTAGGGCGATGGCATCGCTAGGCCTGGCGTCGAGTTCGATGCTTGAGGCAGCTGTTTGGTCGCCAGGCGCCGCCCCTTCCCCATCCCTAGCGGGGCTGAGTTTCAGCACGGCGCGGAAGGTGCTGTCTTCGATCGTGTGAATTACAACCCGGTCGAGCTGCAAACCCCCAGCGTCGATCAGGTCGGCCATCAGGTCGTGGCTGAGGGGTCGGGTCGGTGGTTCTTCGCTGAGTCCCGCCAAGATGTTTTGGGCTTGGGCCTGGTCGATCCAGATCGGCACCTGGCGCCGGCCCGATGGATCGCGTAGCAAAACGATCGGGCTGCGACTGGCCGCATCGAGGGCAATTCCGGCAACGCGCATTTCAACCATGGCTCAGCGCTGCCCTTTAGCCGATTATGGCGAGGAATATCGCCCTGGGCTGGAAAGCAGATGTTTACCGGGCTGGTGCAGGCCACAGGCGTGATCCGCCGCTCTCCCCACGGGGTTCAACTGCAGTGGGCTGCTGCCCCTGGGGCTACTTGGACCCCTGCCAGCCTGGCCCTGGGCGACAGCGTGGCCGTGGATGGGGTTTGTCTCACCGTGGCTGGGCGGCTGGCCGATGGCTTTCGCGCCGATGTCAGCGAGGAAACCTTGGGCCGCACCACCTTGGCCGCCAAGGCGGACCGGGGCGGCAGGGTGAATCTTGAGCCGGCCCTTCGCCTGGCCGACCGGCTTGGTGGCCACCTGGTGAGCGGCCATGTGGATGGGCTCGGGGTGGTGCGAGCCATCGCCCGCCAGGCCGCCTCCTGGCGCCTGGAGCTGGCCTGGCACAACCCCGCCTACGGCCGCTATGTCTGCGAAAAGGCCAGTGTGGCGGTGGATGGCATCAGCCTGACAGTGGCCGGCTGCGACCCCGATGGTGTTGGTTTCTGGATTGCCGTGATTCCCCACACCTGGGCCAGCACCACCCTGGCGCAGCTGGCGGTGGGGGATGGGGTCAACCTGGAGGCCGACCTACTGGCCAAATACACCGAGCGTTTGCTGGCTGCCACCGGCCCCAGCGGCGCGGCCGAGCCGATCAATGCCCCCTGGCTGGCTGATCACGGCTGGATCTGACGTCTGCGCTTGGCGTGACTACCGTCCAGGTGATGTTGCTGCCATACCGATGGGCTCAGGTCTGTTTTCGGCCAAAGGCGAGGGATTGAAGGCCTTCACCCTGTTTGAGGGGGTGTTGATGCTGGTACTTGGGGTGCTGGCCCTGATCTTCCCGGTGCTGGCTTCCGCCTGGATCGCTGTGATCGTGGCGGTGGGCTTTCTGGTGGGCGGCATCGTGGGTTGGGTAAGCAACCTGGCCCGCTCCCGCCAGTTGGGACGCTGGTATTGCTTTTCGCGGCTGGTGATTTCCACCCTCTTCATCGTGGTGGGGGCCTGGATGATTCAGCAGTTCCGCGGCGGTCCGCTCGAGGGCGGCCTGGTGGTGGCCAGTCTGGCCTTTGCCATCGGCATCGTTTTCATCCTCGAAGGCGTGGTTTCGATGCTTGTGGCCCTTGGTCACACACGGGTGAGTGGCTGGGGTTGGGGCTTGCTTAACGGCATCGTCACCCTGATCCTCGGCGTGATGATCGTGACCATGCAGGCCTGGGGGCTGCTCTGGGTAATTGGGGTGCTGGTGGGAATCAGCTTCCTGTTCAGCGGTATTGACCTACTCGCCTTCAGCGCCAGCTTCCACGGCGACGACTGAGCCGGAGCGCCAGGGGAGAGGGGCCTAGGGATCTTCTGGTTCGAGCGGTAGCAGGCTGATCGAGCCGTTGTCTGGGTTGATCTCGATCCGAAATTCCTGGCCCGGCTCCAAACCCAGCCTGCGGGTGTAGGCGTGGCCGATCAGCAGGTTGCCGTTGCCATGCACCCGGGTGCGGAAATCAGCTTGCCGTCCCTTGCCTTGGCCGCTGCTGGCGGTTCGACTAACGCTGTTTGGTACCGGGTAGCCCTTGGCAGCTACCAAAGCTCGATAAAAACTTTTTTTCAGCACCCGTCCGCTCGGACCCACGTAGCCGCAGCCCCGGGCGATTTCGTCCTCTGGGCGGTTGCTCAGGGCGCGGGCCCGATCAAGAAGGGCCTTGCCTTCCAGCATGTCCGCGGGGCTGTCGCCGTTCCTGGCCGCCATGAAAAAGGCCTGCGCTGGGCAGATATATCAACTAATTGTGCCCGGTACGCGAGGAAATCGCCATCCGTGCCAGCGGTTGACGACTTGGCGCCTCAGAGCAGATACAGAATTCCGTAGAGCACAACCCAGATGCCATCTACGAAATGCCAATAGAGCTCAGCCGCTTCTAGGCCGAAGTGGTCGCTGGCGCTGATGCGTCCTCCCGGGCGAGTTTGCAGAGCAACGATGGCGATACAGATCACGCCAAGAGTCACGTGGAGGCCGTGGAAGCCTGTTAAGGCGTAGAAGGTGCTGGCAAAAAGGTTGTCGGTGAGGCTGAAGGGCAGGTTGAAATACTCGACCATCTGACCAGCCAGGAAAATCGCGCCCAGGCCACCAGTGATTGCCAGCCAGAGGCGGCTGGCCCCCAGCTTTCCGGCCCGGCATTCCTTGCCGGCGCGGTGAAAGGTGAAGCTGCTGATGATCAAAACCACCGTGTTGATGGTGGGTAGCAACAATTCGAGCTCATAGATCCCCCCTTCCGGCAGCGGATTCACGGCCCGGAAAGTGAGATAGGCGGCAAAAAAACCGGCGAAGGTCATGCCATCTGCCACTAAGAAGGTGGCTAGGCCAAATAGGCGGAAATCTCCGTGGCCCTCACCAGCTGGACCGTGGCCAGCCTCAACGGCGACTGAATCCTGTAGGGGTGTGGTGCTGGTCACGCTTTTACCTCCGGGTGCTGGCCGTAGCCGTAGGGCTCGGTAACTAGTGGTGCCTCGCCGTGCCAGTTTTCAACCGGTGGCGGCGAACTGGTGAGCCACTCAGATGTAAGGGCATTCCAAGGGTTGTCACCAGCCTCTTTGCCGTTTATCGCCGTAACCACCACGTTGATAAGCAGTGGCAGGGTGCTGATGGCCATCAACAGGGCGCCCACGCTGCTCACCTGGTTAAGGGTGGTGAAGGCGGGGTCGTATTCGGCAACACGACGAGGCATGCCATTTAAGCCGAGCCAGTGCTGGGGGGCGAAGCAGAGATTGAAACCAACAAAAGTGAGCAGGAAGTGGAGCCTCCCCAGGTCCTCGTTGAGCAGACGACCGGTGAATTTCGGATACCAGTGATACAAAGATCCGAAAATAACAAACACCGTGCCCCCGTAAACAATGTAATGGAAGTGACCCACTACGAAATAGGTGTCGTGAACGTGAATGTCAAAAGGCACTTGGGCCAGAGCTACGCCAGTGATGCCGCCGAATACAAAATTAACGATGAAGGCGCATGAAAATAACATCGCCGAATTGAGGGCAATCTTGCCGCCCCACAAAGTCGCCAACCAGTTGAAGAATTTGATCCCGGTTGGGACGGCGATAAAGGAGGTGGCAATCGTGAAAAACAGGCGCATCCAGGGCGGTGTGCCGCTGGTGAACATGTGGTGAGCCCAAACAATTAAGCCAAGGAAAACGATCGCCATGATCGAGTACACCATCGTGGTGTAACCAAACAGAGGTTTGCGGGCGTGGATAGGCAGTATTTCGCTGACGAGCCCGAAGGCTGGCAACACCATGATATATACAGCCGGGTGGGAATAGAACCAAAAAAGGTGTTGATAAACCACTACGTTTCCACCCATCGTTGGATTGAAAAATCCGGTGTGGGCAATGATGTCGAAACTGAGCAGAATTAGGGTGCCTGCCAGTACCGGGGTTGAAAGCACAACTAAAATGCTGGTGCCCAGCATTGCCCAGCAATACATGGGCAGCATCATCAGCTTCAGTCCAGGACGCCGCAGCTTCAGGATGGTGGCAATGAAGTTGATGCCGCCAAAAATCGAGCTGCCACCAAGCAGAAGCACGCTCAATATCCACACCACTTGGCCTGCTGCTGGGGTGGTGAGGCTTAGGGGTGGATAGGCGGTCCAGCCGGATTGGGCAGCCGCTCCAGCAATAAAATAACTACTTATAAGCAGAATGCCCGCAGGTGGAATCAGCCAGAAGGCCACTGCGTTGAGACGGGGGAAAGCCATGTCTCTGGCGCCCACATAAAAGGGAATCAGATAATTGCCGAAGGCGCCATTCACGACTGGCACGATCCAAAGAAAGATCATTACCGTGCCGTGCAGGGTGAGCACCTCGTTGTAGGTCTCACGGCTGACAAAATCAGATATTGGACTGATCAGTTCCGTGCGAATAACCCCAGCTAGGGCCCCGCCGATCAAATAGAAGATGAAGCCACAAACCAAATATTGCAGCCCAATCACCTTGTGATCCAGGCTGAAACTGAAGTAGCGCAGCCAGCCTTGGGGTTGCAGGTTGCCGTCGAAATCGCTTGGGTTGGCGAGAGTCATGGCGGGTCGTCAGGTGGTGGTGCGGTTGGGGGTGTTCTGCTGCAACCAGTTGTCGTAGGCATCGGGCTCGTGCACTACCACGTTGGAGCGCATGCCGCCGTGGTATGGCCCGCAGAGCTCGGCGCAGATGATCGGATAGGTGCCAGCCCGAATGGCGGTAAAGGAAAGCACGGTTGGCTGGCCTGGAATTACGTCCTGCTTGAGACGGAACTGGGGCACCCAGAAGGCATGGATTACGTCACGGGCTTCCATGCGCAACTCCACCTGTTGACCGGTGGGCACATGCAGTTCGCCGCTGGTTATGTCTGAGCCTGGATAGTGAAAAATGAAGGCAAATTGCATAGCGGTTACCTCAACAGGTAAAACCGGACCAGCAGGCGCTGCGTCCATGCCGGCTACGCCAATACCACCCCAAACCCGGCTAGCCGCATCCCCTTCCTTAACACTGACTTGCTGCATGGCCCCGTGATCCATGGCCATGTGATCGTTGAGCGTGGCCATACCGCCCATCCGCTCATAAATGTCGTAGCTGTATAGACCGACAAACAAAACAACCACTGCGGGGATTGCTGTCCAAACAATCTCCAGGGGCAGATTTCCCTCTATTGCCAGCCCATCACTCACATCGCCGCTGCGGCGCCTAAATCGAAACAAGCTGTAAACCAGCAGGATCACGATGCCGAGAAACAGCACGGTGCCAATGCTGAACAAAACCTTAAATAGATCGTCGTAGGTGGATGCGTTGCTGCTGGCGCCCAGGGGCAGCATGTTGACGTTATAGCCAACCCAAAGCCCTGTCAGCACAAGGGCTGTGGTGGCCGTGAGCACAGCTAGGGCGGTGCGAATTGGCACGGTGCTGTTTGAGCTTCCAGTCAGCCTATGGGCACAGGCTGCGATGTGCGGGTCGATCTTTGCCTTGGTTGGCAAATCAACGCCTCAGCCGCTTGCAAGCAGGGCTGATGTTTTCACTTCGTGATCTGGGCAATTAAGAGTCCCTCGTTTTGAACAACTTGGTTAGCTTCTCTGGACTCCGGGATGGTCGTTTCCGTGACGACAAATCTCAATTCACCCCTAAACCCAAGCATTCGCAGCAGGCCGGACCCTGTTCTGATCCAGAGGCTCGCCTTACTTGCTTCCCATCTAGTGGTGGCCTTGGTGGCCTTGGTTGGCATCGGCGGTGCCACCAGGGTTATGGAGGCGGGTCTGGCTTGTCCTGACTGGCCCCTTTGCTACGGCCGCCTCCTGCCAGGTCGTCAGATGAATCTCCAGGTGTTTTTGGAGTGGTTTCACCGCCTTGATGCCTTCGTAGTCGGAGTGGCCCTGCTGGTTCTTACGGCAGCGAGTTTTTTCTGGCGGCGACGCCTGCCCGCTTGGTTGCCCTGGCTGGCTGCTGGAACCCTCCTTTTAGTGCTGGTTCAAGGGGGCCTGGGGGCTCTCACCGTCACCCAGCTACTGGCAGCGCCGTTAGTTACTGCCCATCTCGCCACGGCCTTGCTGCTGGTTGCGCTCACAAGTGGCCTCTACCAGCGCCTGGCAATGGCGAATAGGGCCTCGATCAGCCCTCCGCTTTGGTGGCAGCTACTGGCGAGCTTGGCTCTCGTGCTGGTGTTCGCCCAGTGCCTGCTGGGTGGAACCATGGCCAGCCAATGGGCGGCAGATCAGTGTTTTAGTGCCGGCCATGGCTGCCGCTGGCTGCTTGCTCACCGCCAGCTCGCCATGCCAGCAGCTCTAGCCGTGCTGGCCCTAGCTGCAGCAACCCTGCTGTTGCCCCCAGGTCAGGGTCAACTGCCCGGCCTCGCCCAGGGAGCGGCCGTTTTGGTGCTGGCCCAGGTGAGCCTGGGCATTTGGACCTTGAAGCTCCAGCTGCAGGCGCCGCTGGTGACGATCGGCCACCAACTGCTGGCAGCGCTGCTGGTCGCTCTGCTTGCAGCGGTGCTCGCCCGTTCCCTTGGCAACTCAGGCCAGACCTTGCCCATGTCTCAAACGTCTTCCGAGGTGGCTCATGGTTAGTGCAACGATCACAGCTCCAATCGCCGTTGCCCCGGCGATCCGCCCCTCGGTGAAATTGCCGGCCTGGCTTGAAGTTGCCAAGCCCCGGCTCATACCGCTGCTGCTCGCCACCACCCTCGGTGGCATGGCACTCAGCAGTGGCGATGCACCCGCCGCCAGCACGATCATCTGCACCCTGGTGGGGGGCAGCCTGGCCTCGGCTGCGGCCGGAGTGCTCAATTGCCTTTGGGAACAGGATCTCGATGGGCGCATGCAGCGCACTAGTCGCCGGGCCCTGCCCTCTGGTCGTCTGGCCCAGCGCCAGGCCTTTGCCCTAGCCATTGGCCTCACCATCCTGTCGGTGGCAGTTCTGGTTATGGGCGTTAATCCCCTGGCTGCCAGCCTTTCCCTGTTGGGGCTCTGCAGCTATGTGCTGCTTTACACGGCCCTGCTCAAGCCGCGCACCAGTCAGAACATCGTGGTCGGCGGGGTGGCCGGGGCTATTCCGCCCTTGGTGGGAGCTGCCGCTGCCACCGGCTCCCTTGGCTGGGCTTCCTGGTGGTTGTTTTCCCTGGTGATGTTGTGGACGCCAGCCCACTTCTGGGCCCTTTCCCTGCTGCTCAAGGACGATTACCGCTCCGTGGGCATCCCGATGCTTCCGGTGGTCAAGGGCGTGGCGGTTACGACTCGGGCCATCAGCCATTACGCCTGGGCCACTGTTGGCTTGAGCCTGCTTGGGATCGTGGCGCTGCCAACTGGTGGCTTGCTTTATGGCTTGATGGTGTTGCCCTTCAACGCCCGCCTGCTGCAGCTGAGCTCCCAGCTACGCAGCCAGCCTGACGAACCCCAACGGGCCAAGGCCATGTTCCGCTGGTCGATTTTCTATCTATTCGGCATCTGTGCGTTGCTTTTGTTGGCCCGCCTACCGCAGGCAGCCCTGCTGGGCCCCCAACTGTTCAACGTCCCCTTTGCTGCCTTGCCTACATTGGTCGGCTGATTGGAGCGGCTTGAGTCGGTGATCGAACTGCAGCAGCTCTGCAAGCGCTACGGGGGCAAAAAGGCGGCAACTGCCGTCATTGCCCTCGACAACCTTTCCCTGCAAGTGCCGGCCGGCAGCCTCTATGGCCTGCTTGGTCCTAACGGTGCTGGTAAGACGACCGCCTTGCGCATCCTTTGCACCCTGCTGGCCCCAGACAGCGGCAGCGTGCGGGTAGGCGGCGTTGATGCCCTGGCCGAGCCCCGGGCGGTGCGTCGCTTGTTGGGCTATGTGGCCCAGGAGGTGGCAATCGACAAGATCCTCACCGGCCGCGAACTGCTGCAGCTGCAGGGTGATCTTTATCACCTGGCCCCAGCTGCCCGGAACCGGCGCATGGACGAGCTGATCGAGCTGCTCGGCATGGCCGACTGGATTGATCGGCGTTGCGGTAGCTACTCGGGCGGGATGCGTCGCCGGCTCGATCTGGCCGCTGGCCTGCTGCACAGTCCCAAGGTGTTGGTGCTCGATGAGCCCACCGTCGGCCTTGATATCGAGAGTCGCGCGGCGATCTGGTCTGTGTTGCGCCAACTGCGCGATGGCGGCACAACTGTCCTGCTTAGCAGCCACTACTTAGAGGAGGTTGATGCCCTGGCTGACCATCTGGCGATCATCGAGGCTGGCAAGGTCATCGCCGAGGGCGCTCCTGCTGTGCTCAAGGCCGCCTTGGGTGGCGATCGAGTGACCCTGAGGGTGCGCGAATTCAGTGATGCCGACGAAGCTGAGCGGGTGCGCAGCCTGCTGCACGATTGCGCCGGGGTACGCCAGGTGGTGGTGAACCGGGCCCAGGGCTACTCCCTGAATCTGGTGATTGAGCACGACGGCGTTGTCGAGCAGCTGCGCCGCCAATTGGCGGCAGCCGACCTGCCGGTTTTCGCCCTCGCCCAGAGCCGCCCCAGCCTCGATGATGTCTATCTCCAGGCCACCGGCCGCACCCTGATGGACGCGGAGCTGGCGGTGGCCGGCAGCCGTGATCCCAAGGCTGAACGCAAAGCGAGCATGTGATGACCACAACCCTTCCAGGCCCCCAACCCGAGGCATCCGCCTTGGCCGAGATCAGTCAAGAAACCCTGGCCCTCACCCGTCGTTTGTTCGTACAGCTGCAGCGCCGGCCTTCCACCTTGGTGGCGGGGGTGCTGCAGCCCCTGATCTGGCTGGTGTTGTTTGGCGCCCTGTTTGCCAAGGCTCCGGCGGGCCTGCTGCCTGGCGGCATCAGCTATGGGCGCTTCCTTGGCGCAGGTGTGATCGTGTTCACGGCCTTCAGTGCGGCCCTGAACGCTGGCCTGCCGTTGATGTTTGACCGCGAATTTGGCTTCCTCAACCGGTTGCTGGTGGCGCCTCTGCGCTCGCGCAGCTCGATCGTGTTCGCCTCGGTGCTCTACATCACCACCCTGAGCTTGGTGCAGAGCCTGGCGATCATGGGCACTGCCGCATTGCTGGGTTACGGCTGGCCTGGTGGAGCTGGGCTGCTGCTGGTATTGGTCACCTTGCTGTTGTTGGTTTTTGCAGTCACGGCCCTGAGCTTGGGGCTTGCTTTTGCGCTGCCAGGCCACATCGAGCTGATTGCGGTGATCTTTGTGGCCAACCTGCCACTGCTGTTTGCCAGCACCGCTTTGGCTCCGTTGTCGTTCATGCCGGCTTGGCTGGGCTGGCTAGCGGCCCTTAATCCCCTTACCTTCGCGATAGAACCGATTCGTGCCGCCTATGCGGGACAGGTCTCTCTCACCGCAGTGGTGCTGGAGGCCCCCTACGGCCAGCTCAGCAGCGCCACCTGCCTAGGGGTGCTCGCCTTACTGGCCGCCGGGTTGTTCCTGCTGATTCGGCCGCTTTTGGATCGCAAGCTCACCTAGCAGGTCCTTTCGTGACGCAGCCCTCCAGATTCCCCCCGTCCGACCTTCCCGACTTAGGGGACCGTTTGCTGGCGGCGGTTGCAGAACGGGATCAGGCCATGGCCCAGCGTCTGGTGCAGCAGTGGGCGCACCGCAGGGGACTGGCGGCCCTCGAAGCCCTGATCTCCGGCCCACTTTGCGTGGACCAAGGAGCAGGGGCGGCTGAGTGGCTGCGCTCCCAGGCTGGCCTGGAGACCAACCCTGAGCCCAGCGTGCAACGAGTTGAGCAACCAGTTGAGCAACGGCCTGTGCTGGCCCTTGTGCAGGATGCCCTGGCTCCTGCAGCGCGCGATGCCGCTCCTGCGCCCTTTGCCCACGCTTCCCTGCGGGCCTGGCTGCCGGATGCTGAAGAGCTCGATGACTTTCACCTACCCCTGGCCAGCTGAGTGAAACCCTCCGGTTTGATTGTGTCGGTGCAGGCCCCCGAGGGATCTCCGATGCGCGATCCCGATGTGATCGCCGCCATGGCAGATGCCAGTTTGCGCAATGGCGCCTCTGGGGTGCGTCTGGAAAGCCCAGAGCATATCGGCGCTGTTCGTCAGCGCTGCCCAACGGCCCTGATCGTGGGCCTATGGAAGCGCAGCTACCCAGACAGCTCGGTGTACATCACCCCGGGGTGGGAGGAGATTCGTGCTGTTTGGGCTGCTGGTGCCGATGTGGTGGCGATTGATGCCACCGAGCGCTATCGCCCCGGGGGTGAAAATTTGGAGGGTCTGATCGCCCGCGCCGAGCGTGAGCTTGGTGCTGTGCTGATGGCGGATGTGGACAGCGTTGCCAATGGTCTGCGTGCCGCCGAGCTGGGTTGCAGCTGGGTCGGCACGACCCTTTATGGCTACACGGAATCAACCTCAGGCCAGAAGCCACCAGCCTGGGATCTATTGCCCCTGCTGCGGCAGCAATTACCCAACGAGGTGAGTCTGATCTGCGAGGGCGGCATATCAAGCCCCCAGCAGGCCCGCCAAGCCCTGGACCTCGGCGCTGATGCCGTGGTTGTGGGCACGGCAATCACCGGGGTCGATTTGCAGGTTGCTGCCTATGTACGGGATGTGCTGGCCGGCTGAGCAGCCTGGGATCACATCATCCCGGGCATGCCCATTCCACCCATACCTCCCATACCTCCCATACCTCCCATGCCACCCATGCCACCCATGCCACCCATGCCACCCATGCCACCCATGCCACCCATGCCACCCATGTCGCCGCCGGGTGCTGCTTCGGGTTCGGGCTTATCGGCGATCACAACCTCGGTGGTAATCAGCATGGAGGCGATCGAAACCGCGTCTTGAAGGGCTAGGCGCACCACCTTGGCCGCATCGAGAATGCCAGCGGCCAGGAGGTCTTCGTAGACGCCGGTTAGGGCGTTGTAGCCCTTGCCCAGCCGCAGGATCTCAGCTGCCACCACGGCGCCATCGGCGCCCGAGTTGTGGGCGATCTGGCGCACGGGCTCGGCTAAGGCCCGCTTGACGATCTCGACGCCGGTGCGCTCATCGCCCTGGCAGCTAGCCGCCAGGCTGCTCAGCCCTTCGGCCAGCTCCAACAGGGTGCAGCCGCCACCAGCAATGATTCCCTCCTCCACCGCAGCGCGGGTGGCGTTGAGGGCGTCTTCGATGCGCAGCTTGCGGTTTTTGAGCTCGGTTTCGGTGGGAGCACCCACCTTGATCACGGCAACTCCTCCGGCCAGTTTGGCGATCCGCTCCTGCAGCTTTTCGCGGTCGTAATCGGAGTCGGTGTTGTCGAGCTCGCGCCTGATTGAGGCCACCCGATCAGCAACGACTGCCTGGTGCTCACCGCTGGCCACGATCGTGGTGCTGTCCTTGGTGATGGTGATGCGGCGGGCCTGACCCAGCTCGGCTAGGCCGGTCTTGTCCAGGGTCATGGCCTGGTCTTCGCTCACGACTGTGGCGCCAGTGAGTACGGCGATGTCGCCAAGCATGGCCTTGCGGCGATCGCCGAAGCCAGGGGCCCGCACAGCTGCAACCTGCAATACGCCGCGGTTTTTGTTAACCACCAGGGTGGCTAGAGCTTCGCCCTCCACCTCTTCCGCCAGGATCAGCAGGGGCCTGCCGCCCTTGGAAACCGCCTCCAGCACGGGCACCAGCTCAGTGATGGTGCTGATCTTGCGGTCGGTGATCAGGATCAGGGCATTTTCAAAGACGCATTCGCGCCTCTCCTGGTCGGTGACGAAGTAGGGGGAGCTGTAGCCACGGTCGAAGGCCATGCCCTCGGTGATCTCCAGTTCGGTGGCCAAGGAGGTGGACTCCTCAACGGTGATGACGCCGTCAGCGCTCACCTTGTCCATGGCCTCGGCGATCATCCGGCCGATCTCTTCGTCGTTGCCGGAGCTCACCTCGGCTACCTGGCGAATCGCTTCACCGGCGACGGGTTGGGCCCTCTCGGCGATGCCCGCCACGATCTGGGCTGTGGCCTTTTCCATGCCGCGGCGTAACACGACCGGGCTGGCGCCGGCCGCCACGTTTCTGAGGCCTTCGCGGACCAGTGCCTGGGCCAGCAGGGTGGCAGTGGTGGTGCCGTCGCCGGCGGTGTCCTTGGTCTTGCTGGCCACCTGCTGCATCAGCTTGGCGCCAACGTTTTCGAAGGGATCTTCGAGTTCGATCTCCCGGGCGATGGTGACGCCGTCATTAACGATCTCGGGCGCGCCGAATTTCTTTTCGAGCACCACGTTGCGGCCGCGGGGTCCGATGGTGACCTTCACCGCGTTGGCCAGGGCGTTTACACCACGCTCAAGGGCGCCACGGGAGGCATCTGAAAAGCTGATCAGCTTGGCCATGAAAACGCTGGACACTCAGTGATGTCAGGCTCCCATAGCGGACCACCGCCGGGCCAACGGAGCGGGGTGGGGAAAGCCGAATCAAGCTGCTGCTTTGGGCTACTGATTTGCTCCAGGCTCGATAGGGTTCAGCAATGGAGGATTTGCTGCAAACAGCACTAGAGAGCGCGGACGAAGCCATTTCGCTGGATCCGGGCTCCACTGCTAACGCCATGGTGTTTGTGCTCGTGGCGGCGGCCGGAGTGTTGATGGCCTTGGTTTATGTGCCGGTGAGGCTGTTTTTGACAATCACCGCTCGCAGTCGCCGCCTGCGCCTGCTGCAGCGGATTCGCCGGCTGCGCGAGGAGTTGGCTCAGCCGCTCACAAGCTCTTAACGCATCACCATGCCGCCATCCACCTGCAGCACCTGGCCGGTGATGTAGGCGGCAGCCGGGTCGGCGGCCAGAAAGCGCACTGCACCTGCCACCTCGGCGGCGCTGCCCATCCTCCCCAGGGGAATCGCCGCCAGGATCGGCTCCTTGTCGAGTTCGGCGGTCATGTCGCTCTCGATGAACCCCGGGGCAACGGCATTGACGGTCACACCCCGGGCTGCAAATTCAGCCGCATTGCTGCGGGTGAGGCCGATCACGCCGGCCTTGGCGGCGCTGTAGTTGGCCTGGCCTGGATTGCCCATCAGGGCCACCACTGAGGTGATGTTGATGATGCGGCCGCTGCGGGCCTTGAGCATGGCCCGGCTCACAGCGCGGGTGCAGAGAAACACGCCGGTGAGATTGAGGTTGATCACGCTCTGCCAGTCGGCGGTTTTCATCCGCATCAGCAGGCCGTCGCGGGTGATGCCGGCGTTGTTAACCAACAGGTCGAGCCGGCCGCCCCTAGCAAGCACCGCTTTGACCATGGCGTCGACCTGCTCTTCATCGGCTACATCGGCCCGATGGCTCCAGGCTTCGCCCCCGGCAGCAGTGATCTCAGCCACGACCGCTTCGGCTGCATCCGGGGAGCTGGCGTAATTCACCACTACTTGGGCGCCGGCCGCTGCCAGCTCAAGGGCGATGGCGCGACCTATACCCCGGCTGGCACCGGTAACCAGCGCCACTTGGCCGGCCAGGGGGGCTGGGCTGGACATCACGGCACTCGACATCGCGGCACTGGGGTTTGTGGCGCTGATCGTATGGCCTGACTATCCCCCGAACCCCGATTATCCCAGTCCCAGGGCGGCGAGCACCTCGGCGTGGCCAAGTTGGCTGAGGTTGGCGGCGCTGCCGAGGCCCTGCACCCCAGCACGGCTGGGCAGACTGGCGGGGTCCCGGCCCAAGGCCACCAGCGGCAGGCCGAGCAGCAGGGCCAATTCGATGGCTACAGGGTCGCTGGCTAGCACCACATCGGCACTGGCGATCTGGGCGGCGCGCTTACGCATATCTCCAGCCCCAGTGCCAGCTAGTGCGGGCACGGTCCGCAGGTTGGGCAGCTTGCTGCGGATCTGGGCGGGTAGGTCTTGCCATTGCTGGGCTGGCCAGTCGCCCCCAGCAGCGGAGGGGGCCAGCAGCAGGGCCGGTCCATCGCCACTGGGTAGGGCCGCGCTGGCGGCCTCCAGGTCGGCAGGGGCGATCGGCAACCGGAAAGAATCAGCCTCGAGCCGCACCCCGATGGGTCGCAGGAAGGCTTCATAGGCCTGGTTGGCCCAGCCGCCCTCGATGGGGGTGATCCGCTCGGTGGCGGAGAAGCCACTGCTGGCCACCCGGGTGGGGATGTGGCTCATCGACAGCATGAGATCCATCTGGCGGCTGGGCGCCAGGTTGAGGCTCACCTGAAAATCAGGCTCCCGCACCGAGCCCATCAAGTTGGCCCAATCGGCAAGGGTTGCCTGCTCGTAGGTGAAGGGCATGGCCCGTTCCACTGCTGGATGCAGGGACCAAAGGGGAACCGCCGCTAACGGACAGACCACCTGAACGACGGCATGGAGTTGGTCGGCGACGGCGGCAACGGCGGCAAAACTCTGCAGCTGCTGGCTGCTGCCGCCCGGAATCAGAAACAGGGCGCGCATCGCAAACGACACAGGTTCGGCGGCCTGATTGTATGGATCAGATTCGGATTGACCCGTCTCGCGGGAGTCGCTTGTGCATTTGCTGATCGCCGCAGCCGGCAGCGGACGCCGCATGGGGGCCACTGGCAACAAGCTGCTGTTGCCCGTGGCGGGGCGGTCGGTGCTGGCCTGGACCCTCGATGCGGCCCTCGCCTGCCCCGCCATTAGCTGGATCGGCATCGTGGGCCAGCCCGTTGATGCAGCCGCGATAGCGGCGATCGTGGCTGAAGCTCAGCCTGACCTGCCGGTGCAGTGGATTGAGGGTGGTGACACCCGTCAGGAGTCGGTGAGCCGGGGGCTGGCGGCCCTGCCGGCAGCTGCTGGTGGTGTGCTGATCCACGACGGGGCTCGCTGTCTTGTCGAGCCAGAACTGCTGGCCCGCTGTGCCGCTGCGGTGCAGCAAGGCGCAGCGGTGATCGCCGCCACCCCCGTAACCGACACGATCAAGCAGGTGGATGGAGCTGGCACCATCACGGCCACCCCAGATCGCAGCTGGTTGTGGGCAGCCCAAACTCCCCAGGGTTTTCCGGTTCAGCAGCTGCGGGCTGCCCATGCAACCGCCACGGAGCAGGGCTGGAGCGTCACCGACGATGCGGCCCTGTTTGAGCGGCTGGGTTTGGCGGTGCAGGTGTTGGAGGCGCCTGCTTCCAACATCAAGCTCACCACCCCTTTCGATCTCACCGTGGCAGCGGCGGTGCTTGCTTCGCGCTGCTGATCCGCAGCTGGCCGCTGCTGCCATCGAGCTCGGCCCAGGCACCTAGGGGTAGGGCCGCATTGCCGGCCCCATGACCCATGGGCAAGTTGCTCACCACGGGGATGCCGAGATCGCTTGTGCGCTCGCGCAGCACCTGCTCGAGGCTGAACCGATCTGCTTCGGCTGGGTTTTCATCGCAGTCTGTGAACTGCCCCAGGCCGATGCCGGCCAGCTGCTGCAGCCCTCCGCAAAGCCGCCAGTGGGTGAGCATGCGCTCGATTCGGTATGGAGCTTCGCCCACGTCTTCGAGCACCAAAATGGCGCCGCGCAGATCCGGCAGATAGGGCGTACCCAGCAGGTGGGTGGCCACGGTGAGGTTGGCGGCCAGCAGGGGGCCTGCGGCGCTGCCGCCACACCAGCCCTCGCCCTGAAGGTCGCCTAGGGGTTCGCCAAACAAAAGGCACCGCAGCCGCTCTTGGCTCCAGGCGGGTTCGGCGGCCAGGGTGGTGAGCAGCGGCCCGTGGATGGCACCTCCCTGCCCCTGGGCTAGTTGGGCCCAGAGCAGGGAGGTGACGTCGGAGAAACCAAGCAGCCAGCGAGCTGGCAGGGCCAGGGGTGCTTCCAACAACCGGGCCGCTCCCCAGCCGCCCCGCACACAGGCCAGCAGTTCGGCGCCCCGCCTGGCGGCCGCTTCCAGGTCGCCGCGTCGCTGTTGGTCTCGGCCGGCCAGATAGCCCCACTGGCGCCCGTGCAGGGGCGTGCGCTCCACCTCCAGCCCCCAGCTCTCGAGCACGGCAATGCCCGCCTCCAGGCGCGCCAAGGCGTCTTCGCCCAGCAGGGCTGAGCTTGCCGCCACCAGCTGCACCCGATCCCCTGGCCGCAGCGGTGAGGGCTGACGTATGACCTGGCTCATGGCAGCTGCCCCAGCACCAGGGCAAGCAGCAGCAGCCCTCCCAGCTGCACCTGGCGGCTGAAGTGGCGGCCGTAGGCGGACCTTGGCAGGTTGGGGCGGCGCAGCAGGGCGGCTTCGCGCTGCATGCCGGCTGCTGCCAGCAGACCCAACGGCCAGCTGATCCAGCCGCATCCCTGCAGGCCGGCGGCCAGCCCCAGGGCCAGGGCGGCGAGGCCGTAGCTGATCGCCACCGCCAGGGGGGCCAGGCTGCCCAGGCTGAGGGCACTGCTGCGCACGCCGATGGCCCGGTCGTCATCCCGGTCGGCCATGGCGTAAACCGTGTCGAAGCCGAAGGTCCAAAGCAAGGTCGCCAGCCATACCAGGGCCAGGGGCCAGCCGCCGGCCAGGGAGCCGGTGGCAGCGGCCCAGGGGATCAGCACCGCAAAGCCCCAGCAGATGGCCAGCACCAGTTGGGGGTAGCCAAACCAGCGTTTAGCCGAGGGGTAGAGCAGCACTGGCGGCAGGGCCGCGATTGCCAGCAGCAGGCAGAGGTTGCGGCTGGCGGCGGGCAACCCCCCCATCAGCACCAGCAGCACTGCCAAGGCGACGACCAGGCTGAGCAGCAGCAGGCCTATCGCCTCGCCAACGCCAACGCGGCCATCGGCCAGGGGACGGCTGCGGGTGCGCTCTACCAAGGGGTCGATGCGGCGGTCCCAGAGGTCGTTGGCGATGCAGCCGGCCGCGCTCACCGCCAGTCCTCCCAGCACTATTAGTGCCACCAACAGCGGCGCCGGTGGGGCGTTTGGGGTGAGCCAGAGGCTCCAGCCAGCTGGAATCAGCAGGATCAGGCGGCCACTGGGCTTGTGCCAGCGCACCAGCTCCAGCCAGGCCCCCAGACGGTTGCCGCGCGTCAAGTTGGCCATGCCCCCTTTTCGTCGTGCCGCACCCTAGGTGTGCCGGTGGGACGGGCCGTGGGTGGCAAAGTAACGCCCCCAGTGGCAGTTGCTGAGTTAGATGGTTCAGGCCTCCAACCTTCAGCAGTCCGGTCGCCGCCGGGTGGCCGCTATTGACATCGGCACCAACTCGATTCACCTGCTGGTGGCAGAGGTGGATCCGGAGCTGAGCAGTTTCAGTGTGGTGCTGGCTGAGAAGGCCACCACCCGGCTTGGCGAAAGGGATCCCCATAGCGGTGACCTCAGTGCCGAGGCGATCGAGCGGGCTTTTCGCACCCTGCGCCACGATCGCGATCTGGCCCTTAGCCATGGGGTGGAGCAGATCGTCACGGCGGCCACCAGTGCCGTGCGGGAGGCCCCCAATGGCAGGGATTTCCTGGTGGCGCTGCAGGAGCAACTGGGCCTGGAGGTGGATCTGGTGAGCGGGCCTGAGGAGGCGCGACTGATCTATTTGGGTGTGCTTTCGGGCATGGCTTTCGGCGACCAGCCCCACTTGATTATTGATATCGGTGGAGGCTCCACCGAATTGGTGCTGGCCGATGGCCGCGACGGCCGCTCCTTCAGCAGCACCCGCATCGGCGCGGTGCGCCTGCAGCGGGAGTTTTGTCAGCAGGACCCCCTACCGGTCGAACGTCGCTCCTTCCTGCAGGCCTATATCCAGGGCGCCCTCGACCCTGCCGTAGCTGAGGTGAAGGCGGCGCTGCGCCGGGGCGAACAGCCGCTGATGGTGGGTACCAGCGGCACAGCCATGGCCCTAGCGGCGCTGGCGGCTGCTGAAGATCCCAAGCCGCCGCTAAAGCTGCAGGGCTACAGGCTCAGCCGCGAGCGCATCGACCAGCTCACCGCCCGGCTGCTGGCGATGACGCCGGAGCAGCGCCGCGCCTTGCCCGCCATCAATGACCGCAGGGCCGAAATCATCGTGCCAGGCGCCCTGATTTTGCAGACGGCGATGGCGATGCTCGGCGTGCGGGAGCTGGTGGTTTGTGATCGGGCCCTGCGGGAGGGCTTGATCGTGGACTGGATGCTGCGCAACGGCCTGCTGGGAGATCGCTTTGCCTTCCAGAGCACTATTCGCCAGCGCACCGTGCTGCACCTGGCCCAGCGCTTTGGTGTCGATCGGGCCCGGGCCGATCGGGTGGCCGCCCATGCCCTCAGCCTCTACGACCAGTCGCGGGGGCTGCTGCACCACGACGAGGGGCCGGGCCGGGAGCTGCTCTGGGCCGCCGCCCAATTGCATACCTGTGGCAAGAGCATCAATATCTCCGCTTATCACAAGCACAGCTGGTATTTGATCCGCCACGGCGAGCTGCTGGGCTACTCCGAATCCGAGCACCTGATGGTGGCGGCGATTGGCCGCTATCACCGCCGCAGCCTGCCGAAGAAGCGCCATGAGTCGTGGCAGCTGATCGAAGACCGCGAACAGCGCCGCACCGTTACGTCAATGGCCTTGCTGTTGCGGTTGGCGGCGGCCCTAGATCGCCGGCCCGCTGCGGTGATTGCGACCCTGCAGGTGAGATCAAGGCAAAATGCGGTTTGCGTTGACCTGGAGCCCCTGGCGGCCGCCCCTGGTGAGCCAGCTCCGGATCTCAGCTTGGAGCGCTGGAGCCTGCGATCCTGCGCTGAAGTGGTGCAGGAATCCTGCGGCCTTGGTCTCAGGGTGCCGGAGCCCTGAAGCTGCGCCAACGCACCTGATCAATGGGTCCCAGGGGTTGAGCGGCACCGCCTCCTATTCGGGTGCGAACCAGGTCGGGACGGCCTGCCAGCACCTCAAGCCCTTGGCCCAGGGGGAAGCTCCGCTCACCTGTGAAGGTGCCACGGAACAGGATGGTGCCGGTTTTTGTTTTTATTTCGAGCCAGCTGGGCTGGCTGCTCGTCAGTTGCAGCTGATCGGGATTGAGGCTGCCGCTTTCCCTATCCCTGCTCCTTGGTGCTGGGGAAATATCGGTCAGCGGCTGGGGCTGCGTTTGCTGCTGGGTTGGGCGGGCCTGGTGACGCTGCCACTGCTGCCAGCCCACGGCGCCGGCGCCACTGAGGGCGACCAGGGTTGCTGCTGTGATGGCCAGTCGGCCGCTGGTTTGTGCCGGTCTGGTTGGGGCGCGCTGGGTGAGTTCGACCACCTTGATCGGCTTGGTTTGAAACTGGCCGCTATCTCGCAGGGTTTGCAGGGGGCCATCGATGTTGATGGCCAGGCTGCTGGCGATTCTGCGGGCCTGGGCGATTACGAATACCGCTTCCGGCAATCGACAGGCGTCGGCTTCTTCCAGGGCCTGAAGTTGTTCGACTCCCATGTTTAGACGGGCTGCCAGCACGGCCAATTCGAGACCTTGGACCTCCCGGCCCTGCCGCAGCGTCTGCCCCAGGCAGCGAAGGGCGGATAAGGCCTCGGGGTTAGGAGAATCTGACACCACAACAGCGAGCTCAGCAGATTTAGACATTCTGCAGGCAAATTTGACGCGGTCCAGTGGTTGAAATGGGCGATACTGGATTCGAACCAGTGACCCCTTCCGTGTGAAGGAAGTGCGCTACCGCTGTGCTAATCGCCCGCACCTCCACACCTTAAAACACCACAGGCAGTCGATCGGTCACCATGGGCTAAGAGCCGGTCGCATTGCGTGAGCGCCAACCCCGAACGAGCCGATCCCAAGCCAGCAACGGACCCTGTGGACTTGAGCCAGCCAGTGGACTTGACCCAGCCAGTGGATGTTGATCAGACAGTGGACGTATTGATCGTGGGAGGCGGGGTGTGCGGTACGGCCCTGCTGTTCGAGCTGGCCCGCTACACCGATTTGGGCCGCATCCTGCTGGTGGAGCGCTACGACGCCTTGGCCAGGGTGAACTCGAAGGCCACCAACAACAGCCAGACGATTCACTGCGGCGACATCGAGACCAACTACACGCTCGAGAAGGCGGTGCGGGTGAAGCGCACCGCCGAGATGATCGTGAACTACGCCGAGCTGCTTGATCCAGCCAGCCGCGAGCTCTGTGTGTTTCGCACTCCAAAAATGGTGCTGGGGGTGGGCGAGCACGAGTGCACCTTCCTGCGGGAGCGCTTTGCTCGCTTCTCACCCCACTTCCCGGCAATGGAGCTGCTCGAGAAGCCGCAGATCGCCGAGTGGGAGCC
The DNA here is from genome assembly GCF_024345615.1 of Cyanobium sp. Maggiore-St4-Cus. NCBI lineage: Bacteria > Bacillati > Cyanobacteriota > Cyanophyceae > Synechococcales > Prochlorococcaceae > Cyanobium > Cyanobium sp. Maggiore-St4-Cus. The sequence continues at coordinate 249,723 of NZ_JAGQBL010000001.1, forward strand.
CCAGGTGGGACTGGTGCAGGGGGAGTTGCGCCCGGAGGAGCTGGTGGCGATCGGCATCCGCCGCACCTACACCGCCGTGGACTACGAGGAGCTATCGGCCTCGTTCGTGGCCCAGGCGGCGGCGGCGGTGGCCGGAACGTCGCGCCAGCTCACGGTGCAGCTAGGCACCAGCGTGGTCGCGATTACGCCTGAGGGCGATGGCTACCGGGTGGAACTGGCCCCCACCCCCGGCTGCTCCAGCGCCGCCGGGCAGGCTCCCCGCTCGGTGCGAGCCCGGCACGTGGTGGTGAATGCCGGAGCCCACAGCCTGCTGATGGCCCAGCGCATGGGCTACGGACTGGAGTATTCCTGCCTGCCCGTGGCCGGCAGCTTTTACTTCACGCCGGATTTGCTCCGGGGCAAGGTTTACACGGTGCAGAACGACAAGCTGCCCTTTGCCGCCATCCACGGCGACCCCGACGTGCGAGCCCCTGGCAAAACCCGTTTTGGCCCTACCGCCCTGCTGCTGCCGCTGCTGGAGCGCTACAAACCAGCCTCGTTTTGGGAGTTTCTGAAGGTGCTGCGGCTCGATTGGGCAGTGCTGGCCGTGTTCTGGCAGCTCTTTCGCATCGCCGATATCCGCAATTACATCTTTAAAAATCTGCTGTTCGAGGTGCCCTGGCTGAGGCGGCGATTGTTTTTGGCAGATGCTCGCAAGATCGTGCCCGACATGCGCCTCGAGGATCTCAGCTTCGCTGAGGGATATGGCGGCGTGCGTCCCCAGCTGATCGATAAGGCCAACCGCAAGCTGATGCTCGGCGAGGCCAGCATCGCGGCCCGGCCCGGCCTTGTGTTCAATGTCACCCCTTCCCCTGGGGGTACCTGCTGCCTGGGTAATGCCGCCCGGGACCTGGAGGCGATTGTCGAGCGGCTGGGCTGTGGCTTCGATCGGCAGCGCTTGGCCCGGGAGCTTTATGGCGAGGCAGGCTGATGCCTTTTCAGCTAGCGCCGCCGCGGAAGAGGTGATTGTGGCTAGCTGAGTAGAGGCGAGAACGGGCCTCAGCCGGCGCCGCCAGTGCCGGGCTCACCACGTAGAGGGTGGTGCGGATCAACTGCCGTTCCTGACTTACCCGGGCCATATCGGCCAGGGGAACCACCTTTATCCATTGATCAGGCCAGCTCACCCGGTAGCCAATGGCTACAGGAGTGTCGGCGGGGTAGTGGCGCAGCAGCTCGGTTTGCACTTCTTCTACGTGGCGAGCACTGAGGTAGAGGCAAAGGGAAGCGCGCAGGGCGGCCAGCCGCTCCAGTGCCTCCCGCTCCGGCACGCCGGTGCGTCCGCCAGCGCGGCTCAGCACGATCGTCTGCACCAGGCCAGGGATGGTGAGCTCGCTCTGCAGGGCCGATGCGGTGGCCTGGTAAGCACTTAAGCCGGGCACCACTTCCACGCCGATACCGGCATCGGCCAGGCGGCAAATTTGCTCGGCGATGGCGCCGTAGAGGCACGGATCCCCATCGTGGAGCCGCACCACGGTTTTGCCGGCACGGGCCCGATCCAGCACCACCTCCATCACCTGCTCCAGCGTGAGGGTGCTGGTGCGCACCTGCTCACAGCCCTCTGGAGCCAGGGCTGCGATCTGGGGATTGATTAGGGAGTCGGTCCACACCAACACCTCCGCCTGCTCCACAAGGCGGGCGGCGCGCAGGGTGAGCAGGTCGGGTGCGCCGGGCCCGGCACCAACTATCCAGACAGGCTTGTTATTCAAGTGGTTACTCCACTGGGGTCGGGCAGGGGGCGTTGGCGGCGGTAGAGCCACCAGAGGCCAACGCCGCCAAGGGCAATCAAAAGCAGGCTGACCAGCTGGGCCATACGCAGGCCGCCATCACAGAAGGGCGGCTCGGAGAGCAGGCAGAGGGGGTCGAGGCGCAGCCCTTCAATCCACACCCGCCCGCTGCTGTAGGCCATCAGATACACGCAGCTGAGTGCTCCAGGCAGCAGTTGAATGCGGCCGCTACTGGCGGCCCGAAATAACCCAAGCAGTAGGGCGCACACCCCCAGATTCCAAAGGGATTCGTAGAGGAAGGTGGGGTGAAAGTAGAGCTGCTCAAAAAATTCAGCTGGGCGGCTGGCCGCGGGGATCTGCAGTTTCCAGGGAAGATCCGTAGGCAAGCCGAAGGCCTCGGAATTAAAGAAATTTCCCCAGCGGCCGATCGCCTGGCCGAGGGCCACGGAGGGCATCAGCACATCGAGCAGTTGCCAGAAGGGCTGCCGGCGCCAGCGGCAGAACAGCATCGTGGCCAGGGAGCCGCCCAGCAGGGCGCCGTGGATGGCGATGCCTCCGCGCCAGATCGCGATCGCATCAAGCCAGTTGCCGGAATACTGGCGCCACTCGAGGGCGACGTAGTAAATGCGTGCTCCGATCACGGCTCCCAGCACCATCAGGGGCAGGAGATCGGCAATCAGGGATGGCTCAATGCCTCGAGCCCGGCCGAGCCGGGTGGCCAGGCTGAGGCCCAGCAACACGGCCACGGCGATGAGCAGACCATACCAGCGCAAGGCAAAGGGGCCCAGCTGGAAAACCAGGGGCCCCGGGGAGGTGAAGGTGGCAAGCACGCTGCTCAGATCAAGCCTTCAGCAGCCTGAACCTTTTCAACCTGGCGCTTTTTGAGCACCAGCAAGATCTGGGCCAGGGCGATTGCGGCAAAGAATGCCAGCAAACCGTAGATGCGCACAGGGTTTTGCAGCACAACCTCGGCATCAATCTGTCCGAAGCCACCCACGTTGGGGTCGTTGGTGATCGGTGAACCGGCAACTACTGCATCACCAACCGCCGCCAGGATGGTGGGGCCAGCCGGCACGGTTTCAGTGGCTGTAGTGCCATCTGCGGCGGTGATCTCCACCAGGGAAGCGCCGTTATCACCGGCAGTGATTGCTGACACCGTGCCAGTTACGGGGGCGTTGAAGACGCCGTTGTTGCTCTTTTCGCCGGTGGGATACACCTGGCCGCGGCCACGGTTGCCGCCCACATGCAGCTGGTATTTGCCGAAGTGGATGCTGCTGTCGGTGGCGGGATCAGGAGAGAGAATCGGGAAAACGATCTCTTGGTGCTCATCACCGGAGATCGGGCCCACCAACAGGATGTTGGGTTGGTCGTCGGAATACTGGGTGTAATAAATGCCGGCAGTTTCCTCCTTCAGCTCCTCGCTGAGGCGGTCTTGCGGGGCAAGGGTGAAGCCATCTGGAAGCATCACCACAGCGCCGACATTCAGACCGGTGCGGCTGCCATCGCCGGCCACCTGCTGAACGCTGGCGTCGTAGGGGATTTCCACCACGGCCTTGAACACCGTGTCAGGGAAAATGGCCTGGGGCACTTCCACCCGGGTGGCCTTCTTGGCCAGGTGGCAGTTGGCGCAGACGATCTTGCCGGTGGCCTCCCGGGGGCTGGCGTAGTTCTGCTGGGCCCAGAAGGGATAGGCCCAGCTGGGGCTGGCGCCGGTCAAAAGCACGGCGAAGGCGATCAGGGAGCCGAGCAGCAGGGAAAGGGAACGACGCATCACGAGATCAGGCGACAGACAGGGAGAAGAAAAGCTGGATCGGGGTAATCAGGCCCACCAGGGCTTGTCGCCGGTGCGGAAGTCGGTTTCGCTCCACTGGCTAAGGAAAACGTTGTCGTTGTCTACAGAGACGTGAGCCAGGGCCAAGGAGAGGGGCGCTGGACCGCGCACCACTTTGCCGGTGGCGTCGTACTGGGAGCCATGGCAGGGGCACATGAACTTATTGGCGCCGCTGTTCCAGGGCACTACGCAGCCAAGGTGAGTGCAGATGGCATTGATGCCGTAGCTGCCGATGGCGTCATTGCCCTCAACGAGCAAGTAGGTCGGATCTCCCTTGAGGCCCTGCACCAGGCTGCGATCGCCCTCCTTGTGGCTGCTGAGCCAGCCGCTGGCAGTGACGCTGTTGCCGAGCTCGTCTTTAGCGGTGGTGCCGCCGCCGCCGCCTGCCGCCTTGGGGGGGATGAAATAACGAGCCACTGGATAGAGGGCACCCAGGGCCACACCGGTCACAGACCCGAAGGTCAGCAGGTTCATGAACTGCCGGCGGCCCATTCCGGGCACATCACCGTTGGAGGCGCTATTTGAAGCGCTCGCTGGCATCTGGGTCATGAAGACGCGCCGGGACAATGTGGCGCTCATTATGAACCTTGCCTGTGCGGCTCCGGGGCGGTGCAGCCGGCTGGCCCCTGGGCCTGCAACATGCTGTTGTGCAATCCATCGCGTGAGCTTGGGCGTGTCCCTGCCCTCCAGTGCCCTCCCCCCACCCCCTGAGCCAGGTTCGCCCCTGTCTGCGCAAGAGGTTTGGGATCTGCTGCAAACCCGTTGGCAGGTTTCCTACGACCTGCAACTGGTGCAGCGTCGCGGCCGGCTCTATCTACAGGTGATGTGGGCCTACTTAGAGCAGCAATCCTTTCCGCTCACGGAGGAGGGCTACCGCAGCAAGCTCGAGGAACTGGTGGGTTTGCTGAACGGCCTGGGGGTGGCTGATCAGGTGCGCAGCTGGCTTGGCACCACCTCCGATAAGCCGAGACAGGGCAAGGCCATGGGTCTGGCGTTGGAGATCCCGGCCGGCCGGGCCAGCGAATTTTTGCTTTAGGCAGGCCGCAGCCGTTCGGTGCAGGCCACCAGGCCAACGCCGATTAGGTAAAGGGCTGTGATCGCCCCGGAGAGCAGCAGCATCGTTACGGGGTCGGTGGAGGGGGTCAACACGGCCCCCGCCAGGGCACTTGCCAACACCACCCAGCGCCAACCCGCCAGCATGGGCTGGGCCTTCACCAGGCCAAGGGCGCCGAGCAACAACTGCAGTACTGGCAGTTGAAATGCCAGCGCGGTGGCCACCATCAGCAGCAGCACGAAATCGAGGTACCGCTCGATCGACCAACTCGGTTCGACCACGTCGGCGCCGTAGCTCACCAGGAAGCGCAGGGCTGCGGGCACCAGGGCCCACCAGGCGAAGGCCAGCCCCGCCGCAAACAGCACCGCCGAGCCAGCTACCGCCGGGGCCACCAGCCGCCGCTCCCGCCGGGTAAGTCCGGGCAGCACGAACCCCAGACCCTCGTAGAGCACGTAGGGCAGGGCCAAGGTGAGCCCGGCATAGCCCGCCACTTTGAACGACACAAATAAAAATTCGCCCGGGGCCAGCTGCAGAAAGCGGATGCCCTCTGCTGGCACTTCCAGCAGCCGCACCAATGGTTTAACGGCGACAAGGCAGGCTGCCGCCGCCACCACTACCGCCAGCAGGCTGCGCAGCACGCGGCGGCGTAGCTCCTCGAGATGGTCCACCAGGCTCATCTCCACCTCGGCTGGAAATTCTCCAGGCCCCGGTTCGGGTGCGGCGAGGCGCTTGGCTGAAATTTCGGGTTCGGCGCTCATCGTTTCTGCTCCATCAGCAGGCTAAGAGCCCGCTGAGGTTCTCCCCACAGCACGGAGCCGCCACGATGGCGCACGGTACCGGGCGCTGCACCAGGAATGCGTTGTAACTCCTCGGTGGGCACCATCACCACCGGCACCCGCCTGTTGCCCCGGCCCCTGCTGTAGTGAGAGGCCAGATCGGCTGCTGCCTGCAGATCCGCATCGCTGGCCAGTCGCTCCGAGCTTTTCAGCACCACATGGCTGCCCGGCAGCTCCTGGGCGTGGAACCAGAGATCGCCGCGGCGCGCCTGGCGAAAGGCGATCCATTCGTTTTGGCGGTGGTTGCGGCCAATTTGTATGGGCAAACCGGAAGGTGTGTGCAGCTCCAGGGGTTGGGGCACCCCCTCGATCGCTCCAGCCCGCCGCCTCTGGCGACCCCCAGCTGGCTTGCGCTGGCCGCGCTCAGCCAGCAGGGCTTCGAGCTCGCCAACCAGGCTGCCCACCTGCTCGAGGCTGTCGGCCTGCTCCAGGTAGGTGAGGCTGGCTTCGAGGCTTGCTAAGCGCTGCCTGTGCTGCTCCAGCCTGGGGGTGATCGCCGCCACCGAGCGCCGCCGCTTGCGGGCGGTTTTGTAGAGCTTCTGTGCCTCTTCAATGCACTGCCGGCTCGGCTGGAGCTGGCTGAGCAGGGCATCGGCGCGGCGCTGTAGAGCTTCCCCTTCAGGCACCGCATCCAGCAGGGCTTGCTGCTCGCTGGCCTGGCGGCTTTCGCGCTCGACTGTGGCCTGCAAGCGGTGCTGCAGCTGCTGGCGCTGCTGCACAAGCAGCTGGGCGCCGAGGTGCTCGCTGAAATAGGCGGCCATGCCTTGGTTTATGGCCAGGGCTGGATTTGCGGCAGGGGTATCGCCGCTGGATCCAGCCCAGCAGCGGTAGCCGGCCGGTTCGAGCTGCCAGCTGAATCGCCCCATCTGCACGGCTTCAAGCCACTGGCGCCAGCCTTGCCACAACTGCTGCCATTGCTCCGGACTGATGCTGTCTACGCTCAGTTCTCCCCAGCCGCAGGGCAGTAGCTGGCGCAGTAAGGCCGGACTCATGCCCTGGTAGGCATCGCGCAGGGCCTGCTGCAGGGGCAGGGGCACTAGGCGCAGACGGCGCTGCCAGCTGCCAAAGCTCTCCTCCAGCCGCGGCGGCTCGCCCGCCAGGGGCGGGGGCGGTTGGTAAGGGTCGCCGGTGCCGATTGGCCGTAGGCGTGATTGCTGGGGTTTCACCTGGCGGGCCAGGGCCACTACCTGGCGGTCGGCGTCGAGCAGCAGCAGGTTGCTGTGGCGGCCCATCAGCTCCACCACCAGCCAGCGCAGCACGGGCTCACCGGGACGCCTGGCGAAGCCGAGCTCCACCACCCGCTCCCAGCCCTGCTGCTGGATTTCGATGAGGGCCAGACCCTTGAGGCCGTGCTGCAGCTGCTGGGCCAGGGTGCTGCCATCCCCTTGGCGGGGTGGCGGCGGGATCGTGTGCAGCCGAGCCGCTTCCGCCTGCCAGCTGAGCTCGAGCCAGTGGCTACCGCTGAGGCTGCGCAGGCCGATCTGCAGGGCCTGGGGGCTGGCCTGCTGGGCCTTCTCGAAGCGACTTGGCAGCAGTAGCGGCCGCCACTCGGCCAGCACCGCCCGCAGGGTCGTGACGTCTACTGCCTGAAGGCGGGAGGGGGACACGGCTTGGCAGGGCAACACGGACGCTGGCTTCTACTCTGCAGGCCAGAGCTGTCGCCCGCCATGAGCGCCTTGCCCGGCCGTCTCACCTTGATCACCGGCCCTAGTGGAGTCGGCAAGGGCACCTTGGTGCAGCGACTGCTGCTACTTCATCCGGAGATCTGGCTATCGATCTCAGCCACCACCCGCGCCCCCCGCGCCGGTGAGCTGGATGGCCAGCACTACTTTTTCCTGACTCGCGACGCCTTTGAAGGCCAGGTGGCTGAGGGTGGTTTTCTGGAGTGGGCCGAATTTGCCGGCAACCTTTACGGCACCCCCCGCCAACCGGTGCAGGCCCAGCTAGCTGCAGGCAGGCCCGTGCTGCTTGAGATCGAGCTGGAGGGGGCACGCCAGGTGCGCCAAAGCTTTGCCGAGGCTTTCCAGATTTTTGTCGAACCCCCCAGTTTTGAGGAGCTTGAGCGGCGTATCCGCGGCCGCGGCACCGATAGCGAGGAGGCGATTGGTCGGCGGCTGGAGCGGGCCAAGGTGGAGCTGGCTGCGGCGCCGGAATTTGACGCGGTGCTTGTCAACGGCGAACTGGAGCTTGCCCTAGCTGAGTTGGAGCAGCTGCTGGGCTAGGGCGGCTAGGCACGGGCAAAAAAAAGCGGCCCCGGGGGGCCGCGTCGGATCAAGATTGACTGATCAGAGGGGGCTGATCACATGGGATGGAACAGCAAGTCGGGGAAGAAGCGGTTGAATTCGATCAGAATTCCTGCCGTGGCTGTGAACCAGATGGCAGCAAACACCGGAGCGGTGGTGAGGAACTTTTTCATGTTCAAAAAATAGAGAGGCGTCTAGGACTGGCAGGGCTAAGCAACCCTTAGCGGGGCGAAACCGTGACCTTGTCGTCGGATTCGAGCAGCTTGCCGCTGGTGAGCTCGCCGAAGGCGGCTAGGGGCCAGGTTGCTGCTGCCAGGGTGCTCTTGAATGCCAGGGGCAGATCGATCTGGATCTCCTTCATGGCGGCATCCTTGTCGCCGCGGATGGCGCGCAGGTAGTTGCGACCAGCCCAGCCAATGCAGCCAGCGATGTAGAGGAAGGCAATGCCAGGGATCATGAAATCACCGGCATGGTTCCAGCGACCATCCACGATCAGGTGGGGCAGGCCATCGGCACCACATACGGCCTGGCTGTACATCGCGAAGCGCGCCTTGGCCTGATCGGTTTTGGCGGTAGCAGCGCGCTGCTGGAAGCGGGCGCTCTCGGAGCAGGGGGTCAGCCCTGCCACGTCAGCCTTGGCCGCAGGGGCGAAGCCGAGCAACAGGAAGGCGGAGAGCAGAACCGCGAAGAGTCGGCGGGAGAAAAGACGGCGCATCGGACGCAGGGCCGCGGGGCAGGATGACACTTCTGGACAGTACGGGAGCTGTAGAAGTCCAATGCCATTGGTTCTGGCCCTCGAAACAAGTTGTGACGAGTCGGCGGCAGCGATTGTGCGTGATCAGACGGTGCTCGCCAGTGCCGTCGCCTCCCAGGTGGAGGAGCACGCCCGCTGGGGTGGCGTGGTGCCGGAAATCGCCTCGCGTCGCCACGTCGAGGCCCTGCCCCAGCTGATTGAGCAGGTGTGCCGCGACAGCGGCGTGACCATGGCCGAGCTCGATGGCATCGCCGCCACCGCCGCCCCGGGCCTGGTGGGGGCCCTGCTGGTGGCCTCGGTCACGGGCCGCACCCTGGCGAGGCTGCATGGCAAGCCCTTTGTGGCTGTTCATCACCTGGAAGGTCATCTCTGCTCGGTGCAGCTGGGCGAGCCCCTGCCCCCCGGTCCCTACCTGGTGCTGCTGGTCAGCGGCGGCCACACCGAGTTGCTGCGGGTTGACGGGCCTGGCCGCTATCTCCGCTTGGGCCGCAGCCACGACGATGCCGCCGGCGAAGCTTTCGACAAGGTCTCCCGCCTGCTCGGGCTCGGATACCCGGGTGGTCCGGCGATTGAGGCGGCTGGGCAAAACGGCGACCCCCTTCGCTTTGCCTTGCCCAAGGGCCGGGTGTCGCGGCCGGAGGGCGGCTTTTATCCCTACGACTTCAGTTTCAGCGGCCTCAAGACAGCGATGCTGCGCCAGGTGCGTGCTTTGGAGGCTGAGCACCAGGCTGAGCACCGGGCGGGCGGCGAGCCGCTGCCGCTGGCTGATCTAGCGGCCAGCTTTGAGCAGGTGGTGGCCCAGGTGTTGGTGGAGCGCAGTTGCCGCTGCGCCCGGGAGCAGGGATTGGGCACGCTGGTACTGGTGGGTGGCGTGGCCGCCAATCGGCGGCTGCGGCAGCTGTTGGAGCAGCGCTGCGGGCTCGATGGCCTGGCTTGGCGGGTGGCTCCGCTGGCCTACTGCACCGATAACGCCGCCATGATCGGTGTGGCTGGGGCCCAGCGCCTGGCCGGCGGCCAGAGCAGCTGCTTTGACCTGGGCGTGGCTGCCCGGCTGCCCCTGGAGCAAGCCGGCTTGCTTTACGAATCACAACCGTGCTTTTAATTGTCGTAAACTGAAATTCATACGGTATTGGTGCGGCCCGATGACCACCCTCAACCGCGAGCGCGAGCTGCAAGCCACCGTCGATTTTGAGCCGGTGTCCGAAGGGTTTGAACCGGTGAGTGCCACTGAGCTAAATGCTTGGCGCCGCGGTTTCACCCCCCAAGCCGAGATCTGGAACGGCCGGCTGGCAATGGTGGGTCTGTCGGTGGGCTTATCGGTGCTGCTGGTGGCCCGCCTAGCGAGCCACTAAAAAACCCTTTGCAGAGCTGACTCAGGTGCGACCGCGGAGCGCTTGAGCCAGCTCGTTGGGCTTGAGGCTTTGGGCTAAGGCTTCCTCGGGGGTAACCCGGTGGGCTTCTACCAACTGCTGCAACGACTGATTTGCGGTTTGCATACCATCGAAAGCGCTGCGCTTCATGATCTCCTCGATCTCGTCGAGTTCGCCTCGCTGGATGTAGTCCTTGCAGGCGTCAGTGTTGATCAAAATGTCGTGATAAGCGGCCCGTTTGCCGTCGGTTGTTTTAAGCAGTCCCTGGGCTATCACTCCAAGCAGTGATTCTGAAACCGCACGCCGAACACTGTCCTGTTCACTAGGGGGATACATGCCTAGCACCCGTTCTACGGTTTTGACGGCGGAGTTTGTGTGCAAGGTGCCAAATACCAAGTGGCCTGTCTGGGAGGCCTCGATGGCTGTGGCCAGGGTCTCTTGATCACGTATTTCCCCAATCAGGATTACATCGGGGTCCTCTCGAAGGGCTGCCCGCAGGGCGTTGTGGAACACCTTGGTGTGCTGACCAACCTCCCGGTGTCGGATCAAAGACTGGCGACTTTCATGTACGAATTCGACCGGATCTTCGATGGTGAGAATATGGCGGCACATGTTGCGATTGATCCAGTCGATCATCGCGGCAAGGGTGGTGCTCTTGCCGGAGCCGGTGGGGCCCGTAACCAGGATCATTCCCTTGGGCCGGGCCGCCAGCTCCTTGAGCACTGGCGGCAGGTTTAGATCTTCCATGGTGGCGATCTTCTGGGGGATCAGTCGCAGCACCATCGCCGGACCCCGCAACGAATCCAACAGGTTGATGCGCACTCGCACAAAGGAAAAGGCGTGGGAGCCGTCGAATTCCTTCTCGCGTTGGAAGGCGTCGATTTCGACGGGGCTGAGCATCTCTCTCATCCAGCCGCTGAAGGTGGCCGCATCAGTCACTGGCCATCCGGTGCCAGCCATCTCCCCCCGGGCCCGGAAGCGGGGTTGCTCTCCAACTCCCAGGTGCACGTCGGAGTAGCCCCTTTCGTTGGCGATGCGCACGATGCCTTCGAGGCTGTCGGGCTGGCTGCCGTTATCTACCCGGCTGGGGGCAGTTCCAATGTCTGGGGTGGGGGCAGGGGGTGCTGCGGCGGGGGGAAAAGGTGACGGGGGAAGGGGAGAGGGAGGAAAGGGTGAAGTCGTCATCTGCGGTCACCGGTATTTGCCCAGCTTCGCTGCTGCTGCGGCTTCTGTCAGCACCAGCCCCTTTGCTGACGACCTTCGTAGGATCATTTGGTCTGCAACCCTTCGGTGTCCAAGCCCCTTGTCACGATCGTGCTGGGCACCCGTCCGGAGGCCATCAAGCTGGCTCCGGTGATCCGGGCCTTTCAGCAGGCCGACGATTTCCGCACTCGGGTTGTGCTCACCGGCCAGCACCGCGAGATGGTGAGCCAGGTGATGGGTCTTTTTGGACTGACGGCTGACCACGACCTGGCTCTGATGGCCCCCAAGCAGACCCTCACCCACATCACCTGCGGCGCGCTGCAGGGGCTGAAGCAGGAATTTGGCGAGCATCGTCCCGATCTAGTGCTGGTGCAGGGCGACACCACCACTGCCTTTGCCTCGGCCCTGGCGGCCTTCTACGAGCAGATCCCGGTGGGCCATGTGGAAGCCGGGCTGCGCACCGACAACCTGCTCGATCCCTTCCCGGAGGAGGCCAACCGGCGCCTGATCTCCCAGCTGGCCCAGCTGCACTTCGCCCCCACGGCCCTCTCGGCTGCTAATTGCCGGGCCTCAGGGGTGGTGGGCACGGTGCTGACCACCGGCAACACGGTGATCGACGCCCTGCTGTTGATGGCCGAGCAGGCGCCTCCTTACACCCTGCCTGGCCTCGATTTTGAGAAGCAGCGGGTAATTCTGGCCACGGTGCACCGGCGTGAAAACTGGGGTGAGCGCCTACAGGACATAGGCCGCGGCTTCCGTGAGCTGCTCGAGCGCTATCCCGATACGGCCCTGCTGCTGCCCTTGCATCGCAATCCCACCGTGCGAGAGCCCCTGCAGGCCCTGCTCGGCGACCACCCCCGCGCCTTCCTGGTGGAACCCCTCGATTACGACCAGCTGGTGGCGGCGATGCGCGGCGCCACCTTGGTGTTGAGCGATTCGGGGGGTCTGCAGGAGGAGGCGCCATCGCTGGGTAAGCCGGTGCTGGTACTGCGCCGCACCACGGAGCGCCCCGAGGCTGTGGAGGCGGGCACGGCCAAGCTGATCGGCACCGACAGCGCCGACATCGTGGCCGAGGCCAGCCGCCTGCTGGATGATCCGGCGGCTTATGAGGCCATGGCCCGGGCCCACAATCCCTTTGGCGACGGCCAGGCTTCGGGGCGGATTGTGGATGCTGCCCGCACTTTCCTGGCTGGCTGAGCCTTGGGACCTGAGGCTCAGGGGCGTTTTTTGGCCCAGGGCGGCAGGTCGATGAACACCCGGGTGCCGCTTTTGAGCCCGGAGAGGATTTGGGTGTCCTTGCCGCTGCTGATGCCGAGCTCCACCGGCTGGAAGGTGGGCTGGTTTTTTTTGCCCACCAGCAGAACGCCCGGCCGCCCCGCCTCGGTGACGATCGCCACGGTGGGCACCAGGGTGTCGGCCTGCACCTGACCTGTCTGGAAGCCGACGTCGGCGGTCATGCCGATGCGCAGCTGGGGGGGCTCGCCAACCAAGCGCAGCACCACATCGAAGGAGGTGACGTTGTTGATCTTCACGGCCCGGGGGGTGACGCGCTTGACCCGTGCTTCAAAGCTTTTATCGGGAAAGGCATCCACTCGCACCGTGGCGCTCTGGCCCAGCTGCACACGGCCAATGTCGCTTTCCGGCACCTTGGCCACCACCTCCAGGCCCTGGGCTAGCTCCACAATCGAGGAGCTGGTGGCACCGGCGGTGGCCGAGGCGGTGGTGGTGGGTGTCACAAAGGCGCCAGGATCGGCGAAGCGCTGGGTCACCACCCCATCGAACGGCGCCCGCACCACCAGATCGGCCTGCTCCACCTGGCGCGCCTGCAGCCGTTGGCGGCTGGCCTGCATGGCAGCCTGGTCCACCAGGAAGGTGCTGCGCACGCTAATGAAGTCACTGAGGCTGATGGCGTTTTGGCGGTAGAGGCTCTCGTTGCGCTCCAGCTCGCTGCGGCTGCGGGCCAGCTGGGCCTGGGCTGAGCGCAACTGGGCCCGCAGCTCGGCGAGCCGCTCGTCGAGGTCGCCTTGATCCATGCGCGCTAGGGCCTGGCCGCGGCCCACCGGGTCGCCCTCCTCCACGTAGAGCTCCTCGATCACCCCCTGCCGTTTGGGGCTGACGTTCACGCGCTTTTCGGCCTCGAGTTCGCCGCTGGCACTCACCACCCCCGGCAGGTCGCCCGCAGCTGCAACAACTGTGTACAGCTCGAGATTGGCCCGGCTGGTGCCGCGCTGCCGCTGCAGGAGGCCGATGCCAGCTACGAGCACAAGCCCTGCGGCGGCTGCGGCCCAAAGGCGCCGCCGCTGCCAGGGCCGGCGCGGCGAGCTGGAAATCACCGGCACTGAAGTGGGGGTGGAAATTGAGCTGGGGGCAGAGACTTTTATTTTCGCTGCTGGCGCCTCGACCTGGGGCCCGTAGATTTCAGCCATGCTTAAAGCCGGAATCGTCGGTCTGCCCAACGTCGGCAAATCGACCCTGTTCAATGCCCTGGTCGCCAACGCCCAGGCCGAAGCCGCCAACTACCCCTTCTGCACGATTGAGCCGAATTCGGGTGTGGTCTCCGTGCCAGACCCCAGGCTCGATCAGCTGGCTGCCCTCAGCTCCAGCAAGGAGATCATTGCCACCCGGGTGGAGTTTGTCGATATCGCCGGGCTGGTGAAGGGGGCCAGCCAGGGAGAGGGTCTTGGCAACAAGTTTCTGGCCAACATCCGCGAGGTGGACGCAATCGTGCACGTGGTGCGCTGCTTCGAAAACGACGACGTGATCCATGTGAGTGGCTCGGTGGGGCCGGCCCGCGATGCCGAGGTGATCAACCTCGAGCTGGGCCTGGCCGATCTCTCCCAGGTGGAGAAGCGACGCGAGCGGCTCAAGAAGCAGGTGCGCACCAGCAAGGAGGCCCAGCTGGAAGATGCTGCCCTTGAGCGCATCCAGGTGGAGCTGGAGGCCGGCGGTGCCGCCCGCAATGTGGCCATCAGCGATGAGGAGGCCCCGCTGCTCAAGCCCCTGGGGCTGCTCACCGCCAAGCCGATCATCTATGCCACCAACGTCAGCGAAGACGATCTGGCCAGCGGCAACGCCTACTGCGAGGAGGTGGCAGCGCTGGCCCTGAAGGAAGGGGCGGGCACGGTGCGCATCTCGGCCCAGGTGGAGGCCGAATTGATTGAGCTGCCAGAGGAGGATCGCACCGAATTCCTGGCGGGTCTCGGGGTAGGGGAGGGCGGCCTGCAGAGCCTGATCCGCGCCACCTACGACCTGCTGGGGCTGCGCACTTATTTCACAACCGGCGAGAAGGAAACCCGCGCCTGGACTATCCAGGCCGGCATGACCGCCCCCCAGGCCGCTGGCGTGATTCACACCGACTTCGAGCGCGGCTTCATCCGCGCCCAAACCATCGGCTATAACCAGCTGCTCGAGGCGGGCTCGCTGGTGGAAGCTCGCACCAAGGGTTGGCTGCGGGCTGAAGGCAAGGAATACATCGTTGCAGAAGGTGACGTGATGGAGTTTCTGTTCAACGTGTGAGGGCCCTTCTACGCGACCTGCTTCAGCCGCGAGATCAGGTGCGAGTGGACATCCGGGTGCGCTTGATAGCTAGAAGCTGAAGCCGAGCCGGGCGCCCACTCGCACCTGGTCGTTGCCGAGTAGCTGGCCCAGATCCACTAAGCCAGCTGCGTTCGACACGTAGAGATCAAAAATTGTGGAGGGTGAGGCCAGCCAGCGCAGGGCCAGGCTGCCGTTGCTGCCGTTGTCGCCACCGAGGTCTGTTGCGATCACATTCAGCTCAGGGATCAACTGGAAGCGCTCCCCCAGCTGCAGGTTGGCGGCCAGGCCCACCCCCCAGCTGGTGCCGCCACCGCTCCAGGCCACCTTGGGGTTGAGGTGGAAGGCCAGTTTGGGGCTGGCCTCCCAGGTGTTCATGCTTTCAAAGAAGAGGTAGCCCTGCTTGCTGCTCTCGTCTTCGTTGCGGCCCAGGGAGATGCGGCCCGCGGCCCAGATCGGCAGCTCCTTGCTGGGGCGATACACCATCGCCTTGCCGCCGAAGCGCAGGTTGAGGTCGCCATTGCCGGCGTAGGTGTTCACGTAGCTGTTGCGCGGTTCGATGCCGTTGAACACCCCGGCCGCCAGCTGAAATTGGAAGTCGTTAGATACCGAATAAGCACCGCCGGCGAAGAGGTTGCCCAGGCTGTCGCCATTGAGCCAGAGCTGGCTGGTGCCGCTGGCGGGGGTGAGGGCGGTGTTGACGCTGAGGCCACCTAGGGCGAGGGAAGCCTGGCGGGTGGTGTAGCGGGGGCTGGGGGAATCGGCCGCGCCTGGGTTGTAGGTGAAGCGGGCGCTGAGCATCGGCTCATTGGGCGCGCTTGGCAGGGCCAGGATGGCGGTGGCTGGGCTGAGGCCAAAGCCGTTGGTGATGCTTCCCTCCAGGCCGATGCGGGGATTGACGGCGATCGAGACGCCGGCCGAGAGGATCGGCACCCGCGAATACACCAGATCGGCATCGAAGCCGTTGTTGCCGGGGCCTAGGGGCAGCATGGCTGAGCCAAACAGCTCCACCTGGTTGCCGAGCCGGTAGTTGGCACCGAAGCCCAGGCTGATGTTGGTGCCGTAGAAGTCACCGGCGCCGCCCTGGTCTTGCCCCTGGCTGCCGGGTAAGAAGCTCACCGCCGGCACAAGCGAGAGCTGCAGGTTGCGGTTGGCTTGCCAGGCCAGGGGCAGGGAGAGGGCCCCCACCCAGTTGCGGGTGAACACGTCCTGGCCGGAGGAGTTGAAGATGTTGGGCGTGCCGGCGTCATCGCAGCTCACCGTGCCGCCGCAGCCACTGCCCACGCTGAACAGCTCCAGGGCGCCTTCGGCGGCGAGCTGCCAGCTGCCGGCGCCCTCGCCCTGGCCGGCTAGGCGGGCGCGCAGGCTGCCGCCGTACACCGTCCAGAGGTTGGCGGGCTGGGCGGGCCGGCTGGGGATGGACGCGTAGAGGGGGTCATCGGCGTAGGTGTAGTAGGCCGAGGCCATCAGCGCCGGGGTGAGCCCGTAATCGAAGCGTGCGCCGTAGTTTTGGTTGCCGGTGCCGTTGGCGGCGCCGCCATCGCCCGGACTCACCTGCTGGAAGCTGAGTTGGCCAAAGGCTTCGGGAATCAGGCTGGCGGTGGGCAGCTGGCCGAGGCGCAGCATGGGGAGGTAGTCGACGCGGCTGGGCAGCTGGGTGGCGAGCAGATCCTGCACCTGGGCCAGGCTGAGCAGGGGCGGGGCGGCGTCTTTAGAGGTGGGAGGCGCGATTACCTCGCTGGCGGGCACCAGCTGCCAGGGCCGCAGGCCGGGGGATTGGGGATCGGCGGGGTTGAGCAGATTCCAGCCGGGGCTGGCTGCGGGGGCGGTGGGGCTATCGCGCCACTGCGGCGGCAGAGCAGGGGGCTCGGGCGGGGGCTCGACCGGGCCCCATTGCAGGGCCAGGGCAGCCGGTGCCTGGCAGGCCACAAGGGCCGTAAGGCAGCTGCGGTAGAGACCCACCCTGGGGGTCATCTGTCAATCCAGTTGAGCCAGCGGCGCCGCAGCTTGCTGGCTTTCACCCGGCAGGCACCGAGGAAGCTTGTCGGGCTTGTTTCGGCGGTGGATTCAGCATCGCTGTCAGCATCGCCACCGGCGTAATACGAATAGGAGCTGCGCTGGTCATAGACGCCATACCCATACCCATACCCATACCCATACCCATAGCCTTTTTTGGAGCCGTAACCGTATTTGTAGCGATTGCCATAGCCGTAGGAGGCGAAGTGTTCGCTTTCTTCGGTGAGGGCATTGGTGACCACCCCCAGCAGTTGGGCGCCGGAGCTACGCACGCGGCTGATCGCTTCTTTGGGCAGATTGCGGTCGACCCGATCGAGGCTCACCAGGAGGATCAAACCATCCACATGCTGGGCCACCAGGGGCGCGTCGGCGAGGCCGAGCACGGGTGGCGTGTCGTAGAGCACGATGTCGAATTGGTTGGATTCGGCCAACTCGGTCACCAGCTGGTGCATGCGCTTGGAGCTGAGCAGGCGGGTGGTGTCGGGTGGGCGGGTACCGGCCGTGATCACGCTCCAGTTGTCGTAGCCCTGCACAGGCTGCATCACATCACGCCAATCCAGATTGGCTTCGGTGAGCAGGTTGCTGAGGCCGGTGAGGTTGTTGAGGCCGAGGCGGTGGTGCAGCTGTGGTTTGCGCATGTCGGCATCCACCAGCAGCACCCGCTGACCCATTTCCGAGAGGGTTTTGGCCAGCAGGGAATTCACCAGGGTTTTGCCTTCTGCCGGCAGGGTGCTGGTGAGGGCCAGGGAGCGCAGGGGCTTGTCGCTGCTGAGGAAGCGGATGCTGGTGAAGAGGTTGCGGAAGGCTTCTTGGTAGAAGAAACGCTGGTATCCCGATAGGACGGGCTTCTCGGGGCTGCCGCCAATGGCACCGCTGGCAGGGCTTTCTGCGGAACTCTCGGAGGAGGTCTCGGAGGAGCTCTCGGCAGAAGCCTGCTTGGAGCTGCTGCGATCGAGCTCCTGCAGCAGGAAGCGCTTGTCTTCCCGCACCCCTTGGAAGAAGGCCACGTGGGGAATGTGGCCCAGCAGGGCCTCGCCCAGCTCTTCCTTCACTTCGCGGGGATTGCGGAAGCCGTGGTCGAGCCTGTCGCGCAGAAGCCCAGCACCCACCCCAGCCACAACGCCCAGCATCAGGCCATTGAGCAGACCCTTCCTCAGGCTTGGCTCCTCGGGATAGCCATTCACCTGGGGCGGGGCGATCAGCTTCCAGGGCAGGGTGTTCTGAGCTTGTTCCAGCTGGAAGGTGGCCCGGGTGCTTAGGAAGCTAGCGAGGTTGTCTTGAGCCACCTTCAGCTGCTGCTGGCACTCTTCGTAGTCTTTGATGAGATTGGGCTGCTTGAGAAAGCGACGATCGATCTGCTGGATCTGGGCGTTGAGGGTGCTGGAGCGGGTGCCATTGAGGGCGAGGGCGGTGCCCACCGCTTCGAGCTGCTGGCTGCGGCGTTGGCCAGCCAGGCGGTTGCGCAGGGCGACGAGGTTTTGCACCCGCGGCGAATCGCTGCGGAACACGCTGCGGGCCTCGGCGAGCTGCTGTTCCACACTTTGCAGCTGGTCGAGCAGGTCGCTGCGGGCCTGGGTCACGCTCACGCCATCGGCCTGGCCCGAGGCTCCGCTGCCGCCGCCTGTTGCACCCGTTCCGCCACTGCTGAAGTTGGCGGCGGTGAGGCGGCCCGCGACGATGTCCTGGCGCAGCTTGAGCAGACGAATGCGTTCGGCCTCCACCTGGCGCAGCTGGGTGGCCATGGCCATCGATTCAGATTTGAGAGCGCCGGCTTCCGTTTCTGGAGAGAGCAGGTTGTGCTGGCGGCGAAAATTGGCGAGTTTCACCTGCAGCGCATTCACCTTGGCCAACAGCACCGGTTCTTGCTGGTCGAGAAACACCAGGCCTTGGCTGAGCCGTTCGCGCCGCTGGCTGAGGGCAAACTGCAAATAGGCCTGGCTGAGCACGTCGAGGTTTCGCTGCACTTCGGCCGGTTGGCGACCCAGCAGCTTGACCTCAAGCACCCCCGGCACCAAACCTCCTTGGCGGGCGCTGCCGGCTTGGCTCACCGCCAGGCTGCTGAGGGGGGCGGCAGCGGCGCCCAATTGGCGGCGCAGCGGATCAAGCACTAGGGGGCTGGAGAGCGTTTGCACCAGGGTGGGAATGTCGACACTGGTGCGGTTGCGGGCCAGGCTCTCCACCACGCCGCCGCCGCCTTCCATGCCGCCCCCAGCTCCTCCACTGGAACTGATCGGATCGGAGATCAGCAGTTGAAAGCTGCCTGCGTAGATGGGCGCCGTGATGCGCTTGTACAGGGTGTTAGCCGCTAAAGCAATAAACACAGAGCTACCCACCACCAATATCAGGCGCTGGCGGCGGCGGATGGCACGCCAGATTTCGATGAGCTGGACGCCGCCGCCATCTTGCTCTGCTGTGGGGTTTGCGTAGACCACCGCACCCGTAGTGGGGCTTGGTAGAGCTGGAGACAGCTCTTGCAAATCAAACCCCCTATGACTCTGTGCTGGCAAGTTATCAAAAGCTGCCCCACTGGCAAGCCCTGGCAGAACCGCTATGCGTGTGGTTCGATGCCGTTAGCAAATCAATCTTTGGGTGGCGGTGTTGGGTTCTTCTGCAAGCCTGCTGGCCTGCTCCCTGCTGGCCACTGGTCTTACGGCGAGCAGCGTGGTTGTTTTGCCCAGTGCGGCCAAGGCAGTTGAGGCCAGCGCTGCAGTAGCCCTGACGCAGCCCGTTGCCCAGTCGGTGCCCGTCAGCCAGGAAGATGCCTATGTGCTGGGACCTGGCGATGGCTTGCAGCTGCGCTTTTTTGGTGCCACCGAGCTGAGCGGGCCGGTGGAGGTCCTCAGTGATGGCAATGTGAGCTTGCCGCTGCTGGGTCCAGTGCGGCTCACGGGCCTCACCCTGCCCCAGGCAAACCAGTGGCTGGAGTTGATCTACAAGAAACAGCTGCTGCGCCCGGAGTTGCAGCTCAGCTTGGTGCGGCCCCGGCCCCTGCGGGTGGCCCTGGTGGGGGAGGTGGAGCGCCCTGGGCTCTACACGCTCACCTCCACTGAGCAGTCCCAAACTGAAGCCAAGGTGAGCATCAGCGGCTTGCCCACGTTGGTGGATGCGATCCAGAAGGCCGGTGGGATCACCCCATTGGCCAACCTGAGGGAGGTCACCTTGCAGCGACGTCTGCCCGGAGAGCCGCTGCGCTACAAACGCACCAGCGTGAATCTGCTGGCGCTGGTGCAGCAGGGCGACCAGCAGCAGAACCCAATTTTGTTTGACGGCGACACGATCCGCATCGATCAGGCCAGCGAGCCAGTGGCGGAGGCGATCGAGCTGGCCTCCACCACCCTGTCGCCCGACACGATCAAAGTGAATGTGATCGGTGAGGTGCTGAGCCCAGGCACGCTGCCGCTGCCGGCGAATACGCCTCTGGTGCAGGCGGTGCTGGCGGCCGGCGGCCCCCAGACCTGGCGCGCCAGTAAGGGCAATGTGGAGCTGGTGCGGATCAACCGCAACGGCACGGCCACTCGCCAGCGTTTTCAGCTCAACTTGAGCCAGGGGGCCTCCAACACCAAAAATCCGCCGCTGCGTGATGGCGATACGGTGGTGGTGAACCGCAGCGGCATGGCCGTTGCCAGCGATGCCATCGGAGCGGTGAGCACGCCGCTCACCGGACTGGTGAGTATTCTGGCGTTGGTGGATCTGATCAACAAAGATTGATTCCAGATCCATTGATTCCAGATCCGCTGATGCCAGATCCCGGCCAGAGCCGCTTTCGGCTCGATTGGGTGCTGGTGCAGGAGTTGGCTGTGGGGTCGGCTCCCAGGGCGGTTCGCCATCTGGATCGACTCAGCGGCGAGGGGATCGCGGCGATTCTCAGCCTGTGCAGCGAGCAGGAAGCGCCACCACCGGCGGGCCTCTCAACCCGGTTTTTGACCAAGCGGTTGGTGCTGCCGGATCACCGCTGCGAGCGGCTACCTGAGCTCAGCGAGCTGGAAGAGGCTCTGGCCGCCTTGAGTGAGCTGCGCAGCCAAGGCCCTGTCTATGTGCACTGTGTGGCTGGGATGGAACGTTCGCCGCTCGTGTGCCTGGGCTGGCTGATCCAGCAGCATCGGCTCACTCCCCAGCGTGCCCTGGATTATTTAATGCAGGTACATCCAGGCACTAATCCTTTGCCGGGTCAGCTGGCTCTGCTGCGTAAACTAGCGTGATCGTTGCCATTGGTCGCCAGTTGAATTAGTTTTACCCCCCCGTTTTTTTAAATGAATAAAAGCTTGACACGACATGGTTGTTCATGGTAAATTTGAGTATATTTCCCTTTGCATGACCTGAGACTGCTGAGCAATGCTCGCGTTCGGGTCTAACTTTTGAGGAATATAGTGTCTAGATTTATCGCGTTTTGTAATGTCAATATATTTGGTTCTTCTGATTGAGATTTGGACCCATTGATCGCGCCCACCGATTCTGTAAGGCCTCTACCTAATTAAGCAGCAACTCCTTTTCAACACCGCCACCCCCCATGCCCGCCTCCCTCCCCCGCAACCTGATCACCGGCGGTGCCGGTTTTGTGGGCTCGCACCTGGTGGACCGGCTGATGGCGGCCGGCGAGGAGGTGATCTGCCTCGACAACTACTTCACTGGCCGCAAAGCCAACATCGCCCAATGGATCGGCCATCCGCGCTTTGAGCTGATCCGCCACGACGTCACCGAACCGATCAAGCTTGAGGTGGACCGGATCTGGCACCTGGCCTGCCCGGCTTCGCCGGTGCACTACCAGCACAACCCGATCAAGACCGCCAAAACCAGCTTCCTGGGCACCTACAACATGCTGGGCCTGGCGCGCCGGGTGGGGGCGCGGCTGCTGCTGGCCAGCACCAGTGAGGTGTATGGCGATCCGGAGGTGCACCCCCAGCCCGAGAGCTACCGGGGCTGCGTGAACACGATTGGCATCCGCAGCTGCTACGACGAGGGCAAGCGGATCGCTGAAACGCTGTGCTTTGACTACCGGCGCATGCATGGCACCGAGATTCGCGTGGCGCGGATCTTCAACACCTATGGGCCAAGGATGCTGCCCGATGACGGCAGGGTGGTGAGCAACTTCATCGTGCAGGCCCTGCGCGGTGAACCGCTCACCCTTTATGGCGATGGCAGCCAGACCCGCAGCTTTTGTTATGTGGATGATCTGGTGGAGGGCCTGATCCGGTTGATGAACGGCAGCCACACCGGTCCGATCAATATCGGCAACCCCGGTGAATTCACGATCCGCCAGTTGGCCGAGCTGGTGCGCGCGCGCATCAACCCCGAGCTGCCGCTCACCTGTGAACCGCTGCCGGCGGATGATCCCCTGCAACGGCAACCGGTGATCGAGCTGGCGCAACACGAGCTGGGCTGGCAGCCGACGGTGGCGCTGGAGCAGGGGCTGGAGCCCACGATCGCTTACTTCCGCGAGGCGCTCGGCGCATGATCCGCTCCATCTGCTGCATCGGCGCTGGCTATGTGGGCGGGCCCACGATGGCGGTGATCGCCGATCGCTGCCCCCAGATCCAGGTGACGGTGGTGGACCTTAACGCCGAGCGCATCGCCGCCTGGAACGATCCCGACCTCAGCCAGTTGCCCGTCTATGAGCCGGGACTAGATGAGCTGGTGGGCCGGGCGCGGGGCCGCAACCTGCACTTCAGCACCGTGGTGGAAGCGGCGATCGCCGGGGCCGACATGGTGTTCCTCTCGGTGAACACGCCCACCAAAACCAAGGGTGTGGGTGCGGGCCAGGCCAGCGACCTGCGCTGGATTGAGGCTTCCGCCCGCCAGGTGGCCGCCTGCGCCCAGGGCCACACGATCGTGGTGGAAAAGAGCACCCTGCCGGTGCGCACCGCTGAAACGGTGCAAACGATCCTTAGTGCTGTGCCAGCGGCCGAGGGCAAAACCTTCTCAGTGCTCTCCAATCCGGAGTTTCTGGCGGAGGGCACGGCGATCGCCGATCTGCAGGCGCCGGATCGGGTGCTGATCGGCGGTGAAGATCCTGCTGCGATCGAGGCCTTGGCGGCGATCTACGGCCAGTGGGTGCCGGCCGAACGCATCTTGCGCACCAATCTCTGGAGCTCAGAGCTCTCCAAGCTCACCGCCAACGCCTTTTTGGCCCAGCGGATCAGCTCGATCAATGCGATCGCGGCCTTGTGTGAGGCCACCGGTGCCGACGTGGGCGAGGTGGCCAAGGCGATCGGGGCCGACAGCCGGATTGGTGCCAAGTTTCTCAAGGCAGGCCCCGGTTTTGGCGGCAGCTGCTTCCAGAAAGACATCCTCAACCTGGTGTACCTGTGCGGCCACTACGGCCTGCACGAGGTGGCGGCCTACTGGCAGCAGGTGGTGACCCTCAACACCTGGCAGCAGCAGCGCATCGCCCGCTTGGTGGTGAACAGGTTGTTTGGCACCGTGAGCGGCAAGCGCATTGGGGTGCTGGGCTTTGCATTTAAGGCCGACACCAATGACACCCGCGAATCGCCGGCGATCCGCATCTGCCGGGATCTGCTCGAGGAGGGGGCGGTGCTGCAGATCGTGGACCCCAAAGTGAGCGAGCGCCAGCTGGAGCAGGATCTGGGTCAGCCCGCGGGCGCTGGCGAGGGCAGCTGGCAGCAGGTGCCAGAGGTGCAGCAGGCGGCCTGCGGCGCCGATGCCCTGCTGCTGCTCACCGAATGGCAGGAGTTTGCCCAGATCGACTGGGCGGCGGTGGGGGAGCTGATGCGGCGGCCGGCCTGGCTGTTCGATGCGCGGGCCAAGGCCGATGCGGCGGCGGCGCGAGCGGCGGGGCTGCAGGTGTGGACCGTGGGCGAGGGCTGATCGAGCGGCTGGACGCCAACCCCGCCTGAACCCACACCAGCCGAGACAGCCACCGCTATGTGGGTCATCTAACCAACCCTCCACAAGATGCCCAGTCTCAACATGGCGCAGGCCAAAGCCCAGCTTTCGGCGGGCTTTGATCTGGAAGCTTTTTTGGCTGCCACCAGGGCCCAACCCCTTCACAAAGGAATTGATATCGCCAGCATGCGGGAGGGGACTCGCTATTGAGGCGCCTTTACCTCGACACCTCCCTGTTGGTGGCGGCTCTGGTCCACGAAGCAGCCCAGGAAGCCTGGGAGAGGTTTGGGGTGTTGCGTGAGCAACGCCTAAACACCCTGCCGCTGGCAGCCGAGGATTTTGAGGCCGCCGCCCGGCTCTGTCTGAGCCAAGCGCCGCCTCTGCGGGCAGGGGATGCCCTGCATCTGGCTCTCTGCCAACGGCTAAACCTGCAACTGGCCAGCTTTGACCGCGGCCTGTGCAAGGCCGCTGCCCATTACCAAGTCGCTCACGAGCAGCTCCTGATCTGATCCCACTGTCGAAGCGTCACCCCCATCTGGTGTCTCCAACCCCTTTCATTTCCAAGTGTGCAGGAGTCTGTAAAGGCTGTACAAATTCAAGATGTACATATTCAGGGAGGCGGCCAAATTGTCATGGTGGTTGGCTTCCCCCTAACCCGCCAAGCGTCCCAGCCGGAACAAACCCCGGTGCCACCGCACCCCAGCAACACCCGCCACCACCGGCCCCCGCACGACCAGCAACCCTCAAACTCTTGACCGGCCCAACCTTCATGCGCTTGCCGTCACGCCTGCAGAGGCCGCTGCAGAGCCTGCTCAGCCAGGAGCCGGCCGCCCAACTGATCCGCAGCACCGCACGGCAGCAGTGGCGGCTGATCGTTCTAAACCTGGGCAGCAGCTTGGTGGAGGCCTTCACGGAAGGGGCCACTTTGGCGGTGGTGTTTCTGGCGGTGGAAGTGCTGTCGGCACCGGCGGGTACGCCGTTTAACTGGGCCAGCAACCCGATCGTGAGCCGTTTGCCGGCGGCGGCGAATTGGCTGAACGCCCTGCCGGCCACAGGCGTGTTCGCCAGCCTGCTGGCGTTGGCGGTGCTGCTACAGGCCCTGCAGAGCCTCACCCGCTTTCTTAGCCAAGTGAGCGTGGGCTATTTTGCTGCCCGCTGCAAAGCGCTGGTCACCGCGCGCATTCACAGCCAGGTGCTGAGCTTCAGTTTTCCCTGCGCCAGCGGCTACAAGGTGGGCGACCTCACCGATTACGCCGGCAATGGCCCTGAGGCCATCCGCATTCAAATCGAAGTGAGCAGCCAGCTGCTGGTGGGGGTGCTGCTAATAGCCACCTACCTGGCGGTGCTGGTGGGCATCTCGCCGTGGCTGCTGCTGGCGGTGCTGGTGATGGGTGGGCTGATCACCATGGTGCAGAAGCAACTGCTGCCGCGTATTCGGGCCGGCTCCCAGGCGGTCAGCCAGGCCCAGGTGGCGATCAGCAGCCGGATCACAGAAGACTTCCAGGGCCTGCGCCTGCTGCACAGCAGCGGCCAGCTGGACGGGGCCGATCAGCACCTGCTCAGCCGCATGGGCGAGCTGGAACTGCAGCTGCGCGGCCAGGTGCGGCGGCTGGCCGTGGTGGGGCCTTTTTCCAGCTTCCTGCCGATCTTGGCGATTGCTGTGATTGCGGGGTTGAGCCTGCTGCTGCTGGGTGGGCGCAGCACCGGCGTGCTGCCCAGCTTGGTCACCTTTGTACTGGCTTTGCAGCGGCTAAATGTCCGCTTGAGCGGTGTGGCTGGCACCTTTAATCAGCTGGCCGACAACAGTGGCCGGCTGGCTCGGCTCAACCAGCTCCTCTCGCCGGCAGGCAAGCAATTTCGCCGCCAAAGCGGCATCTCCTTCCGGCAGCTGCAGGGCCAGATCCGCTTTGAAGGTGTGGGCCTGCGCTACGCCCCCGAGATCCCCCCATCCTTGGGTGACATCTCGTTCGCTTTGCAAAAAGGCCAGATGCTGGCCCTGGTGGGCCCCAGTGGAGCGGGCAAGAGCTCAATTGCCGACCTGCTTACCGGCCTCTATGCCCCCAGCGACGGGGAGATCTGGATAGACGACATAGCCATGGGGGAGCTGGACCTCAGCAGCTGGCAGCAGCGGCTGGGGGTGGTGAGCCAGGACACGTTTATGTTCAACGGCACGATTGCCGAAAACATCGGCTTCGGCACACCAGGCGCCACACTGTCGCTGATCCAGGCGGCCTGCGCAGCGGCCCAGGCGGCAGGCTTCATTGAGAGCTTGCCCCAGGGCTACGACACCTTGGTGGGTGAGCGAGGCTACCGGCTCAGCGGTGGGCAACGGCAGCGCCTAAGCCTGGCGCGGGCGATTCTGCGCGACCCTGAACTGCTGATTCTCGATGAGGCCACTAGCGCCCTGGATAGTCAAAGCGAACGGCTGGTGCAGGAGGCGATCGAGCGCTTTGAGCGCAACCACACCGTGCTGGTGATCGCCCACCGGCTGAGCACGATCGTGCGGGCCGATCAGATCCTGGTGCTGGAGGGGGGGCGCATCGTTCAACGCGGCAGCCACACCAGCCTGCTGGCTGCTGGCGGCCTGTATGCCCAGCTCTGGCAGCAGCAGAGCCAAATCACCCAACCCTCCCACGCTTGATTCAGATGACCTTCGAGTCCAGTTCCCGCATCCTGATCACCGGTGGCACCGGCAGTTTCGGCAAGGCGTTCATCGCAGAAACGCTCAGGCGCTTCCCAGAAATCAAGCGGCTGGTGGTGTATAGCCGCGATGAGCTCAAACAGTGGGAGCTCCAGCAGCTGTATCCGGAGAGTCAATACCCCCAGCTGCGTTTGTTCCTTGGCGACGTTCGCGACCGCGACCGATTGCGACGTGCTCTTGAAGGCATCGACACCGTTGTACATGCAGCCGCCCTTAAACAGGTACCGGCAGCCGAATACAACCCGATCGAGTTCATCAACACCAATGTGCTCGGCGCCGAAAACGTGGTGCAGGCCTGCCTCGACACAGACGTGAAGCGGGTGGTGGCGCTGAGCACGGATAAGGCCGCTGCGCCGATCAACCTATACGGCGCCACCAAGCTTTGTTCAGACAAGTTATTCATCGCTGCAAACAACATCAAGGGCACCCGCGATCTGCGTTTCTCGGTGGTGCGCTACGGCAATGTGATGGGTTCACGGGGCTCGGTGATCCCCTTCTTTTTGGAGAAGGCGAAATCAGGTGTTCTGCCGATCACGGATCCGGGGATGACTCGGTTCAACATCTCGTTGAGTGAGGGTGTGGCGATGGTGTTCTGGGCGCTGGAGCATGCTCTTGGCGGTGAGCTATTCGTGCCCAAGATCCCCAGCTACCGGATCACCGATGTGGCCGAAGCAATCGGGCCGAGCTGCTCCAAGCCGATCACCGGCATCCGCCCCGGCGAGAAAATCCACGAGGAGATGATCACCAGTTCAGATAGCTTCACCACGATTGACCTGGGCGCTTACTACGCGATCTTGCCGAGTGATGGCCGGGTGCAGAAGCGCTACCAGGAGACAGGCATCAGCAGCGAGCCCGTAGCCACGGGGTTTGCCTACAACTCTGGATCCAATCCCGAGTTTCTCAGCGTGGAGCAGCTGCGTGCGCTGATCCGCGAGCACGTGGATCCTGCCTTCCAGCCCGTATGAGCAGCGAGCCCAGACCCTTCCTCCCCTACGGCCGCCAGACCATCACAGAAGCCGACATCGCTGCGGTGGTGGAGGTGTTGCGCAGCCCCTTCCTCACCCAGGGGCCGGCGGTGCCGGCCTTCGAGCAGGCTGTGGCCGCCAAGGTGGGCGCGCGCCATGGTGTGGCGGTGAACAGCGCTACCAGCGCCCTACACATCGCCTGCCTGGCGCTGGGGCTGGGGCCAGGCGATCCCCTCTGGACCTCGCCGATCACCTTTGTGGCCTCGGCTAACTGCGGCCGCTACTGCGGCGCCACGGTCGACTTTGTCGACATCGAGCCCGCCACTGGCTTGATGAGCGTGGCTGCCCTTGCGGCCAAGCTGGAGCAGGCCGATCGCGACGGCACCCTGCCGAAGGTCGTGGTGCCGGTGCATCTATCGGGCAGCAGCTGCGCCATGGCAGCGATCGGTGCCTTGGCTGAGCGCTATGGCTTTGCGGTGCTGGAGGACGCCAGCCATGCGATCGGCGGCTGCTACCGCGGCGAACCGGTGGGCAACTGCCGCCACAGCGCCATCACGGTGTTCAGCTTCCACCCGGTCAAGATCATCACCACCGGCGAAGGCGGCCTGGCTACCACCAACGATCCGGTCCTGGCCCAGCGCATGGCGGAGCTGCGCAGCCACGGCATCGTGCGCGAGGCCGAGCGCTTTGAGCGGCCAGCGGCGGGGCCCTGGGTGTATGAGCAGCAGCAGCTGGGCTTCAACTACCGGATCACGGACATCCAGGCGGCGCTGGGCTTGAGCCAGTTGCAGCGGCTCGATGAGATCGTGGCCGACCGCAACCAGCAGCTGCAGCGCTACCGAGAGCTGCTGGCGGATTTACCCGTGCAGTTGCTGGAGGTGCCTGATGACGTGCTCAGCTCCGTGCACCTGGCTGTGATCCGCCTGCAGCAGGACAGTGCTGAGCAGCACCGTCAGTTGTTTGAGGGGCTGCGGGCTGCCGGGATCGGCGTGCAGTTGCACTACAGCCCTGTGCACCTTCAGCCGTATTACAGGCACATGGGTTTCAAGGACGGGGATTTCCCCGGAGCTGAGGCCTATGCCAGCAATGCCATCAGTCTGCCCCTCTACCCAGGCCTACAGGAATGTGACCAGCAACGGGTTGCTGATGCGCTGACAGCTCATTTTATGGGATCAGGATAGAAAGACTTACTGAAAGTTCATGCATCTTTTCGCATCAATTAGGCATCAAGGGTACAATCGCAAATTCCGCTATGCATCTCCATTGTGGCCACTTGTTAACAAAAACCAATCGCGTCGGTCAATCCCATGCCCGTTGATACAACAAATCAACTTGCCTTGCATAATGCCAGGAAGAGCCAGCTGGATCGATCAAGTCTTTACATAGAGACCTTCTTAGCAGGCCTTGATCCGATGGGTGATCATGCGCGAGTCGCCTGCCCCACGTGCCATCATCAGCCCGACGG
The DNA here is from genome assembly GCF_024345615.1 of Cyanobium sp. Maggiore-St4-Cus. Taxonomy (NCBI): domain Bacteria; kingdom Bacillati; phylum Cyanobacteriota; class Cyanophyceae; order Synechococcales; family Prochlorococcaceae; genus Cyanobium; species Cyanobium sp. Maggiore-St4-Cus. Next base: position 278,298 of record NZ_JAGQBL010000001.1, read on the forward strand.
ACCTCTGTTCAAAAAGCGTAAGGGGGAATACGCGCACTGCCCACAATGTGATCACATCTTTCTTCTGAATCCACTTGCTCCTGAAAAACTAATTAGTTTCTACACAAATTATCCTACATCGAGCCTTGAATGGCATCAGAACGAGTCCGACTTCTATAGGCGTATCTACCAAAGAGGAATCAAACTTTTCAGCCCGCATTGTAGTGGTTCCAGGCTACTAGATATTGGCTGTTCTAGTGGATATTTCTTGTCAATCGCTGCCCAAGAGGGCCTCGATGCCTTTGGGATTGAACCCAATGCCCAGGAAGCGCGCTATGCAGTAACCAACGGCATCAAGGTGATCGGGTCAACCATCGATGATTTATCGCCCGATGAACAGGGTTTCGATGTCATCTCATTATGGGATGTTCTTGAGCACATCCGTGAGCCGGTAAGCTATGTCGCAAACCTGCGAAACCTACTAAGCAACAAAGGCTTAGTTTTTGTTCAGGTGCCGACAAGCGATTCGCTCGCCGCGAGAATATTGCGTGATGACTGCAATATGTTTGATGGAATCGAGCATCTCACGCTCTTCAGCTCCAGGAGTTTGGATATCGCCTTTGATAAAGCCGGCTTTAGTTGCCTTGTAAAACAAAGCGTGATTTCTGAGGTTCATGCGATCAGAAATTATTTGAGTTATCAAGCAGATCCATATATTGCTACTCCTGTATCGCCCTTCGAGGCTGCCTTTCTGGACGCTGATTCCTTGGAAAACTCTGGCTTAGGTTATAAGATACAAGCTGTCTACCGTCTTAACCCATGATCAGCTATTGCAGCCGCTGCCTCTATCCATCCACAAAGCCAGATCTTTGGTTCCAAGATGGTTTGTGTGGAGCTTGCCATTCATTTGAACAGCGATCTAAGTATGACTGGTCTTCCGGTAGACAGGTGTTTCGAGATCTCCTTCGTGCCAATAAGAAAAATCCTCGCTATGATTGCATTGTGCCAGTGTCTGGAGGAAAAGATAGTACATATCAAGTCTGGAGAGTGCTACAAGAGGGTTTCAATCCTCTTTGCGTAACTGCTCCAACTGATCAGCTGACGGCACTTGGCCGCACAAATATCGAAAACCTAAAGTCTCTTGGTTGCGATTATGTCGAGATTTCCGTGAACAGAGAGGTCCGCAAAAAGATCAATCGTCATGCTTTCTTTGCAGTGGGAGATATTCAGTGGCCGGAGCATCTGCTGATTTACACCACTCCTGTGCGTGCAGCAGTTCAATTTCAGATCCCGGTAATCCTTTGGGGCGAATGTCCGCAGCGTGAGTATGGTGCAGGCAGGCCTGAAGACGCTTATCTTAAATATTTTGACAGGCGCGTGCTTGAGGAATATGGCTCCTTGAACGGATTGCGGGTATCAGATCTTCTGGCTATAGATGGTGTTGCCGTTCGTGATCTCTATTTCTATGAATACCCTTCCGTCGAAGACGTAGACTCCCTTGGCTTAAAAGGGATTTATCTTGACAACTATTTTCCTTGGAATGGAATCTCAAACGCAGTGATTTCTCAAAGCCTTGGCTTCCGCGTAAGCGAAACAAACATTCTTGGCACGATTTCCAACTATGAAAATCTAGATAATTACGTTCATGGGATCCATGATTACCTTAAATACTTAAAGTTTGGGTTCAGTCGTGCGACAGATGTTGCCTGTAATCTAATTCGCCGCAACCTTCTCTCTCGAGAGGACGCCAGCATGTTGCTGGAACGCCATGATGGCCGCTATCCCGCCTCATATTTGGACCGCACTCTTACGGAGATTCTTGCGTACTTTGAAATAAGTATGCAGGAGTTTGATGCTGTATGCGATGATTACACAAATTACGATCTCTTCCTGCAAGATCAAGCTGGACAGCTAACGCGGCGTGAAGATGGATCTCCGCAGCTAGCAGGCTCTTATTCATGCTTGCATTCATAGCTTGAATTTCAGAGGCGCTCCCCCAATGATTTATATTGTTAACTTTCCTTTTTGCAATTTCTTTAGCCTTGAGCGCTATCTACGCGTACGCAATAAGCCCTATCAAATCCTCGGCCTAGCGGATCAGCTCTCTTCTTCCGACCATGTGATCCTGCCTGGCGTCGGTACCTATGAACAAGCCATGGCGTATCTGAGCGGCCAACACCTTGTTCCAGCGCTGCAGGCCCATGTAGATAATGGCGGAAGGCTTCTTGGTATTTGCCTTGGCATGCAACTACTGTTTGGTTTCAGCCAGGAAAGTCCTGGAGTTCAGGGTTTGAGTTTGCTTTCAGGTGGCTGCGTTCCAATCCCAACCGATCCTGGTTTTCGAGTGCCTCACATCGGCTGGAATCAGCTAGTAGCTCCTACCGGGGAGAATTCTCAGTCTTGTTTGTATGATTTTTCAGCTTCAAGCGGCTGCTCCCGATCTGACTACTACTTTGTACATTCATACGTAGTAAAGCCAACGAATAGTTCAGTGATCAGCTCTTGTTTTCAGCATCCCTGCGGGCCGCTCTGTGCTTCTGTTGCATACCAGAATATCACAGGAGTTCAATTTCACCCCGAGAAAAGTGGCCTTGATGGCTATGCCCTGTTGGATCGGCTGCTTGCTGACAATAAACCAGCATGAAAAAAAGGATCATTCCGTCTATTCTTCTCAGGGGAGGAACACAAGTCTGCCTTTCACAGAGTTTTAGCCCATGGCGGACAGTAGGGGCGTTGGCACAAAATCTGCGCCTTCACGTTAAGCGTTCTGCAGATGAGCTGCTGATCATCAACCTCGATCAGGCAGGGGGTCAGCAGTTTGAACTTCCTGAACGGGTTCTTCGTCTAGTTCGCCAGGAGGTTGATATTCCGATTGCCTATGCGGGCGGTATTCGCTCTGCTTTTGATGCCGCTCTGTGTATTAATGCCGGTTTCGACAAGGTCTTTCTCACATCAGCATTCCTGGATGATCCGGCTGCTCTGAAGAGGATTGCCGAAGTTGTTGGATCGCAAAGCCTTGGCTTGGTATTGCCCTATCAGCGAATGGATGGCAATAGCGAGGCGAGGGTTTGGGATTATCGCTCTAAAGATCCCATTGACGCCAACCTCAATGAGGCGATAGAGAATTCGATTGCTTTCGGAGTCGGTGAAGTTCTGCTCCATGATGTTTCACGCGATGGCACTCTTTCTGGCTTTGATCCGCATATAGTTAATGATATGGAGCAGCTTCGGCCGCCGATTCCCATCCTGTTGGCTGGTGGTGCAGGTGATGCCGGTCATATCTCCTGCGTTTTGGATTCAACTTGGATACAGGGGGTTGCCGCATCATCTATTTTTGCGCTTACCCCGGCGACGCCAGCAACTATACGCAAGCACTGTGCTGAGCATGGAATAGCAATGAGGCGGTGTTCATGCGTTTCGACATGATATAGATCGCTTGTTATGAGTTTGTTGTGTGTCATTCCAGCCCGAGGCGGTAGTAAGCGAATCCCCCGCAAGAACATTCGCGAATTTGGCGGCAAGCCAATGATCGCCTGGTCGATCGAAGCGGCCAATGCGAGCGAATGCTTTGATCATATCATCGTTTCGACGGACGATATAGAGATCGCGGATGTTGCCAGGCAATGGGCTGCTGAGGTGCCCTTCATGAGGCCGGCAGAGCTGGCGGATGATTTTGCGAGCACCAATCAGGTGGTCGCTCATTGCGTGCAGTGGTATCAGGATCGTGGCCATGAACTCACGGCGGTGTGTTGCCTCTATGCCACGGCACCCTTCGTTGAACCTGCCGATATCAAGCAGGGTCTCGTACTGCTAGACCAAGCTCCTATTGATCGATTCGTGTTCACCGCCACAGACTATCCTTCGCCAATACAGCGGGCACTGCGCCTAGATCTAGATTCAGGCATGGCTCACATGTGGCACCCAGAGCAGTTCAGCAAGCGCAGCCAGGATCTTGAGGATGCCTATCACGATTCTGGCCAGTTCTATTGGGGGCGGCCGCAGGCATGGTTGCAATCTGAGAATCTATTTGAAGGAAGCAAACCTTTGCTCTTGCCGCGCTGGCGCGTGCATGACATCGACACGGCTGACGACTGGAAGCATGCTGAGCTGATGCGTCAAGCCTTGGCTCAAGAAGCCCGCTAGCTAGCACTGAAATGCCAAGCATTGTTTTTGGTTTCGCCAACTCCCAGGTGGTTTATCTACACCACGTCGGCGATGTGAACATGGACCGCCGCCCCTTCACTTGACACTGACTAGACTGACCCCCTATCCGCCGATACGCGTTCTAATCCGCTGCGATGCCTCTCTGGCGATCGGCAGCGGCCATGTATTACGTTGCCGCAATCTGGCGCGTGGCCTTCAGAGGCGCGGGGCGGAGGTTCTGTTTGTGTGTCGAGAGCGCCCTGGCGCCCTCAACGCTCTTCTGGCCGAGGAGTTTGCGGTGATGAGGCTGCCTGCGCTGCCTGGCCCTGAACCATGCCCGGACGGTCTGGAAGGACGTGATCTCTATCGGGCCTGGCTCGGATGCTCGCAGCTTCAGGACGTTGACGATTGTCTGGATGTCATCAGGACAGCGGGGCCAGGCCCCATCCATTGGCTGGTGGTGGATCACTACGGCCTTGATCAGCAGTGGGAAGGAAGAATCTGCGATAGCCTCAGCGGGCTCCAGGATGAACCACCCAGGCTGCTGGTCTTCGACGATCTGGCCGACAGGACCCATCAGGCTGCGGTCCTGGTGGATGCAAACCGAATGGAAGCCAATGCCTGGGGATGCTACCGTGCACTGGTGCCCGCCAGCTGCCGCCTCCTGCTGGGGCCCGCTTATGCCCAGTTGGATCCTCTGTATGCGCAGCTGCAGCCTCTAGCGCCTCAACGCCGCACATTGCGCCGTGTGCTCGTGTTTTTTGGTGGTGTGGATCAGGCCAATTACACAGCCCTAGCCTTTGAAGCTCTCTGTCATCCAGATCTCGCGTGCCTTGCGGTGGATGTAGTTCTTGGTTCAGCGGCACCCCATAGCGCCAGCATTCAGAAGTTGGCCCAACAACGCCCTCATACCGAGTTGCATCGGGGGCTGCCCTCACTAGCCGGCCTTATGGTGCGAGCTGATCTGGCTATAGGCGCCGCCGGCACGGCCAGTTGGGAACGGGCAGCCTTGGCCTTACCTACGATTGTGATACCTGTGGCGGACAACCAGCGGCAAGGAGCCCAGGCCATCGCTGAAGTGGGGGCGGCCATTTTTGTTGATCTCCAGGAGGCTGAGGATCCCTCTGATCAATTAATACAGGTCTTACTGACATTGCAGGATCGACCTGAGCTGCTGTCTCAGCTGAGCGATCGAGCCAGGGCGCTAGGTGACGGTCATGGCCTTGGACGGCTGCTCACTGTCATGCTCGGGCCAATCACCACTAGGCGATTGCGGCCAACAATCATGGCGGATGAGGACCTTTATTACAGGTGGGCTAATGATTCGGATGTTCGACGGCAGAGTTTTAGCAGTGATCCAATCCCACTCGAACAACACCAGAGTTGGTTCCGTGGCCGAATGCACTCGCCCAATGCCATTTTGAGGGTGCTGGTGGATGGTGAAGGTCTACCACTAGGTCAGATTCGTTTCGAACGGAGCGATTCAAATCCCGACCGTGCTTTGATCAGTTTTTCGTTAGACCAAGTGATAAGGGGGCAGGGAGTCGCTTCTGAATTGATCCAACGAGGTATGGTTGATATGAAGCGGCAGTGGGGGTCTGGAGTTGAGGCCTATGGTGAAGTGCGAGCTACGAATGAAGCGAGTGCAAAGTCTTTTCTACGCGCTGGTTTTATTGAAGGACATGCTCCCCGTCCCGGGGTGCGATGCTTTAGCAAGCTAACCGGAGCTTTTCTTTAAATGAACTCTGCAATTCAAATCGGTCAACGCTATATCGGTCAGCAGCATCCTCCGTTTGTGATCGCTGAGATGAGTGGCAACCACAACCAGAGCCTTGAGCGGGCCTTGGAAATTGTGGAAGCCGCAGCAGTATCTGGTGCCCATGCGATCAAGCTACAAACCTACACCGCTGATACCATCACGCTGGATGTACGGGGTGGCGACTTTGATATTACAGATCCGAACAGCCTCTGGGTAGGGAAAAACCTGCATGACCTTTACCAGCAGGCCCATACCCCATGGGAATGGCACGCGCCAATCATGCAGAGAGCCCGTGAGCTGGGCCTCATCTGCTTTAGCTCGCCATTTGATGAATTAGCGGTCGACTTCCTTGAGGGCCTCGATGTGCCTGCCTACAAGATCGCCAGCTTTGAGAACAACCACCTTCCATTGATAGCCAAGGCCGCTTCCAAAGGTAAGCCTCTGATTATTTCCACGGGGATGGCCAGCCTCGGTGAACTGGAGCAGGCGGTGTCTACGGCTCGCTCCGCCGGCTGCACCGAGCTCGTCTTGCTCAAGTGCACCAGCACCTATCCCGCCACACCCGCGAACACCAACATCCGCACCATCCCCCATCTGCGCGAGCTGTTCGGCTGTGAGGTTGGCCTTTCCGATCACACCACGGGTCTAGGTGTGGCCGTGGCTGCCATTGCGCTTGGGGCCACAGTCATCGAGAAGCACTTCACTCTCTCCCGCACTGAAGGTGGAGTTGACAGTGACTTTTCACTAGAGCCGGCTGAACTGTCAGCCCTGGTGCAGGAGAGTAAGCGGGCCTGGCAGGCTCTCGGGAAGGTGCGCTATGGGCCTACTGAAGCCGAGCAGAAGAGTCTGGTGTTTCGGCGTTCGGTCTATGCATCTGCAGACATTGAAGCCGGTGAACTATTCACTAGCACCAATATACGCATCGTGCGTCCAGGTCACGGGGCTCCGCCCCACCTCTTTGAGCAACTACTGGGGCGCCAGGCTCGCCAGGCCTACAGCTGCGGAACTCCTCTCAGCCTAGATCAGCTTCTCTGAAGGCCTTGATTGACTAATTGAGTTCACCATGTTTATGGCTTCCGCTGGTTCGCCGTCTATTTCGATCTCAGCAAGTGGCTTGTTTAGGCCAATATGGGCAGTATAAAGGCCACTGAGGGTGCTTTCACCGACCTGTGCTCGCCAGCCTTCGCTGGTGTGGCCACTGGAAAACCAGAGATGGCGCAAGACAGCAAATCTGTTTGAATTTCAACTCGTACAGCAAAGCAGCTAACTATGTATCTGAGTTTGGCCGCGTCTGCCGTTTCTGAGTCATTGAACGCATCACGATCGAAATCGCCGGCCGCCCCAGGGCTGCAGGCCATAACACCTTTGTGGATGCCGCCGCCTAGGCTGGCGTGCACGCCATCAAGCTGCAGACCGACACCGGCGGCACCATGACGCTCGTCGTCCGCGGCAGCAGCTTCGAGATCAGCGATCCCGATTCCCCCCGGGCCAGAGCTAAGACGACCTTTATCAAAAGTCACACTCTGGGAATGGCACGGGCCGGTTATGAAGCGGGGGGGGGGGGGCATGGGCTTGACCGTTGTTGTTTCCGAGGCTAGGCAGATCTGATCTATTTACTCTTAGCGCCTTGATTAGCCTAATCTTAGTTGGTTTGGCAACCACTTGTCAACAAAAATCTCTACTCAATTAAAGTCTTAAAACAAAAAATGGAAAAACAACCTGTCTTTAATAGTGAAATCCACACATCAAACCTTGCTCATGTCACAAAGGTCTCATCCGGCTCATATGAAGAGAAGTTGATTAATGTTCTTGCACCAAAAATGGGATTGCAAGCCGCCCTTGCTTACAGGAATGCCTACCACTGTGCTTATGATTTAAAACCAGAAGAATCCAATGCAATTAACACGGTTGCCGTAAATGTTTCCGAGCTATGCAATTTTAACTGCATCATGTGCGATGTTCCAGATAATAATAGAAAGCTTAGTCGGATCCAGAATTCAGCTATATTAGATTTCTTGACGCAATCCGCGTCAAGAGGTGCTAAATGCTGCATGCTGGGCTCTGGATCTGAAATTACTCTTTATTCGGGATGGAAAGATATAGTAAAAACGGCCATTAGGCTTTTCCCCGATACAATACTTTTTACCAACGGCAGTACATTAAAGGACTCTGATTTAGAATTTTTTGTGAAGGAAGGTCTTACTCGTCTATTTATTTCATTAGATGCAGCTAATAAAGACACGTTTCAGAGAATTCGTGGCTCAGATGCCCTTGAAAAAATAGAGAGAAAAATTCATACTATTCGTAGATTGCGGGCATCATTAAACTCACTTTCGCCGCTATTAAGAGTCTCGTTTGTTATCCAGCAAGAAAATAAGGATGAGATCGATGCATTTAGGGATAAGTGGATTGACATTGTCGATTCAGTTGAATACCAAGAATTGTCAGATATTTCTCATTTTCGTGATCGAAATTTTGCTAATACGCTTCCAAAATCAGATCCGAAAGTTGCCAATGTATTCCCAAAGTGTCACTACCCGTTCTCTTACTTGTCGCTATGGGCCGATGGAAGAATCTCCCCATGCTGCACCAGCTACGGGCGTGATTCAGATGACTTAAGACTTGCAAATATTCAGGAGGAAGATGCACTTAAAAAGGCTTTGAATGGCAGAAAAGCCCTTCAAGAAGCATTTAATTCAAATGATTGGAGCCAAATTCCAAATAGTTGTGTCCACTGTTTAAACAATATGCAACCTTAACCCCTCTGAATCATTTTCTATGCAATGTATGCTTTCCTTTTCATTTAGCCCTCTTGCTTTCTTCTCTCCCAATGAGGGCGGAGTATGAGTATGTTTTCAGGTGCGATTTATGATCAAATTTTCATTGCGGCTAGTATTAGAACGTCCGGCCAATCTAACTCGCTAAATGCATTAATAGCTTTTAAGCCATTGTTCTGGTTTGTGATAAGATAGGTATGCCTTGGGATTAATTTATTGTACCTTGATGTTAAGCTAGGCGATTCTTAAGCCTTCAAAATGTATGAAAAAGCGTCTTTATCTGGGGGGAGGGCTCCTTGAGTCTCAGCTTCTCTGGATTCTTCCTGTGGCAGCGGGGTATTGCAAGGAGATTGGTGTCGAAGAGATAATCGTTGAAGCTCTGCCAAAAAGGCTTTGCGAATCTCGTTCAGCTGCCTTTGTTAAGCGTAACAGTATAACACTTGTTTCTGAAGTGCATATTAGAACCTTATGCCTTAATCACAAATCAAGTATTCTTGCTCGCCTTGTCCGACGCATTAGAGGTTTGTTGCTGGCTTTTCAAGTAAGTCGTGCTGCCCTTCTCAAATGTAGCTCTTGGGACCAATGTCAGCTTTTCCATGCTGTTTGGGACAGTGCACTTGTCGTAGCAGGTGACAGGCAATATACCCCAAATTTTAATGCATTATGGGTTTCTGGTGTCCAATGCCTTTCGGCGCTTGAGAGGGCTAAGTGGCTGCGATCAATTGGGGTGTGTCATTCTATCTTGGGGCACACAGTTTATGCAACAAGGGCCTTGAAAGTTGGCTTTTGCCTTGATAAAACATTCAGATTGTTTGCACACGCTGGTGATTCTATTTACAGTTGCCCAACGACTTTCGATCAAGCATCTTCTATTCATGTCTTAAGCCATTGGAGCAATCTATTCGAGCATGTAAGCATGATCGATGCCGAAGGCTATTTCCATCAACGGCGAAAAGGAATTTCCGCATATGATGATGCTTCCAGGGCTGCTGCTCTTCCCTTGGTTGCCACGCCTGGCAGAGGTGATTTAACGAATGTAGTCTTTTTGCATGTGTTTAGGGACTCCCCTTTTAATTATATTGATCAAAATAGAGTTTTCGCTGACTATATGGAATGGTTTCGGCAGTCACTTCGAATTATTGCTGCTTCAAATGAGAGCTGGTCGGTCCGAGTCCACCCAAGTTCGTTGCGTTGGGGCGAGAATCCGCGAGAACTTATTTCTGCTATCTTAAAAAGTTTAGATATGAGAAGCGTGCCTGCCAACATAAATATTGAATACGAGCCTGGCTCGAACCTAGAGGTATTTAAATCGGCTCGTAGAATTGTAACTTATGCTGGTACATCGGCGCTCGAGGCCTGCTGTTATGGAAGAAGGCCCATAACCATATCGATGACTACCCCTGAATCATTCTCCAAGGCACTTGTCAACAAGCCATGCACCGTTCAAGAATATAGAGAACTGTTGCTTGCTCCCTCGTCGTCATCGTTATTTGATCTTCAATCTTGCCAGGTCAGCGATGCAAGGCGTCTTTTATATGCTGTTGAAAAACTGATACCTTTAACCCCACATATTGGGTCCTTGCCTCTCTACAGGGGAGACACGCTAGATCAGTTCGAACTGGGCTTCCTTTCGACAGTGCAATCCCTGGATGAGGCAACGATGAACTTTCTATCCGGATTGGGAAAAAATTTAGCGAGTGGAAAATTGTCTGCTACGTACTCTGTAAATTCACGGCCAGCCAGATGATCTAGGCAGCCATAGAAATATCTCTTCCTTTGTCGAGTGTTCATTTCTTATTATTAATTTATATAATGAGTCGTCTCCTTTTCGTCTTTTAATTGCTTGCGCCACCCTGCTGGAGCGTTACCGCCACGACACGCGGGTGTGGTGCATCAGCGGCAACAACTTCCAGAAAGGCCAGTCGCGCAGATGGCAGCTACTACTTCAGCCGTCACAACCATTGCTGGGGCTGGGCCCGCTGGCGCAGCTGCTGGCGGCACTACGCCGCCGACCTCAGCCAATGGCCCGCCCTGCGCGATTCCGGCCTGCTGAACTCAATCTTCGAAGATTCACTGGAGCGCGACTACTGGAGTGGAATTTGGCAGCGTACACACGCGAAGTCAGTGCCGATTACGTGGTGGGATTATCAATGGATGTACGCCTGCCTTGCCAACAGCGGCCTCACAGCCCTACCCAACCGCAACCTGGTGAGCAATGTGGGCTTTGGGCCTGATGGTACGCACACCACAAGCGTTGCCGAACCCACGGTTGCTTATCAGGGCTTGGGTGACCTGATGCATCCGAGCTTTGTACTGAGGGACCCGACGGCTGATCGATATACTTATTCTTCTGTCTTTGCCCGACCTAAAGCTAGCCGCAGTGCTGCCATTGTTGCAAGGCTAACAAGAAAATATACGGCTATAAAGGAATTAGCCATTCGACGCTTTTGTTGCAAATAGCCTGATTGTATAAGACTTCTCTGATAGCACTAAGGTGGCCTCCACCCGTACTATCTGCTCGCCTCTCCTTTCTTGCTGTCTCTACCTTGATCGATTTGACGGAATGAATATCTATTGGATTCCAAGGCACTATATTGAAGAATTTTGCCGGAAGCAGGGGCAAGTCATTTCAGGCCGCATCCTTGACTTCGGATGTGGTTCTAGGCCTTATGCAGCTTGCTTTCCTGATGTTCATGACTACATGGGTGTTGAATATGACAGAAATCTTCAGCCTGGAAGTTTTTACGAGAAAGATAAGGTCTATTTCTACGACGGGCTGAAACTGCCGTTCCCTGATAATTATTTCGATGCTATTGTATCTTTTCAAGTTATTGAGCATATTGAGAACCTTCATGATTCCTTGTGTGAGCTAAAGAGGGTTTCTCGTCCTGGTGCAAAGCTCCTGATTACTGGTCCATTGCTATGGCCAGAGCATGAGGCGCCGTTTGATTTCCGACGATTTACTCGGTGGGGTGTCGAGCAGATCTTCAACGGTGCTGGCCTAGAAGTCGTTGAGGCAAGGCCTATGGGATCAATTTATGATGTCTTGTGCGTATTTCTGCTTGACCATCTAAATACGCATCGATTGATTCTCGCGAGAAAGTTCTGTCGTTTTATTTGCCCAGTGATCAATATGATCTCGGTTCTCCTCAACAAGCTAGACCCATGGGCTTTAAGGGATGATCGCTACTGCTACCTCGATTTAGGATTGATTGCGACTAACCTCAAGCAAGAATGAATTGCTAATATCTGTGACTCAGAATATGGCTTGCGTATTTGGCAAACTGGTTGAATATCTTTTGCTAGTATTAACCATCTCGCACAGTGTTTACTTGTGATTGATATTTCTGGCTACAGTGTCGACGCTGCCGAAAAAACGGCACTTGAGTCGATGCTTTCATCAACCGGGGCTAATCCAGTCTTGGAGCAACTGTGGGGCCTAATGGACCAAGCTTGGCAACGGCATGGATGTGATAATCGCTTCCCACATTCTGATCGCCTGGCCACTTTTTACAGCGATCCAGTGTGGTTGCTCAACGGCATGTTCATCGAGCAGCACGATGTCTCGATGGGCCACCGTCAGGCGATCACGGCGTCGGTGGCGGCGCTGGCTCCATGCCGGGTTCTGGATTTTGGCGGGGGCTTTGGCACCTTGGCACGTCTGCTGGCAACTGCTCTTCCCAAGGCTGAGGTGGCCATTTGTGAGCCCTACCCGCCGCGCCATGGCATCGAAAGCTGCAAGCCCTTCGCCAACATTCACTTCATCCCCGAACTCACAACTCAGAGCGTCGATGTGCTTGTGAGCACCGATGTGCTGGAGCATGTGCCCGAACCACTCTCCCTGCTGGCAGCGATGGTGGATTCGGTGCGTCCCGACGGCCATCTGTTGATCGCCAATTGCTTCTTTCCGGTGATCGCCTGCCACCTGCCCTGCACTTTTCATCTGCGGTACAGCTTTGATGCTTTCTGCCAGGCCTTGGGCTTGGAGGTGCTCGGCCCCTGCGTGGGCAGTCACGCCACCATGTACCAGCGTGCTCAGGTGGTGGAGCCCGATTGGCCGCGCCTGCGGGCGATGGAGCGGCGCTCGCAGCGCCTGTTCCCCTGGCGGGAGTGGCGTGCGCGGCATATCAGCCCGTGGCGCCAACGGGCCCAGCTGGCCGTGACCCACCCCCTGCACTACCCCCGCAAGCTGCTGAGCGCTGTAGCCGCTAACCGTTGAACATCCTCCACGTCAACGCCTCCGACATCAGCGGCGGTGCCGCCCGCGCCGCCTACCGCATCCATCGCAGCTTGGTGGAGCACGGCGTAGCCCATGGCCTCACCTCGCAGATGCGGGTGATCAGCCAGCTGTCAGATGACCCCACCGTGATCAGCGGCCCTCCCACCGGCCTAAACCCGATCTGGCGCCGCCTGCAGCCTCGCCTCGCCCAACGCGCCCGCCGAGGCTTTCGCACCGGCAACCCCACACTGCACTCAGTGGCCTGGCCGTCCACGGGTCTGGGCGCTGAGCTGCAGCAACGCCACCGCCAAGGCCAGGCCGATCTGGTGCACTTGCACTGGTTGGGTGATGGCACCCTCTCGATCGAGGAGATCGGTCGCCTGCCCATGCCCCTGGTGTGGACCCTGCACGACCAGTGGGCCTTCTGCGGCGCCGAGCACTACACCAGCCCTCCCCTACCCGGCGAATCCGCTAGCAGCGATGAGCGCTTCGCGGCTGGCTACAGCCCCGCCAGCCGCCCCGCCCATGAAGCAGGCCCCGACCTCAACCGCCGCACCTGGCTACGCAAGCGCCGCGCTTGGCGCAGGCCGATCCACATCGTGTGTCCCAGCCACTGGCTGTCCGATTGCGCCCGCCGCAGCACGTTGATGGGCGACTGGCCGATCACGGTGATCCCCTATCCGATCGACCTGATCGTGTGGGCCCCCTGCGATCAGGCCCAGGCTCGTGCGCTGCTGGACCTGCCAGGCGAGCGTCCGCTGGTGTTGTTCGGCGCCATGGGCGGGGGCGCCGATCCACGCAAGGGAGCAGATCTGCTGCTGGACGCTTTGCAGCGCCTGCGCAGCCAGGTGGCCGGCACACCGCTGGAGCAGCTGGAGCTGGTGGTGTTCGGTCAGAGCCGGCCGGCCCAGCCGCCCGATCTCGGCTTCCCCATCCACTACAGCGGCCCCCTGCACGACGACCTCAGCCTGCGCCTGCTCTATGCCGCCGCCGATGTGTTCGTGATCCCTTCCCGCCAGGACAACCTGCCCAACACCGGCCTGGAAGCCCACGGCTGCGGCACCCCCGTGGTGGCCTTCGCCACCGGCGGCCTGGTCGACATCGTTGATCACCAAGTCACCGGCGCGCTGGCGCAACCCTTTGATCCGCTCTCGCTGGCAGGCTCGATCCGCTGGGTGCTGGAGGATTCGCAACGGCGGCGGAAGCTGGCGGCTGCGGCGCGGCAGAGGGCGGAGCGACTCTGGGATCCGGCGCGGGTGGCTGGCTTATATGCGGAGGTGTACGGGGAGTCTTTGTTGGCGAGCACATCTCCCTCGTTACGCTGAACTCAGGTGCTGGACACGCGTGATGACACTCACCACCAGACCAGACTCATTTCCGGTAGAGCCTGCGAAGGTTTGCGATGCAGCAGTACCATTGCCTTGGGTCAGAACTCTGGATCCTCTATCTGCTTGTTACAACACTCAAATGGTGGGTTAGTAGATTAAGGGCTGACAAACTGTAGACAGATCCGTGAGAGCAAATGGATAGTGGAAGTTCCTATTTGATTGGCAAACAGAAGAAGAAAAAGTTGCTAAGATCAGTGCTTTGTGTACGTGCTTGCTAGGCTTATTGTCCCAGCAATGCGAAGTTTGATTTCACGGCCCTAGTTGAATAAGCCCAAGAATATGCTATGTGACTAGCCATGCACGCCTCAACGCAGTCAATCTTGCTTGGACCGTCCAGTTCTTTCTGTTATCCAAAAGCTTGGCTGTCTAAGCCCTGAAGAATCCTTATGGCCGAGCCAAGTGACAAACAGCTTCTCCCAAAGATATCCATCATTACGCCCAGCTTTAATCAGGGTGAATACCTAGAAGAGACTATCCTTTCGGTTCTTTCTCAGGATTATTCAAACCTTCAGTATATTGTAATCGACGGCGGGAGCACGGACGATAGTGTAATGATTATAAGGAAGTATGCGCAGTATCTCAGTCATTGGGAGACGGAGCCTGATAGCGGGCAAACTCATGCAATCAACAAGGGTTTGCAGTATTCAAGCGGTGAGATTATTGGCTATCTGAATAGTGACGACTGTCTGTTGCCGGGTTGTCTTGCAACAATAGCCAATGCATATCTTAAGAGAAGCGCTGATAAAGTGATCTTTATGGGAAGTAGCTTAATTGGTAACGAGCTGGCGACGGCTCTCGACCGATTTACTCCCTCACCTCTTGGTGGGAGCCTTGACCTTTTGGGTGGCCCGGGATTATGTCCTCAGCCTGCTACCTTTTGGACCAATGATAGCCGTGAAGCAATGCCATATTTTATCGATAGATATCGATTTGGAATGGATTACGAGTTCTGGGTGCATCTCATTCTTCGTTTGGGATACAAGGCAACGATTATACGTAAAGACCTTGCTTTCTATCGTCTTCATCAGAAAGCAAAAGGAGCAACATTGACGCCTATCATGTGGAGCGAGCATGCAGCTACTGTTGCACTCGCAATGCCAGGCTTGACTTTTCTGGAGAGGGCTAAAGCCTCTGCATATGCGCGGAATGCGCTTCTTCATTCGCTGCTCATACCGGTCTGGGAGAATCTTAAAGAAAAAGATCTTAAGACCGCTTCTGCAAAACTTTTATCGATAATCAGATTTAATCCAGAAGCCTTCATGTCACGAAAATATCTTGGTGCCTGGAGATCCCTTCTCGTGTTAATGGTTATCCCCTATGCTCATTGTATGCAAAGCAAGGATTGATTATGTCTGAGAAAGCAGTGATTACCCTGGCGATTGGTTCGATCTATTATCTAAACCTATCCTGGAATCTTGCCCGATCCTTCCGCTGTTGGCACGATTTTCACAATGTCAGCTTTCACATCATCACAGACTTGGATGATGTGCCCTGGCCGAAGGATCTCAGCTGGGTACATCGCCGCGTAGTTGGCGAGGGTGCGCTAGGCATCGGATTCTCATGCAAGCTGCAACTTGATCGCCTTGCTCCTGCTCAGCAGACACTGTTCCTGGATGCCGACTGTCTGGTATGCGGATCGCTAGAGCCGGTTTTTGAGCAAATGCAGGGACGATCTGTCGGGGTGGTCGGCGGGAAAATCCAGAAGGGCGAGTGGTTTGGCGACATCGGCCAACTTCTCCAGAAGCTGAACTTGTCTTCCCTTCCCAAGTTCAATGGTGGCTTGTACTACCTGGAACCCGGGAAAGTATGTGATGGTGTCTTTGCCCGGGCCAGAGCCCTAGAACCTCAGTACGACGCTCTGGGTCTGTTACGCCTCCGAAATCGACCCAACGATGAACTATTGATGTCAATCGCCATGGCAGAAGCAGGGCTGACGGCCCTGGTTGATGATGGCAGTATCCTCGGCGACCCCCAAGCTTGCCAGGTCAAGCTACGGATTGATGTACCCAGGGGTCAGTGTCAGCTCACCAACCCGCCTGCATACAATCCCCTTCACCAGCCCTGGTATCCCGTGGGTACCATATCCCCAAGGGTAGTTCATTTCCTGGCCCACCACACAGACCAGCACCCTTATCGCACGCAGGAAATCCAGTTGGCCTTAATGCAACGGGACTCCTGGCCCAGAGGTTTGGCCCAGCTCGCCGCCGAAGTGCGCTTTGGTATGCCCGCCCGGCTCCGTACTTGGGTCAAGAACCTTCTCAGGCCCATATACCGGAAGTTGTGCGGGGTTAGATCTGTCAAAGCTTCTCCGCGTTTGGTGTCTTGAGGTGATTCCCATGTCAACCATCGATGTATCGGTAATAATCCCTACCTACAATCGGCTACCCTTGCTCAAACGAGCGATTGCTTCCTGCACGGCCGAACATTGCCGCCTGGAAGTAATCGTGGTGGATGACGGAAGCACTGATGGCACCTGGGAGTGGTTGAAGAGCCAATCCGGGATCCGAGTATTTCGCCAACATAACCAGGGACAGCCCTGGGCCCTGATCCGAGGATTTGAGAAGAGCCTTGGAACTTACATCCGGCTGCTTGACTCCGATGATTTCTTATGTGCCGGCACAATAGACCGTCAGTGGCAATTGGCTAAGGACCATTGTGTGGAACTGGTCTACGGACGAGTGGACCGCTATCGGGAGCGAGACGCTGGCGTTCTTGTCGGACCGGATCCGGGAATCTGGGATGACTTTTTGGCGGTTCAACTCGGCGAACCCAATGGCAGCCACTTCCTTGGGATGCTCTTCCATCGCCGCCTGTTCGAGCAGGTGCCGATCAGTCGGCCTGATTTTGCACTGCGAGAGGACCGGATGCGAATGCTGGAGGTTGCCCTGATGCAGCCCAGTCTGATAGGCAGCCCCGGACTAGCCGGCTACTGGAGCCAGCATGACGAGCAAATGCATGACAATTACAGTGGCAGCCAGCAGGTAGTGGCCCACTGGCAGATGCTTGGAATCTACCGCCGTACTCTGCAGGTTCTGATTGAGCGCAATGAACTTACCCCCCGTCGGGCCAGGGCAGCCTGTAATGTACTTTGGCCTTTGGCTCATCAGCTGGCCATCACTCATCCGGCTGAAGGAGATGCAATCGCGGCCTGGGTCCAGGCACTCGCCTCGGACTTCACGCCCCCGCAAAGAGGCCTACTTGGGTGGAGCTATCGTCGTCTCGGCTTCCGTATTACAGAGCGATGCCTTAACTTGCGTAGAAGGCTTCATTCACGTTTGGGGCTCCGACCAAAGACCGCTTCGCTGAACCTTCCATATCCCTAATTAGGAGATTAAATATAGATTTCCGTTGCGAATGCCATAATCTACTAATGATGTGTTATTGGTGAACGCATAACTTCAGTTCCCGCTTATTGTCACGATCGTGAATTGGATCTCTGTCTGACTGTTCGCTTTTCTCTTCCGCCGCTTGTCATTGCCTTTGTCGGCTTTGTTTTTTTTACGCGGCCGTCTGCTAAATTTAATTCATTACTACAGGCTCCTCCAGAAAGGATCTATTTCTTTCTTTCATGGATTGACCTCGACAACGTACTTCCTTGGCCACGGCCTCTTTATTTTATACTTTTTCGCTACAATGAGGCCATGCTCGCTTGTCTCCCCTTGAAGTCCATTGCTTCGTCCGGCAAGAGCCTATGAAGCGGGTTTTCGCTTTATGCATTAGCGATCCATTTCATCATCCAAGAGATTTATCCCTATGAGCTCAGCAGACAGAGGCTTCGTGTATCTTGCCTATGGAGAGTCCTATATTAAAGAAGCTGCGCATTCAGCGCTTTCACTAAAAGCTTATCATGATGAGCCTATCTCTATTATTGTACCCCCCGGCGAGAGTTCACAATTTCTTGAAGGTTTTGACCAGGTAATTTCTTCAGAGCTTTCCCGTACCTATTTCGACAAGACTCTAATAAGGCTTTCCCCCTATAAGTATACAATACATCTCGATACGGATACATTGGTTTTAGCATCGCTTGACGATATATTCTTGCTCCTTGAGAAATTTGATGTAGCCCTAAACTTTGGCAAAGGAGGCTCGCATTATAATCTGCCGGAAATTCCTGATAGTTTTCCGGAGCCATCTGCTGGAGTAATTGCATGGGCTAAAAACAAAAGCACTCAACAATTATTCGAGCTATGGGAGGAGTTCTATGCATGTTCGATCCGACGATGGGGCCCCGAAGGTGCATGGGACCAACGATCTTTACGTGAAGCCCTTTTTCATTCGAATGCACGAATTGCACCATTGCTCGATAGATATCAGCTTATCTCTTTTTTCCCTGCTGTTGTGATGAGCACCGTTTCCATAATTCATGGCCGTGATATTTCTTCATCAATGGTTCTTACATCAGTGAAGCGCGATGGCCTCCGTATATTTATACCTAAGCTTGGCACTTTTGGGTTTGACGTGCCCCCCCCCTACAGGACATTTGTGTATTTCCGTTTATCATTATGCGCCCTAAGGCGTTTTTGTGAACTTTTGGTGCGAGACTTTCTCGCTTATGCAAGTATTAAGCCTTACCCTGTACAATCTCGTAAGGGCTGATGAGGATAGCATTAGTAACTTCAAATTCAATTCGCTCTGAACCACGAGCGCCTAGAGCAGCTTGTTTTATCAATCGTATTTTCCCGTCTTGGGATATTGATTTCATTTGTTTTGGACATGTAGTACCAGACCATATTCCCAAGTACTTACGCAATAACGCCAAGATCAATATTATTTCTATTGTTCCATCAGATTTTCTCTGGACCAAGTTTTTTCGGAAATTTTGTCGATTCCTTGCGCGCTATTTTTATAAAAACAGTAGTTCCAAGCCATCGCGATATTTTTGGGAATATACAGACCAGATTGATGCACTTCTTAATTCTGCTGATTATGATTTGGTCTATGGTTTTGGCATCCAAGTTTTACAAAGTGCCTTTAGCTACTCTAGATCTAAAAATATACCTTTCTGCTTTGATATGATGGAGTACTATCCCGACATGGGAGATGCTTCCCCCGACGTCTCGAGTGCATCAATTACTTTCTTGCTAAAAGCATCATTAAGATACGCTTCCCTAGTTACGACTACTAGCAATCAATTGGCGGAAGTTACAATGAATTTGTATAATCCTCGCGAGGTTAAAGTTTTATACAATCAGCCTTGGTTTATCGCCGAGAATCGGCCCCGTTCCAGCAGAGAAATTAGCAAAAATAGCAATGAATTATCATTGTATTGGAGAAATTCCTGGATTGCTTTCAGTCAAAGAGGCTTGGATGATGCGCTCTTGGCGCTAACATTATTGCCTTATCCGATTAAGCTATGCGTGCAAGGGAGGATTCGTTCTTCTGATTTAAAACTAATAACGCGTCGTGTTCATGATTTAAATATTGCTTCGCGTGTTACTTTCCTTGGCCCTTACGACCCTGATGACGCTGTCTCAGCCGCCTCGCCATACGACATTGGCCTTTGCCTGGAAAGGCCATCCTGTGCGAATCACAATCTTACGGTTTCTAATAAGTTATTTGATTATTTATCTTCTGGTCTTGCTGTTGTAGTGCCATCGCTGCCTTCGCTAGCTTCTATAGTTGTAGAGTCAGGAGCAGGACTGGTCTATCAAGCGGGTGACCCAGTTTCTTTGGCGGATAAAATAAATTATTTATTTTTACACCCAGAACTTCTTAAGCTACACAAAGAAAAGGCCATCGAATATTCCGGCCTAACAATGAACGTAGATTCAACTGCGCGCCGAGTCTATGAATGTTTACAATATGTCGATCAGGCTAATAAATAAAAGTCTTTTTCTTGTTCTTTGACGCTTTTTTTCATGAAGGAGGCCATTCGTTCTATCTTTCGGCGTTTTAACCTTGACCTCATCACTTGGCCTCATGGGCTTGAGCGGTTAGAACCGCAGGTTATTTCTGCTTCAAAGCATTATCCCGTTAATGGGCTTATCGATGTTGGGGCCTGCAGCGGAGCATTCTATAGATCTCTTAAACCCTTTTGTGACTTTAAGCAAGTTCTGCTTATTGAGCCCCAGGCTGCGATGGCAAGTATGCTTGCAAGAGAATTCCCTTCTCGTAATGTTCATGTCTTTAATGCAGCTGTAGCAAAGTCTTGTGGTATTTCACCACTGTATATTTACGGATCTCCTGACTTTTCGAGTCTTTTAAAGCCCTCTCCAGAGGGTCTTAAAATTTTTCAAGAACTCAGAATTCTTAAGGAAACTAAGAATATTTCTACTTCCACTCTTGATTCATTAATTGCTCCTGTCGTCGACGATGCTTTGTCATTTGTGCTCAAGATCGATGCTCAGGGGCTCGACTATCAGATTATTCAAAGTTCCCCTGCAGCCTTGGCATTATGCCCAATTGTATGCGTTGAGGCACCTTTGATACCGATTTACGAGGAGCAAGCTACTTTTCAGGATTTATATGACTTTATGTGCAAAGCGGGCTATTCTATTTCGTCAATATCGCCTGTTTCAAGAAACGCAGAAACCTCGGAAATTGTAGAGCTCAACTTGGTATTTGTTAAATCAAGAATTTGAGCCGCCGCATTGGGTTAAGAATTTATGGTATATTTTTTATTTTTTCCCCATGTCTTTGAAGCGGCTTTTGTGTAGCTATCGCTTCCGGTTCAGGTCCTTCATGTCGGATAGTTAAAGAATATTCATCTTCTCAGGGTTCACTTCTCCAGGTGAAAATATCTTGAATCTCTTGCTGGTTTCCCCGCGCTTTCCGCCCACCAGCGCCGCTGACAGTCAGAGGCTGCGCATGGTGCTGCCGCACCTGGCATCCCAGGGTTGCAACGCTGAGCTCCTAACTGTGGATCCCATCTGCTGCGCAAGCGAATGCGATTCCTGGCAGGCAACCCATCTTCCCTCCGATGTGCCCATCCACCGTGTTCGCGGCCTCTCGCGGCACTTGGCCCGGCTGCCTGGCCTGGGCAGCATCGATGCCCGCTGCCACCGAGCCCTCGCCCGCGCCGGTAGCCGGCTGCTGCGCCAGCGCCGTTTTGATCTTGTTTACTTCTCCACCACCGAATTCGGCTGCTTCCGCCTCGGCCCCCTCTGGAAGCACCGCCACGGTGTGCCCTTCGTGCTCGACTACCAGGACCCCTGGGTGAACGACCACTACCGCCTCCACCCCGAGATCATCCCACCAGGTGGGCAGCTCAAATACGCAGTGGTGGACCGTCTCCATCGCATTCAGGAGCCTTGCGTGTTGCGCCACGCCGCCGGCTACACCGCCGTGAGCGCCGCCTATCCCGCCCAGCTCCAAGCCCGATATCCCTTTGCTTCCCCCATTCCCTCGATGGTGCTGCCCTTCCCCGGCAGCGAAGCGGATTTCCAGCACCTCGATGCCATCCCCACCAGCAAACTGCCTTTCGATCCCCGCGACGGCCTTATCCACTGGGTGTCTATTGGTCGCGGTGGCGCCGATCTGCACACCGCCTTGAGCGGACTGTTTGAGGCCATCGCCCGCTACGCCCCCGCCGAGCTGCGTCAGCGCCTGCGCCTCCACTTCCTCGGCACCTCCTATGCCCCCGCCGGCCGCGGCATCCCCTCCATTGCACCCCTGGCGGCCCGCTTCGGCTTAAGCGCAATCGTGGAGGAGCGCACCGATCGCCTGCCCCTCTCACGCGCCTTGGCCACTTTGAAAGCCGCCGATGCCCTGTTGGTGCTGGGGTCAAACGACCCCGGCTACACCGCCTCCAAGCTCGTGCCTTACTTGCTGGCCCGCCGGCCCCTGCTGGCAGTTATGCACGAGCAAAGCCTGGTGTGTGAGCTGTTGCAGCGCTGTGGCGGCGGTCAGCTGGTGTCCTTTTCCAGCGACACCACAACCGATTTGCTGGCCAGCCGCATTGCTGGTGCCTGGCTCGCGAGCGATCGCCATGCCCAGCTATTGCCGCTCGACAGGCAGGCCCTGCGCCCCCACACTGCAGCAGGCCAGGCTGAACAGCTGGTGGCTTTCCTGCGTCAATGCCGATGACGGTTGCTTCCGTACCCAGCGACTCAATTGCCTCCCTGGCTCTTGCCTGGAGCCTCCTGTTCAGGCGCTTTTTGCCCCTTCTAGCCGCCTTAGCGGCCGGGCTGGCCCTGCTGCTGCTTTTTACCAATCCAGAGCGCCTGCCTGTTTATCTCGTTGCGGTGGGGGCAGGTTTCGCGATCATGGCTGTCAGCTCAGCTCGCTCCACAGCTGTGTTGCCCGTATTCCCGCTTTACGTGCTGCTCCAGGCATTGTCTTTTGCTAGCCCCCTATTCGCTCGCGAGATCGTGGCGGATTGGCGTGTGCTGATCACTGGGGAGCTGCTGGCTAGCTGTGTGCTGCCTTTGCTGCTTTGGTTCCTGGCCCTCTGGCTTGGCTGGATCCTCACACCCTTACAGCTGGGCCGCATGCGACCCCGGCGACCCCTCACCGATGCCCTGCGCAACCCGGGTTTCCTGCCCCACTGGAGCCTGGCGATCGCATCTGGTCTCCAGCTGCTGCTCAATTCTCCGCTCTACTGGCAGCTTCCAGGCGCCCTGGCCCAGGGCTTGCTTACCCCGCTGCGCACCCTTGTTGGCTTAGCCGGTATCGCAGGTGCTTTCACCGGCGCCTATGCCTGGCCCCAGGGTCGCTTGCCTAGTCGCGCTGTTTGGCTGGTGCTGCTGGTTGTGCCCCTCGCTGTCTCCCTTGGCAGTCTGCTGCTCTCCAGCCTGCAGGGCATAATTTTTTCTGCCTTGCTGGGCTTATGGCTGGGGCGCTCTCGCCAAGCTCTGGCGATCACCCTTGCCGGCCTTTTTCTGATCGGTTTTCTCAATACCGGCAAAGCTGCGATTCGAGGGATTTATTGGAGCCAGGGAGCCTCCATGCCCAGCAATCCTATTGTGCTCCTCCAGGAATGGGTGGAGGTCAGCCTCGCTTCGGTGAGCAAGGCCGGAGAAGACGGCCCCGGCAACATCTTCACCGATCGCTTCAACAATCTGCAAAATCTGCTTTATGTCCAGCAGGGTCTTTTAGCCGGTACCCCCACCCTAGGCGGTGGAAGCCTCAGCGCAATTCCTCAAGCGTTGGTGCCACGCTTCCTCAACCCCAATAAGGGTCGCAGCCAGGAAGGCCAGGTGCTACTCAACCTCCACTTCGGCCGCCAGCGCTCGGTGGAAGACACCGAGAAGGTTTACATCGCTTGGGGATTTCTTGCAGAAGGCGTGGGCAATTTCGGCAGCAGCTTCGGACCCTTGTTGATGGGCATTTCCACAGGCTGTTTGCTGCGCATCACCGAGAATCTTGGCCGCGGTCAGTTAATTCTTTCTACCCCGGGGCTGCTCAGCTTGGCGCTCACGGTGTTCTGGCTCACCACCTATGAAATGGCTGCTTCCACATTTGCAGCCGCAGTTTTTCAGATCGTGGTGGTGGTGATGCTCGTCGGCTGGTGGTTTGGCCGCCAATCCCCGCGCCGTAGCCAGCTCGCATGATCCGCCTCGCGGTAGTGCTTAGCCACCCGATTCAGTACTACGCCCCCTGGTTTCGCCAGCTAGCTCAGCAGCAGGGCCTGCTTCTGCAGGTGTTCTATCTCTGGGATTTCGGCGTGTCGCCTCAGCTCGACCGTGGCTTTGGTCAGGAGCTGCAGTGGGATGTGCCGTTGCTGGAGGGTTATACCCACACTTTCGTGGCTAATTGCTCCAGCGAGCCCGGCACCCATCACTTTGCTGGGCTGCACAACCCCTCTCTGGCCGGTGAGCTGTTGCGCTGGCGGCCGGATGCCGTGCTGCTGTTTGGCTACGCCTACCGCAGCCATCTGGGCTTGCTGCTCGATCCCCGCCTTTGGCATGTGCCCCTGCTGCTGCGCGGGGATTCTCACCAACTCGCCCCCCGTGCTGGCCTCAAGCCCCTGCTGGCCCTGCTCCTGCGCCGCCTGCTGTTTCGCCGCTTCGCCGCCGGCCTGCCCGTGGGCCAGGCCAATGCCGCCTGGATGGCGCGCAACGGTATCCGGCGCCTGTTCCTGGCTCCCCACGCGGTAGACAATGCCCGCTTTCAGGCTGCCGCCCCTGAGGCAGAGCGGGCCGCCCGTGCCTGGCGTCAGCAGCTGGGGATTCCTGCCGCTGCACCGGTGGTGCTCTTCGCCGGCAAGTTTGAAGCCAAGAAACGGCCGCTTGATTTGCTCGAGGCTTTTGCGGCTCTCCACCACCCCACCGCGGTGCTGGTTTTTGTGGGGGCCGGGCCCCTGGAGGCTGAATTGAAACGCCGGGCGACCTTTCTTGGTTTAGGGCAGGTAATTTTCCAGGGCTTCCAGAACCAAACCGCCATGCCCCGCACCTACGCCCTGGCCGATCTGGTGGTGCTTCCCTCCTATGGCCCGGGCGAAACCTGGGGCCTCTGCATCAACGAAGCGATGAACCTGGCCAAGACCGTGATTGTGAGCAGCCATGTGGGCTGCGGCCCCGATCTGGTGATCCCGGGCCAAACCGGCTGGATCTTTCCCTCCGGGGATCGAATGGCCCTTACGGCTGCCCTAGAGGTTGCGTTCTCCGACCCCGATCTGCTTCTCCAGATGGGAATGGCCTCGCGTAAACATATTGATAGCTACAGCTACCACCAGGCCACCGCAGGTCTAATGCAGGCTCTCACCCTGCTACAGCGATGATTGAGCCTGTCACGGGGCACTGGCATCATCCTGTAATAAAACATTTAGCCATGCTTCCTCATTCAAGTAGTAAATCAAGACGAATGCTTGCCTGAAGTTGTTATTCTCTTTTGGAACTTATTCTTTAGTCAGTCGTCCGCCATCCGCTATGAATATAGCCCTAATTTGTAGGCGTCCATTTGAAGATTGCTACAGCCTTGAAGGCTACTTCGAGAGAGTTCGTGATTCCCTCTCTCGGATGTCGGTCAACGTGGAGGTTTGCATCTCTCCATATCCCAGCAAAGGGCTATTACAAAGACTGAGGATTCTCAGATATGCGAGTCGCATAAACGCCGATCTGTTGCATATTGCAGGTGATATCCATTTCGCTGCTCTTGGGACAGACCCTGCGCGCACGGTCGTCACGGTCGCCGACTGCGGCCGACTGCATCAGCTCAAGGGCATCAAACGCGAAATTTTGCGCCAATTCTGGTTTCAACATCCACTCAAACGTGCAGCCGCGCTGACCGTGATTTCTCAAGCGGTCAAGGATGACCTGCTGACCTGGGTACCTGACCTTGAACCGAGCCGCATTCATGTTGTACCAGTATCGATCTCTCCCTCCTTCCACCCCTCATCCAAAACCTTCAACCGTGAAAAACCCCGTATCTTGCAGATCGGCACTAAACCAAACAAGAACATTCCCCGATTAGTGCAAGCATTGCGAGGAGTGAATTGTACTCTTGTGCTGATTGGCCTCCTCAGCCCTGATCTCAGGCAGATTCTGGAAGAACATCATGTTTCGTACGAGAACTATAGTGGCTTGAGTGAGTCCGAAATTGTAGATGAATTTCACAAGGCAGACCTTGTCGTCTTTGCTTCCACTCTCGAAGGATTCGGAATGCCGATTTTGGAATCACAAACAGTCGGGCGTGCCGTGGTCACAAGTAATTGCACTTCAATGCCTGAAGTCGCTGGTGATGGCGCTGCCCTTGTTGATCCTTTCTCGGTGGCCTCAATTCGTAAAGGCGTGCTACAGGTGATCGAAGATCAAGCCTATCGGAATAGGTTGATTGAGCTTGGGAAGCTGAACTGCAGGCGATTCACTCCAGATGCGATTGCAATACAGTATTTGAAAATCTACCAGTCTATCATTAATAAAAACGTTAAACCATGATGCGGCGCGCCCTGATTACAGGTATCACTGGACAAGATGGCTGCTACCTAGCGCGGCTTCTTTTGGATCGAGGGTATGAGGTTGTAGGTATCCTCGACGATTCACGCTATTCCAGTCTTTGGAATCTTTCTTATCTAGGTATCTTGCCAATGGTAAGACTTCTTAGGGTAAAGTTACTCGACTATATTGAGGTGCAACGAGTTCTGCTGGAGGTAAGGCCTTCAGAGGTTTACAGCCTGGCGGCTCAGAGTAGCGTCTCAAAATCATTTCAGGAGCCGGCAGTCACAATTAAGGCTAATTTGGAAGCTGTGATGAATTGGCTGGAGGCGATCAGAATGCTGTCTCCAGATGTTCGTCTATACCACGCATCCAGTAGCGAAATGTACGGCAATGTCACCAATGCCTGCGTGGAGCCAACAACACTGTTTAACCCTATAAGCCCTTACGCCGTTTCTAAGGTGGCGGCGCATCAGTTAGTTAGATCCTATCGCACGGCCTACAACATTTTTGCTGTGTCTGGAATCCTGTTCAACCACGAATCCATGCTTCGCAAAAAGGGATTCTTCACTCGCAAGCTCATGGATGGGGCATTGGATCTTTCTACTGGCAGTGTCTCCTCTCTCTCATTTGGCAATCTTGATGTTCGTCGCGATTTTGGATATGCACCAGATTATGTCGAGGCCATGTGGTTGATGCTGCATCAGGGTCAGCCCGAGGATCAACTGATCTGCACCGGTAAGTCCGTTTCCCTTCGGGATATTGTTAATCATGTATTCATGCGTATGAATGTTTCTACAGATAGGCTGCATATTGATGCCTCTCTTTACAGACCCGCAGAAATTGAAGATATCTACGGTGCGCCCTCATACGCGACTGAGAAATTATCCTGGACGAGCCATTATGATGCCTTTGGGGCCATGGATCTTATCCTTGAGGAGCGTTTGAAGCTTCTCCACAGTGGCCAGGTCATGCCAGCCTGAGACGATTTGTCAGTGTCGTGGACAAATCAGCCATCACTTGCCAGTGAATCACCATCTCTTCATTTCGGTGTCAGCTCGTCCTAGCAAACTGGGAGGTTTCGCCATCGTTTTTCGCGAGCTCCATGGAGTGGTATCTCCCTCTTGGCATGTCTTCTCATCTTGACCTACGTACATCCTGACGGGTCTTGGATCATCCCACCCCAAAGTCAATGTTGACCCTCGCGCGTCCTTGACGTCATTCGACTAATTTGACCCCACTGTGGTGCTCCCGCCAGGCTGTGCTGTCTAATCCAGCAGCCCTGAGGCACTTCGGGATCGAGGCTATTTCTTATCGCCAATAGCGATAGCCCCGGCCTGCTTCATGATCTGCCCCTCGGCCATGTCGCTCAATATCTACGACGCCGAGCATTTTCGGTCCGGCCCCAGACCCGCCGCTGACCTGAAGCGCTACGGCCTCAGCACCGAGCTGCGGCTGTTCTTCGCCCTCGCACTCCTCAGCGTTAGCGATCGCCAAAACCAACTCGATCGCGTGATCGTCTCCATGGCGGACTTGCGCCGCAGCCATACCCCGGCGACGGCGACGACTCCCCCAGACTCCCCCAGACTGCACCAGCTCGTGCATCAGCTCGATATCCATCCTGCAGTGCTGTTACCAGGCTGCCTAAGTGTTGCCCAGCGAGAAGGAAGGATTTGGCATTGTGTTTCTAGAAGCAATGGGCTGTGGCTTGCCCACCCTGGCTGGCAATCGCGATGGCTCTTGCGATCCCCTTGCCGATGGGGAGTTTGGCCTGCTGGTGGATCCTCGTTTGCCGCTTGCGCCACCTTTAGAAGCCTTGCTTGGCCGCTATGGCCGGCCGCTTTGGTTTGATCCAGTTGGCCTTTCACTAGCGGTAGCTGGAGCCTTTGGATTTCCAGCCTTCTGTAGCCGCTTAGAGCAAATACTCGCCGCCGAGGAACAGCGCCGAGTGCTGGCGAAAAAAAAACTAATCCAGCTTGACAACTAGAATTGATATTGCTATTCTAAATATGCCCCGGCTATTGGCCTGATGTGTGGCCTTGCGGGAGCGCTTGGGTATCCCGGCTTGCCAGATCAAGTCTTGCTCCAGCTGGGCAAGGCCTTAGATCATCGCGGTCCCGATGGCCAGGGAGTATGGCGAGATCCTGCCACTGATCAGGCCTGCTTGCTGCATCGCCGCTTGGCAATTCAAGACCTCACACCGGCGGGTCTTCAGCCGATGCAATCCGCCTGCGGGCGCTATGTGCTGGTATTCAACGGTGAGATTTATAACCAGCACGAGCTGCGCCAAGAGCTAGAGGGCTTGGGGCATCACTTCCATTCCCGCAGCGATACAGAAGTGCTGCTGGAGCTTCTCGCTCGCTTTGGCTTGGCTGCTTTCCAAAAGCTGCGGGGGATGTATGCCTTCTGCGTTTGGGATCGGCAAGAGCAGAAAGCCCTGCTTGCCCGCGATCCCTTCGGCATTAAGCCGCTCTACCTATGGCGGGGAGAGACGGGGCAGCTGCTTTTTGCTTCAGAGGTGCGAGCCCTGCTTGCCACCGGTCTGATTCCAAAGCGCCTTGATGTGGAGGCTTTGGCCGATTTTCTCGGCGCCGGCAGCCTGGTAGAGCCACGCACCCTGGTCGCTGGTATCTCTAGCCTGCCACCAGGGGCAATTGGCACATGGCATCGCGGCCACTGGCAGATCCAGCCCCACTTCCAGCCCAGCTACGGGTCAAGTTTTCCACTGGGAATGCAGGAGGCTGCCCTGGCCACGCGGCAAGCGCTTGAAGCCTCGGTAAAAGCCCATCTGCTCAGCGATGTGCCAGTGGGTATATTTCTCTCGGGTGGGCTTGACAGCTCAGCTCTGCTCGCCTTGGCAGCTCATGCTGATCTCACCACCCTTTCGATTGGCTTCTGTGAGCAAGGCTTCGACGAATCTCCACGGGCTGCTGCTGTTGCCAGGCACTTTGGCAGTAAGCATGTTGCACTTCAGCTTGATGCCTATCAGGCGGCTGAAATGTTGCCCCAATTTCTGGCTGCCGTAGACCAGCCTAGTGTTGACGGTTTCAATACCTTTTGTGTAGCTAAATTGGCTGCTGACCAAGGCTTGAAGGTAGTGCTGAGTGGCCTCGGAGGCGATGAGCTTTTTGGAGGCTATCCGAGTTTTACCACCATTCCAAAGTTGCTGAAGTGGCATCAGTGCCTGGGTGTGTTGCGGCCTTTGCTGGCCTACGCCTTGTCTCGATCAAGCCAGCACAAGCGTCAGCGGCTGGCAGCTTTTTTATCTGGGCCTGGCACGGTTTTTGCTGCCCATCGCTGCCTGCGAGGCTTATTTGCACCTGCTGAAGTGGAGCTATTGCTGCGCCATTGGGGCCTACAAAGCTTTGCCACCTCTGAACAAAAGGAGCGTTCAACGCCAGCTGATCTGGCTGATGCCATCTCTTGCATCGAAACCAGCTCCTATATGGGGCAGCAGCTGCTGCGAGATAGCGACTGCTTTTCGATGGCCCATGGCCTAGAGCTTCGGCTTCCCTTTGTGGATGAAGGGTTTTTCCGTTCGGTTGCCGATATTCCTTCCAGCATCCGCACCATGCCAGATAAGCAGCTCCTGCGCAGAGCTCTTCCAGAGCTGATGGCAGCGCTGGCGCCAGCCCCGAAGCAGGGTTTCTCCTTCCCGTTCCAGCAGTGGTTCGATGCCTCGTCGTCACCGCTTCGCCCCGGTTCCAATGCCTTCCCACTGCCGCCTATTCCCGCTTCGCTCGACCTTTCCAGCTGGGCACGGCGCTGGGGGCTGATGGTCATGCACCATTGGTTGCGGGAGCATCTTGATCTTCAGCTAGTTTGAATCAATGCTTAGACTCACCCTCCCTTGGATATGGAATCATCCACTTGGCTGCCGAAATCGACCGGCGGCTTATGGCCGTTATTTATTTTGGCAGCTGCGGTATCGCTTTAATTCAAAATCTTTTGTATTGCCTTGGGTAAATAATACCCGCCTTGCGTTGGAGCCACGCATGGCTGGAATTACTGGCAATTATTATTGTGGTTTGCATGAATGGCCAGATATGGCTTTTATATTGCATCTCCTTCGCCCTGAAGATTCTTTTGCAGATATTGGCGCTAATGTTGGAAGCTATACCGTACTGGCTTCAGGGGCTGTTGGTTGCCATACTGAAGCTTTTGAGCCGGTTCCTGCTACTTATCAGCGCCTTCTTGCTCACATTGAGCTCAATGAAATTAGCCATCTAGTGCATCCTCACCAGGCTGCTGTAGGAGCAAAAGAAGGCAGCTTGTTTTTCAGCATCGACCGCGATTCGATGAATCAGGTGGTGGCAGCTGATTACCCTGGTCTTTCGAAGGAGCTGCCGGTATTGGCTGTGGATCAGCTGCCAGCCCTCCGCCATTCGGTTTGCTGGAAGCTTGATGTGGAGGGCCACGAGCATGCCCTGCTTGCTGGCGCTCAAGAGACGCTTCGCGATGCTCCCCCTGCCGCGATTCTCTGTGAAGACCGCAGTGAACCAAGTGCTCAGTGTCTTCTGGAGGCTGGGTTTTCAATCTATAGTTACAATCCTTGGACTCGACAGCTG